>DASPQB010000249.1:0-27488 GCA_035625205.1 Nitrospirota bacterium | reverse complement strand
CCGCAAACGTCATCAAGAAGATGCAGGATGTCATCATCAAGCAAGGCGGCGAGATGACGAAGTTCGAGGATTGGGGCAAGAAAAAGCTGGCATACGAGATCAAGAAGCAAAAGCGCGGCCACTATGCCTTCTTCCAGTTCAAGGCAGCTCCTGCTGCCGTTGCGGAACTCGAGCGCACCTACAAGCTGACAGACTCTGTAATCAAGTTTTTGACTGTCAAGCTGGAGAAAGAACTGCGCATCAAAGAACCGCCAAAGCCAAAAAAGAAAGACGCAGTGAAGGCCGCGGAAAGCGGTCCGCCCGCAACAGCTTAGCCGTTTGACCGCAGAACGACCAGTCCGCCGCCTCTGTTCCCGTACGGAGCGGGACAGTGCGTGGGGAAATCGAGGGAGCACCATGACGAGCTTTAACAAAGTTATCCTGCTGGGCAATCTGACCCGTGATCCCGAGGTTCGCTACACCCCAAATGGCATTGCGGTCGCAAGTTTCGCTATCGCCGTCAACCGCAAGTACAAACAGGGTGACGAGACCAAGGAAGAAGTAAGCTACATCGATATCGTAGTGTTTGGGAAGCAGGCGGAGTCCTGCGGTCAATACATCAATAAAGGCGATTCCGTCCTCATTGATGGCAGACTGCAGCAGCGGCGATGGGAAACCGAGGAGGGGCAGAAGAGAAACAAACTGGAAGTTGTTGCCCAATCTGTGAACTTCATGCCCAAACGTCCGTCGAGCGGCAAGGGGGGCGGCGACAGCCATGCTGAACCTACGCCCGAAGCCCCGGTAGATGAAGGCGATATTCCCTTTTAATACCGGACGTCATGATCAGTTATTACTGATACTAATTCCAAGAGGAGCACATTAATATGGCAGAGTTTCATTCAAGACCATCAGGTTCTTCGAGACCATCTGAGAGAGGT
Source organism: Nitrospirota bacterium (assembly GCA_035625205.1). GTDB lineage: Bacteria > Nitrospirota > UBA9217 > UBA9217 > UBA9217 > JAJYKN01. The sequence goes on along the minus strand of DASPQB010000249.1, from coordinate 26,571 downwards.
TCCGATAATAGAGGCAAAGACAGGGGTGACGGCAGGGATTCCCGGGGGGGAGGTGTCGACAAGAGGAGACGTTTCCAGGTCCGGAAAAAAGTCTGCCGGTTCTGCGTGGACAAATCCCCCTTTGTCGATTACAAAGACGTGAAGACACTCCGGTTCTTCATCACCGAACGCGGTAAGATACTTCCACGCCGGATATCGGGTAATTGCGCACGGCACCAGAGAGAGGTAACCGTCGCGGTACAGCGATGCAGAAACATCGCGCTGATACCGTTCGCAGGAGAGAAATAGTCAGGCATGTCGGCGTAGTCTACGCCGTTCATGATTATAATAAGAGCTAGGGGAAACTCAGCGGTTACTTTCCAGGTGACCCTGGATTTCCCCTTTTCTTTGTTTTGTCTCACTTACGTACAGCGATCTTTTCCATTACTGGAGATACCGACGCAAAGCGATTCTTTTTAGCTACGGATAAATTACACGAAACGCCGACCTGATGAAATCGAAGGATGATTTCCCGTTTAAGATCTTTCTACTAGCGTCCCTCTTGTGTTTATCCGCGGTAAAACGTCTATTTTATTATCAGGAGATTTTCATGAATTACCGGGCTACCTTCATCGCGGCTATTCAGTCTGTGGGACTCTTTGCAGCTGCCTTCATCATTCCCGTCATTGGACAATTGCTCGCTCTGCTAACGCCAGTTCCGCTCATTTTGGTATCTCTCCGCCGCGGCAGGATTGAGGGTCTTATAGCCCTTGGAACTTCTGCGGCACTGATCGCGGTCCTCGGCGGATGGCAGGCCGCGGCCATCTTTCTGTTCACGTTCGGTTTAATGGCAGTTGGTATTGCTGAAGGTGTGCGCAAGCAGATGAAGCCGGAACAGATCTCGCTCCTGGGAGGACTTCTCCCGATAGTGGTCATCGGGACCTTAGCCGCTTTCTACTTCGCTCGTGCGGGCAAGAGCCCAATCGCAGCCATAGAAGGTTATCTTCGAACAAGCATTGCAGAAGCAGCGTCGCTTTACACCAAGATGGGACTAAAAGATATGGCTACCATGGTCACTTCGGTAACGGATTCCTTCATCCACTATCTCGTAATGCTCATTCCCGCCATCACGATAGCAACTTCCGTTATCCAAGCCGCAACATGCTATAGCATTAGTCGTGCGGTCATTTTAAAGAAAGATGCTTCGTCCCCGCTCGCAGGCCAACCGGCTCTTGCCTTATGGCACGCGCCCGATGCTTGGGTATGGGGATTGATCGTCGCGCTCGCGATACTTGTCGTCCCTAATGAAACATCACGGCTCATCGGTTGGAACCTCGCTATTATCTTCGCTGTCGTGTATCTTGCTCAGGGCACCGCAATCGTGGAATTTTACCTCAAAAAGTTGCGTATCAGGCCATTCATGCGGGGATTGATCCTTGCGCTTGTTTTGGCTATGCCGTCCATCGCATTTGCCATTGCGTTAGGGATCGTGGACATCTGGGCTGACTTTAGAAAAGTACGAGGCTCTGTTCAACAATTATAAAAAGTCTTGCTTCTCAATACGACGCACCATCTGTGTCGTTAGGTGTCATCCATGGTGCCACTTCCTTTCGTTTGGCACTTTTCTTTTCACTTTTATGCCGTTTCTGCTATAATGCACATGAGGTAATTCAATGCGTCTTCCGCGTGAAATGATCGAGCATATCGCTGATGCTATCGCCTCAAACCTGGAGAACAAAGGTTTGGCCGAGTACACTGTTCCGAAGGCTGAGATCGCCTCGAAGATTGCTGGGGTGATCACCGCGAATATGTTGGAAGAGGATAAACTTAATACGGAGGTTGAAAAGCTCCTCGCCCCGCATGAGGAAGAGATCAAAAAAGGCAATATGGATTATCGTAAAGTGTTCGAGTTGACGAAGCAGAAGCTTGCGAAAGAGCGGGGCATGGTCCTGTGAGGCTAAACGAAGACAGAACATCTCACCTCTCGCACCTGATTCTGGACAAGCTGGCACAGGACAGAGCCGTTAATGTGCTCCATCCGGAGGAAAAGCTCCTTCGTGAGATCAAGCGGACCATCAGCGACGAGTTAAAGTTCGAAGATGATGCCGACGAAGCCGCTCGCCGCACCATCCAGTCGTTGTCCCGTAAAGTTCCTGAGGGCAGCCGTGAATGGGATGTTCTTTATCGGAAATACTTCGAAGAAGAGATGAATAGGAGAAGAAAAGTGTGAGAAAAATCGTTCTCTCCGGCCTGATCGTCTACTGCATCATTGCCGGATTTGGATTTTTTCTCAAACCGGCCACATCGGCCCACATGCTGGTCGTCTGGCTCGCAGGATTCCTTTTCCTCGTGTTCTCCGTTTCCTACCAGGCGCTCTTCACCAAAGACCATAGCAATGGTTTTTTCTTCACTATACTCGCCATTATCGGGCTTAATTTTCTCATCCAGCTGACCGGCGGTCCTCATTCCCCGATCTTTCCGATCTACTTTCTCCTCGCCTTGATTGCCGCTTTTCAACGCCGCGCCTGGGCATACCCTGTGGCCGGACTCATTCTGGCTATTGAGGCGCTCAATATCATCCGTTCCGGTCAGAGCGACACAACCCACTGGTATTCCTTTGGAGGCTTTGGTGTCTCGCTTGCAGGCGTTGCATTCATAACCGCTTATATCACCCATTCAATCAGGAACGAGGCCAGAACAGCAAAAGACAATTATGCAAAGTTGATTTCCGATGCCGATGCCGTAGACCCTCTCGCAGGCGGTGCAAATGTTGAGGCGTTGACCGAGAAAAAACGGCAGGCAACCTATATCGGTGTGGCACGGGAACGGAATGACGCATTCAGTGCCCTCATTGACATGATCTCCGATCTGGTGCCGGCCCATACCTATGCACTCTTTCTCGATGACCGCCTGGAGGGTGTGTATGTGCTGCGGGGCATCCGGAGTCAGAGCCGCGATTTGGCTACAGCACCGGTTAAATTTACTCGGGACCAGGGCCTTATCGGCATCTGTGCCACCCAAAAACAATCACAGTATCTGCCATCCCTCGTTGTCCCCGTAAACAGCCTCAAATATTACACACGCGAAGTACCAATAAAATCATTCCTCGCGGTACCAATCGTTCAAGATGGTCAGGTTTTTGGTGTCATTGCAGTCGACAGTCTTGAGCAGGATGCCTTTCCGGAAAAGATCCAGGAGACCTTGACCCGCTTCATCCCTTTCTTCGGTCAGATCATAGAAAAGACCAGGATATCCGTTGAGATCGATATTCGAGCCAAGAACTTTGCCGCACTCCATGAAATGAGTTCGATCTTGAGCAGCAGCCTTGAGATCAGCGAAGTGCTGGAAAAGCTGACCACGCAGATCAGGTCCGTAGTTCCTTACGATTTTTGCGCCTTCCTGCTCTATGATGAACTGACAAAAGAGGCGCTGATCACGACTCTGAGAGGCTATGATGCCAGGTTCACCAATAGCCGGTTTCCCCTGGAACAGAGCGCCATCCTTACCCATATGTTGAACCAATGGCACGACCACCGCGTCGCCACTATCCATCACGATCCCGATCTCGGAGGCCGGGGCGCGGGGATCGGCCTCTTTCCCATAAAGGAGCTCCAGTTGCCCATCAAATCGATATTCGGCAGAACGCTTGTCGCCCGCGATAAATTCATCGGTGCGGCATTCCTGGGCTCGGTCCGCACGAACACTTTCACCGAGTACCATCGGAATTTCCTGGACACACTGATGAACCAAGTGTCCATGGTTGTGGACAACAGCACGCTGCACCAGAAAATTCGTGATATGGCCAGGACCGACGGCTTGACCGGCCTCCTGAACCACCGCACCTTCATGGAAAAACTCCACGAAGAATATAAACGTCTCGACCGCGACCCACACCCCTTCTCTATTTTGCTCATGGACATTGACAACTTCAAGAATGTTAACGACAGGTATGGCCACCCTGTGGGCGACGTGGCAATCAAGACTGTTTCCAAAGTCCTGAAAGAGACCGCACGCGGTTCTGACTTCATAGCGCGCTACGGCGGCGAAGAATTCGCCGTGGGCATGGTAAAAACTGACAGTAAAGGCGCAGAACAAATGGGAGAGAGAATAAGGAATCTTCTGGAAAAAACCCTGGTAACGCGCGTCTCTGACGGAGAGTTGAGGATCACCGTCAGCATCGGCGTCAGTTCGTTCCCTTCCGACACGAAGAATATGGCAGATCTGGTGACCATGGCCGACAACGCGCTGTATCATGCCAAACGCACAGGAAAGAACCGTGTTTGCCTGTACCGGAACGCACGGGATGCTGCAAGAGAATCGGCCAAATCGGTGAGTTGATATCCTCCCTCGCCGGTGAAGTCCGAGTAGTCCCGCATCAGTCTCGAACACTGCTTGAGAGCTTTATGAGTGCTGCCAACATAGCCAAAGAGAGCAAAGGTGTATACTAGCGCCATCGAGATCCGGGGAGGTTGGCATTCATTGTGCATTTCAGTTTTTTTGGCATGCCAGGTTAGGTGTTCCAAAGCCTTGCTGCTGAAAACCAAGTAGCCTGAGAAAAAGCGCAGTGCTGTCGGTAGTTACATGGTTGATCTTAGTAAAGTATCTGTTTCCAGACAATGGATGCATGGTCGGCAGGATAGGCGAACTGCAAATACCATGCGTTTCCCTCTTCAACAGCCTAATGCATCCTTCACGATTTTTCGGAATAAATGCATTCTATTCAACCTTTTCCTGAAAGCGGTGTCTTATTTATCAGCAGACGGCACGTGTATGGACGAAGACCTCGATTTAATCAACAGAACCGAAGCCGGCGAGCGAGAAGCATTCGACGACCTGGTTAAAAAATACCAGAAGCCGCTCTACGCAATGCTCTACCGAATGGTCGGAAATCACGAAGACGCTTCGGACCTGCTGCAAAAGGCCTTTGTCAAGGCGTTCACCGGTTTAAAGTCATTCGAGCGGAGATCGACATTCAAAACCTGGCTCTATCAGATCGCGATCAACCTTGCTAAGAACGTCTACCGCGAACGTTCGCGAATCGAGCTGGTACCTATTGACAACGTAATTATCAAGAGGGACCCGCGCACGCTTGAAGCCATGATCGTCAATGAGAACCGGCAACTGCTTCGGCAGGCTCTTGCACGGTTGCCGGAAAAACAGCGCATCACGTTGATGCTTAGGGTGCAGAGTGAAAAGAAATTTGAGGAAATTGCCGGGATTATGAAATGCTCTGTAGGCACAGCAAAAGCGAACTTTCACCACGGTGTGCGAAAGCTGAAGGCGATCATGTTGGAAATGAACAAAAGACAGCAATCGGGAGAAGGAAGTCAGAAACAAGACAATACATAAAGGAGTAGGAGGGTCGTTGCGGGACTGATCTACTAAGTGGCCGATCGCCTGCAAAAACCAGTATGTGCAATGATAAAGACATAAAAGAATTGATCCCCTCTTATTTGGATCAGGTGCTTGACGAACACGAACATGAGATGGTCATGAAACACCTCGAATCATGCGGAGATTGCAGGGCGGACCTGGATCTTCTTCACTTGATGCATGAAGAATTAGTTCCTGACCCCGGCAAGGCATACTGGGACGAAATGCCCAGCCGCATATTTCGTGCCGTCAAGGCGCGGAAAGCAAGAAAATGGTCTTTTGAGCTTTCTTGGCTTACAGAGCGCCTCATCCTGCCCCGCTGGGTAATAGCCGCAAGTACGGTAGGACTGGCACTGGTAATCTCGTGGTTTGCCGTTCAAGCGCCGCAGAGAGGGCCTGTAGTGACAGTATCGCAGAACGATGAGCCCGCTCACGAGATCATGGTTTCCGACGCAGTGCCTCTAAGCGACCTAGACCACGACCAGCTCGCTACTATTGCGACCTGGGCAAGAAGTGAACTGGTCTCGATCGCCCATGAGGCTGCTCCTGTTATGGCGAATACAGCTGATACGGATTTCTACGAAGAAATTACCGAATTAAATACCAATGAAGCCGAACGGCTTTCTATTATGCTTGATCAATGGGAGCAGGAGGGATAATGATGAGAGCATTCCTAATTTCTCTCGCGCTAATAACAACGATCTTCAGTGCCATGACGCCGGCTCTATTCGCTCAGCAAAGCCCCCCTGCAGGACAGCATGACGACATAACGGGGCTTGAGATTCAGCCCGGCCGGGGCAATCCCTTGTCTGAAGAACAACGGGAAGAGATTAGAAAGAAAATTGAGACAATCAGGATATGGCGCCTAACGGAAAAATTGAACCTTGACACCACGACGAGCGCAAAGCTGGCTTCCCTTCTGAATTCCTGTGATCAGCAGCGCCAGGGGATTGTGAAAGAGCAGATGGCAACCATGCGCGAGATGCGAGTCTTATTAAGAGCGCCAAAAATTGACGAGACCAGGATCAAAACCGCTATCGACAAGCTGCAGAAGTACCAGCGTTCCTTGCAGGAACTGCGGGAGAAGGAATACAGCGGACTCAAGGATATTCTGACTATAGAACAACAGGCTCGGTTCCTGCTCTTCCAGCAAGAATTCCGTCACGAGATCCAGCGCATGATCTCAAATGCCCGAAATAACAGTCGCGGCAAGGGCCCCGGGGCAGGCCAATGAAGGGGCCGTCCGGAAAGCAAGATGCCTCCAGAGAGGGGATCTGCAATAAACATTTTTGTTCGTAGACGTTCAGGGGGCTCTCTAGAGAACCCTTCGCTTATTCTGTATGCCTGGTAGGCTGCAACCGGGCAAACCAGAGACAGTGCATCTTCAGGCTATCATATCTTAAGTATTCGAAGAGCGTATCGGCAATGCTTCTTATTGACAAATAGCCCCTCAAGTCCGTATAATCACCTGCTATCTCTTTTACCTACTGTATCGGGAAGGCGAAGTCAGAATGCAACGAATTGTAAAAAAATACGCAAAGTTCCTCGAAAAATCCAGTGACAAATTCCGCGAGGCAACGAGCAAATACGGTGTAGGCTGCAAACGGGGCTGTAATGAATGCTGTTCGGTAGGATTCTTCGACATCACGCTCCTCGATGCTATCCATCTTCGTTCAGCATTGAAAGATGTTCCGGCAGACATTCGGAATCGCGTCATCTCGAAGGCTAATAAACAGCTCGACATCCTTGAGAAGAAGAAAGCATTTTCACGGAAAGACCCCCTCCTCAAATCGCTGTCCGCTATCGACTCTATATCACGCCGATCAGCCAAAATGCGGTGTCCAGCCCTTGACGAAAACGGCGCGTGTCTGATCTATAACCAACGGCCGCATATCTGCCGCATATTCGGTCCGACTATCCGCGGCCCGCGTCGCGCGGTCCGGCTCGAAGGATGCGGTTATTTCAAGAAGGACATTCCCGAGACTGATTTCCCCATCTTCGACCATTACGATGAAGAAAAAGAAATGCAAAAGGACATGTTCCGGAAGGCTGGCCGAAAGCGGATCCGTGAAGTCGACACGATCATTCCCGCTGCCCTGACTTTGGATCTGAAGAAGTGGCTGTGAGAAAGGCAACGGATAACGATCACTAGACACACTGCAGGAAAAAGCCACTGGTGCTAGAAGTGTTATTTTTTGTCAATGCGGGCCGTCCCCTGCTCTTCCTGTTCTCTACGGGTTACGCTCTACCAATTTAATCATGGAAGTCATCAGCAAAAAAATCGTTTGGAAGGGCAAGTTCATGAGCGCCGTAGAAATAACTTACCGCGATGCGCATGGCATTGTGCGCACCTGGGAAGCGCTTGAGCGTGTGGGTGTCGGCGGAATCGTCGTCATGGTTGCGGTCACGCCAACTGGCAACGTCATTCTCGAAAAGCAGTTTAGGCCTCCGGTAGGTCGGGACGTCATCGAACTTCCGGCTGGCCTAGTCGAGTCCAACGAATCAATGGAAGTCGCAGCAAAACGTGAATTGATTGAAGAGACAGGTTGGTCGGCAGGAAAACTCGATTTCCTCGCCGAAGGACCCATATCGACGGGAGCGTCCACGGAGGCTCTACGGGCTTATCTATGCACCGAGCTGGAGCATGTGGGCAAGAGTGGAGGCGATGACAACGAGATCATCGAGGTAATCGAGGTCCCGCTCCGGAAGGCGCAGGATTTTCTCAGAGAAGCTCAGAGAAAGAATACACTTGTTGATCTTAAGGTGTTCGGACTCGTAGAATTGGCGCGCAAAGCACTGGAGCACTAACAGCCATGGTAACTGACTTCTCCCGATGGTTCAAGTATGGTGGTTTTCGAGTTTGGTAAATTAGCAGAAATCCATAAACTAACTTTGCCAAAACGCGTCCGTAATCTCCTGTGCAAAGAACAGCACTTCCCAGCTTGCCACTTTTGCGGCTTAGGGTAAGACACATTTTCGCCGGGGTTATGCTTGCCTAGAATGTGACATCTCGAGTAACCAGCTTTTTCCCCTCCGCATAGGCCTCGTGCAATGCCGTTGGATGGTCCTTGATTGCTCCCTTCTTATCAACAGCGTCAAATGCAAGGGTGATGTGTTCCTGAACATTGACGGTCCTGAAAAACGCTCGTACGGTCGCTTCTGCACATTGAAATCCGACATTTTTCTCGTTTTTTCTCATTCCGCCGACCAGCAGCAGCAACCCCTTGCGTCCGAACATTCCCGCAGGGACCGGTTTTTTATGCACGTATTTCTCTGCCCAAAAAGCCTGACATCGGTCAATCATGATTTTGGTCTGAGCACTTACGTTGAAGAAAAATATGGGTGAAGAAACAATGATCCTGTCAGCACGCCGGATCTCCTGGTGAATTATCTGCATATCATCCTGGACGACACAAAGCCCCTCGTCGTCACATTTTCCGCAGTTAAGGCACGCTCGAAGGCTAAGCGAATCAAGATTGTATACTATCACGTTGCCGCCGTGGTCCTTAACACCCCTGACAGCTTCACTGAGAAGGATTTCTGTGTTGCCTTCCCTTCTCGGGCTTCCGTTAAATGCGATTACCTTCATATCTCTCCCTTAGCTACATTCTCATCCTGTTCTTCAGTCATCCCGTATAGATATTCCCGTAATCGCATTTCAAAGTCCTTCCTGGTAACGAAATGGATTGTCCGTAACCCTTGACGCTGAGCACGGATGACATGGTTGATATTATCATCGATGAAGAGTGTTTGCTCAGGAGGGGTTCCAAGAGCGGAACAGACATCCATGAATACCGATGCATCACGCTTGCTCTTGTGAACATGGTAGGAATTAAAGATCCTGTCGAAATGCTGAAAAAGCGGCGTCCTTTTGTTGATTTCATCAAGCCAGTTAGTCTGGTCGCTGAGCAGTGCAACCCTTACGCCGCGCGTCCGCAGCGCATCGACATCGGACAGCATATCAGGCCTGATAACAAATCTGCGAAGAATTTCCTCTTTCAGCGATTCATCGTCGCCTGTTATGCCTGTCCTGTTCCTTACGACGCTCCAAAACTCGGCTTCGCCAGCTGCGCCGGTGAGATATCCCGTCTCATAGATGAGAGTATCAACAACGCTAAAGAACTTTTGCGGATCAAGCCCGTTTTGCTTTCCAATAGCCTGTACCCCCTCAAAAAACCCCTCTTCAGCTATGACACCTCCGAAATCAAAGAGAACCGCTTTTATCATCCGATCCATGCTGATTTCCCACTTGCATTCATATGTCACCGCGACACGTTTTTAAACTTACGTCGAAACCATGACTGTAAAATATCACATTTAGAACAGGACTGCAAAAAAAAACTTGACTATCTCCTGTGAGTCTGTATAATTTCGACCCTGAGTGCACGAAAGCCCGCACTTGGTTTGACTGTCTGATTCCATGCACACGGATTGTCTCGGAAAGAGCGGCATCGACAGCGCGGAATGATGGCTTTCAGAATACTCGTCGAACGTCGTTGCTCTCCCGATCATGAACTCGGCGCAGGCCGCGGTGATTCGTAATCACTCATGCCCAACAGCCAGTTCTAAACCGCGTCAACGGTAAAAAGAGAATCGAGTTAAAAGAGCTCAACTTAAAAGGGCTTGCAAAACAACTCCCGGGGAAGTATGTTATAGCAGTTGACTGAAAAGAACTCCGCACAATTACGTACTGCAACGAAAGAGTTAATGATCTTCTTACACAAGTCCCTCACGAAGGCGTGACGTGCGGTATGACAGGAGCTTAGCGTGGATGAACGAATGATGCACCTATTCTCGCTTATTGCAGACCAGGTGCAGAATAAGCAGGAACTATTCGATGAAGAAGGGAAAATCATGGAGGCATTGCTGAACGACGGGTATCGGCTTCATGAAGCAGACTCGGCTTTGACGCTCATGCAGACCCTCGTGCAAAGACAATCTGAAGAATTATTTGTACCGGCTTCCACATCACCCCGGTCTGGTTTACGAGCGATGAACCGGGAAGAACGCCGATGCTTCACTATTGCCGCCTTCGGATTTGTTACAAAGCTGACGCATCTCGGGATCATATCGAAAGACCAGTGTGAGGACCTGCTGGAACGGGCCATGACGGTATATACGGAACGAATAGAGCTGGACCATATTAAAACACTGATAGCTTTTACACTCTTTGTTCCTCATCATGAACTCGTTGCGAACGATAAAACCATCGTTCGCCAGCCCAGGACGACAGCCTGGAACTAAGAAACACATTCCCGAGGGGAATGCGCAGATATATATAATGGGACAGAGCGGTTCCGATTCAATTTGCAGAGTACGCTCTTAAAGGGAAAAGGTTTTAAGGTTTATCAGAATGAAATCACTCGTCATAGTTGAGTCGCCTGCAAAGGCCAAGACCATCGCCAAGTATCTGGGCAAGGACTATACGGTCAAAGCCTCAGTTGGCCATATCATGGATCTACCCAAGAGCAAGCTTGGCGTAGACATCGAAAAAAACTTCGAGCCGAGCTATATCCAGATTAAGGGCAAGGGCCCGGTCGTTAAGGATCTCAAATCCGCCGCAAAAAAGGCAGATCGCATCCTGCTTGCAACAGACCCGGACCGTGAGGGCGAGGCCATCGCCTTCCACGTCGCCGAAGTCCTTTCAGGAAGCGCTAAGAACACTGAAGTATACCGCGTACTCTTCAATGAAATAACCAAAAAAGCAATTCTGCAATCCATAGAGCACCCGGGGAAAATCGATGTTAACAAAGTAGATGCCCAGCAGGCGCGACGCGTACTTGACCGCCTCGTGGGCTACCAGATCAGCCCCATCCTCTGGAAAAAAGTGCGGCGCGGGCTTTCGGCAGGTCGCGTTCAGTCCGTGGCTCTGCGATTGATCTGCGAACGGGAAGCGGAGATAAAAGCATTCGTACCCGAAGAGTTCTGGTCGCTGACAGCCCTACTCGAAGGAAAACTGCCGCCGCAGTTTGAGGCAAAACTACTTAAAAGAGACGAGGAGAAGCTCAAAGTCAAGACCAATGAAGAGGTGCAAAAAATCCTTGCTGATCTTCAAGGCGCAACCTATATTGTTTCAAAAATTGAGAAGAAAGAGCGGCGGCGCAACCCCGTTCCCCCCTTCACGACGAGCAAACTTCAGCAAGAGGGAGGTCGAAAGCTTGGCTTCACATCAAAGAGGACCATGGGCATTGCCCAATCGCTCTACGAAGGTGTCGATATCGGCAAGGAAGGGACCGTCGGTCTTATCACATACATGAGGACCGACTCGACCCGCGTCGGCAAAGAGGCGCAGGAAGAGGCCCGAGAGTTCATTGTGAATAAATACGGCAAGGAATATCTGCCGGAAAAACCGCCTGTATACGCCAGCGCCAAGTCAGCCCAGGAGGCCCATGAGGCTGTCCGGCCAACGTCGGTACTGCGCGAACCCGATACTATCAAACAACATCTAGAACCGGACCAGTACAAACTCTATAAGCTCATCTGGAACCGTTTCGTGGCGAGCCAGATGAACCCCGCAGTCATTGATCAGACAGCGGTAGATGTCAAGGCAAAAGACTACCTGTTTCGAGCAACCGGGTCTGTTGTGAAATTCATGGGCTTCATGGCCGTATATATGGAAGAGAAGTCCGAGGACCAGTCACCATCGGAAGAAGAGAATGGAGAAGCTGTCTTACCGCCTCTGAACGAGGGAGAGAAACTTACCCTTATCCAGCTCGATCCCAAGCAGCACTTTACCCAGCCTCCGCCGCGGTTCTCCGAGGCATTGCTCGTAAAAACCCTCGAAGAAAAGGGCATCGGCAGACCGAGCACCTATGCGGCGATTATTTCGACCATCCAGGAACGCGACTACGTCAACAAGGTGGAGAATAAGTTTCGCCCGACCGAACTGGGGATTCTTGTGAACGACCTCCTCGTAAACCATTTCCCCGTTATCATGGACGTGGCGTTCACAGCCAAAATGGAGGAGGAACTCGACAAAATAGAAGAAGGCCAGATGCCGTGGGTAGAAGCAGTAAAAGACTTTTACAAGCCATTTAGCGAAAGCCTCGAAAAAGCCCAGGCTGATATGAAGGACTTCAAGGCCGAGCAAATCCCGACAGACATTGTCTGCGAAAAATGCGGAAAACCCATGGTTGTCAAGTGGGGGAGGAACGGCCAGTTCCTCGCCTGCAGCGGATATCCCGATTGCAAAACCACTAGGCCTTTTGTGCGAAACGAGAACGGGGTTGTCGAGGCTTCGGCCGAAGAAACGACCGACGAGATATGTCCCAAGTGCGGCTCCGCCATGATGATTAAGCGTGGCCGGTTTGGCAAGTTTCTCGCCTGTTCACGCTACCCGGAGTGCAAATATACGCAAGGCATGTCCACGGGCGTCCTCTGCCCTGTAGACGGCGGCAAGCTTGTTGAGCGACGCTCACGCTTCGGGAAAATATTCTATTCCTGCGCCAACTATCCCGACTGCAAGTTTGCCATTTGGAACAAACCCCTTTCCCGCCCCTGCCCGCAGTGCAATGCCCCCTTCCTCGTGGAAAAATATTCCAAGAAGACCGGCGTCTCAATCACCTGTTTGAAAAAAGAATGCGGGTACAAAGAAGAACCGAAGACTGAGGATCAGGTCTCACTGTCCGAAGATCAGACAGCGAAAGTCCGAGCATGATGTGCACGAAATGATCTGTTGACTCGGGCAGTATCGTGGGGATATTTTTTTAATCCGCAGCTTGCGGTGGGAAACCCTTGCAAATTCCCGCGTCTTACGATAAAGTACCCGCATGAGGAAGTATATCTTCGATTTCATTCGTTACCTCAAGATCGAAAAAAACGTTTCGACCCATACCGAGAGAAGCTATCTCTCAGACCTTGAGCAGTTCGCCGATTTTCTCAATGGCAAAGACGCAGCGGGAATAGACCACCAGACGCTCCGGCAATTCATCGCTCTCCTCCTGAAAAATGAAACGAAGAAATCATCGATTGCACGCAAGTTGTCTGCTGTCAGGTCTTTTTTCAAATATCTGAATCGTGAAGGGATCCTCGCCGGCAATCCAGCAAGGCTCGTGAGCACACCTCGCCGGGAGAATCGACTTCCCGCAGTGCTGACAGTAGACGATGCGCAGCGGCTTATAGAAGCGCCACGTACAACGACGCGCGTCGAGAGCGATGTTACCTTTCGCGATCAAGCGGTCCTCGAAACGCTCTATTCGACCGGAATTCGGGCTAGCGAACTCATCGGCATGAACCATGACGACATCGATCGACACGACCGGCTCGTCCGCATCAGGGGTAAGGGGCGAAAAGAGCGGGTCGTTCCTATTGGGCAGAAGGCACTTAGAGCGATCGATGCTTACCTCGCCAGCAAAAGAGACAGGACAGAACCTGCTCCAATCTTCACGGGTCCATCCGGAAAACGCTTGACAGCGCGAACGGTTCAGCGTATTTTAGAAAATTATAGAAAATCACTGGGCTTGGCCCAGAAAGCCAGCCCTCATACACTGCGTCACAGTTTTGCGACGCATTTGCTTGAATCCGGAGCTGATCTTCGGGCAATCCAGGAACTTCTCGGACATGCAAGTCTTTCTACAACGCAGCGGTATACTCATCTCAATCTCGATTCGCTCATGGAGACCTACGATAAGGCCCATCCACGCGCGAGAAAAAAATAAAGGCCCCCGCAGAGCAGGTAATCGATATCGTGCACGGTAAGGGATATAGCATAAAAAAGCAGACTGAGCCAACATGGATCGGTCATCATGCATCGTTTATCAACAGGGAGGCAGCATGGGAGAAATAATACCCTCACTCGCATACGGGACAACGATCCTTGCCGTGAGACGGAATGGCAAATCAGCGATAGCCGGCGACGGTCAAGTGACGGTCGGGACGACGGTAATGAAGCACAACGCGAAAAAAGTAAGAAAATTGTTCAATGACAAAGTCATCGCCGGATTCGCGGGTGCGACGGCCGACGCGTTTACGCTCTTCGAGAAATTCGAGGCCAAACTCGAGCAGTACCATGGCAATCTCACACGCGCAGCAGTGGAACTGGCCAAGGACTGGAGAACGGACAGAGTGCTCAGGAGACTGGAAGCCCTGATGATCGTTGCGGATAATGAACGGTCCTTTATCCTCTCCGGGAACGGCGACGTGATCGAGCCTGAACAGGGCATTCTGTCCATTGGCTCCGGCGGCCCCTACGCCCTTGCGGCCGCCCAGGCACTCATGAAGCATACTTCGCTCGACGCGCGGTCAATCGTAGAAGAATCCTTACGGATTGCCGGTGATATTTGCATCTATACGAATAAGGAGATCACGATAGAAGAATTATAGCAACCGTAGACAGCAGCAAGAGATGATGATATTTACTCTTCTCCTGCCTCCCTATCCTACCATCTACGATCTTCTATTAACGATACTCTGGAGGTTTTCTTGAAAAATTCGCTCACCCCGCGTCAGGTTGTCGAAGAGCTGGACAAGTATATTATCGGCCAGCATAATGCCAAGCGGGCCGTCGCCATCGCGCTCAGAAACCGCTGGAGACGCCAGCGCTTGTCCGAAGAATTACGCGATGAAGTTATGCCGAAGAACATTATCATGATCGGCCCCACGGGGGTGGGAAAAACCGAGATTGCCCGGAGGCTCGCGAAACTGGTCCAGGCACCGTTTCTCAAGATCGAAGCTTCAAAGTTTACCGAAGTAGGATACGTTGGACGTGATGTCGACTCGATCGTGCGCGACCTCACAGAAATCGGGATAAACATGGTTAAAAACGAAATGGCCGAGATCGTAAAGGAAAAAGCAGAGGCCATGGCCGAAGAGCGGCTCCTCGATCTCCTGCTCCCCCCCCTCAGGACCTCCTCGGGATCGGAGGCTCCGACGTCAGAGCAGCAAGAGCAGCATTCAACCACGCGCGAGAAGCTCAGGCAGCAGCTCCGTGAAGGTAAGCTTGACAGCCGCACGGTAGAGCTCGAAACGAAGGAAAAGGTTATGCCCTTCGGAATCGTCTCCAACGTCGGCATGGAAGAGATTGAAATGAACCTCAAGGAGATGCTTGGAGGGCTACTTCCGGAAAAAAAGAAACACCGTAAAGTAAAAATCCCTGAGGGATTGAGACTCCTTGCGCAGGAAGAGGCTGCAAAGCTTATTGACATGGATAAGGTGACCCGTGAAGCACTCCAGCGCGTCGAGCAATCCGGCATCGTATTCCTCGACGAGATCGACAAAATCGCAGGCCGCGAAACGCACGGTCCCGACGTGTCGCGTGAAGGAGTGCAGCGGGACCTGCTGCCAATCGTCGAAGGATCTACGATTTCAACCAAATACGGGCCGGTCAAAACCGACCATATTCTGTTTATCGCAGCAGGTGCGTTTCACGTATCAAAACCGTCGGACCTCATCCCGGAGCTGCAAGGACGTTTTCCGATCCGGGTTGAGCTTGACTCCCTCGGCAAGGCGGATTTCGTTCGCATCTTGACGGAACCGCAGAACGCGCTCATCAAACAGCACATTGCGCTTATGGCCACTGAGGAAATCACTCTTAATTTTTCAAACGATTCCATCGAAGAGATCGCCGGCATAGCCGCACAGGTGAATGAACGAACCGAGAACATCGGTGCGCGCAGGCTTCATACGATCATGGAGAGGTTGCTCGACGAGATCTCATTTGATGCGCCTGAAAAAAAGGGATCCAAGGTCTCTATTGATGCACAGTACGTAAAGGAACGGCTGGCTGAAGTTCTGAAGAGTGAGGATTTGAGCAGATATATCTTGTGAGTGCGGCCCGCAATTCGCACTGGGAACAAAGGAACATCCAATCGTTTCGTCGATAAACTCTTGTGTTTATGCTCGGTATTTTTTATCCATGTTCCCAGGACTTTTGTGGTTTAATGATCTTTTGAGGTTCCGGTGGAAAAACTGATCGAAAAAGCGAAAACCCTCATCGAGGCCATGCCCTACATCCAGACCTTCCGTGGCAAGACGTTTGTCATCAAGTACGGCGGTAACGCCATGGTCGACGAGAGCCTGAAACAGGGTTTTGCTCAGGACGTCGTTCTGATGCGCTATATAGGCATCAATCCGATAATCGTACATGGAGGCGGACCGCAGATCGGCAAGACGATGGAACGAATGGGAAAGAAGCCTACTTTCGTATCGGGTCAGCGAGTAACCGACGAGGAGACCATGGACATCGTAGAAATGGTCCTCGGCGGTAAAGTGAATAAGGAAATCGTAAATCTCATCAACCGGGCGGGAGGCAAAGCCGTCGGCCTTACGGGAAAAGATGGTGGTCTGCTCCAGGCCAGGAAACTCAAGATAACGAAAAAATCTGAGGAGAGCGGAGATACCGAAATCGTCGATATCGGACTCGTAGGGGAAGTCACCGAAGTCAAGCCGGGAGCGCTTATAGCTTTAGACCAGGGCGGTTTTATCCCGGTTATAGCGCCCGTGGGTACCGGCGCAAGTGGAGAGACTTTCAATATCAATGCCGACCTTGTGGCAGGGGCAATAGCCGGAGCATTAAAGGCGGAAAAACTCATTCTGCTTACCGACCAAGCGGGGATTCTCGACAAGGAAAACAACCTTATTCCAACACTGAACAAGAAAAAAGTGGAGACGCTTATCAATTCCGGAACCATCGGAGGCGGTATGCTGCCAAAGACGAAATCCTGTTTCGAGGCCCTGCATGCTGGCTGCGCGAAAGTACATATCATAGACGGTCGAGTCCCCCACGCCTTGCTGCTCGAAATCTTCACCAAGGAAGGCATCGGCACTGAAATCACCCTCTAATTCAACCACGGGAATAATAAAAAAGACCTGATGGCGCGATATGCACGTCTCTTTTTACATGAGTTCCCCAAGTATTGAAATTATGCATCGCTGAAATCGGTTTAACTATCCCTATGTCATTACTGACAGCAGGCAACCAAGGGGTAATATTTTATATTTTTTGCAATGTTACATTTCTCCTCCATCAAACATGAGGTAATCGGGAAGTTTGTTCTGGCCAGCATCCTCCTCGTGCTTCCACTTTACTTGATTGATCAGGTGCATGGTCAGGCCGCCGTTCCGTCGGGTTACAATCTCATTGGTACGATACGAAGCGGGGATTTTTCCGGTGCGGTTATTAAGGTAGAGAAGGGTGAACAATCCTTCTTCAGATTATTCGAGAAATTGCCCGACGGGTCTCAACTCGTCCAGGTGCGAGACGACAGCATCTCCATCAAGGGGACCGACGATACTCTCTACGATATGTTTATTTCCCATGAAAAGACGTTGGGGTCTGACGCTCCACCTCCTACACCGGCCGCCGCACCAACCAATGTGGGTTCAGACCGGCCCAGTGTTCGGACACGACGTCGGCCCCGGCATTCATCATCGGAAGAGTAATAGGAAGTACGTACGCGCTGGCACCGCGAGATAGATTTGCAAATTGGAAGCGCGGCGCACGGTCAAGCATAGCCCCACCTTCAATTTGATATCATGTACAAGCGATGTAATAGCCTGCCTCGTCGACTCGTCATTATCGCCAACCTGGCCGCCCATACTCTCTTACCGGAAGCATTTGGGGACTTGAAAATCAACTATGTAGATATTGTTTCCACCTCTTGCAGCGTAGTGATACCGTCTTTTGTTTTCGCGAAGGATATTGTAACCGTGACATTCATCGCCTTGAGTACATCGTCATTCGACGGCCCAAAGAGTCTGGAGCAACCTGCCGCATTAAATCGTGCGTAACAACACTCATTTTGATCATTTTTAAGCGTGGTAGAATTGAGAGCCAATTCGGCAAAATACGATTAAGCTTACGCCAACATGGGATATTCCGGAACCTTTCTTTTAGTTAGGCTCAGGTAATGTAACGAATTTGTAGAGTGATGGCTCTGATCGAAGCATCATTGACGGTTCTTGTCTTTATCATGCAGGATGTAAGAAATTAATAGCAGTTTTAGAACGACAAAATGATACGATAAAGAGGTTTCCTCTCCTTAAGGAATTTCAGAGCAGTGCAGCACGCTAATTTCTCCAAATCGATTACCTGACTTAATGTGTTATTGACAGAGATAGACCAATAGGGTATTATTTTTTATGCCTTCATCATCTCCCTACGGTACAGCGATAAAAAAAAGAAGCGTCAGGAATCTGTTTCTTGTAAACTTCCTCATCTTTATTCCGTTTACTTTGAGCGTTCAGGCGAATGCGCAGGCCGCCACTCCTCCTGGCTACAGCCTCGTTGGTACGATACGGGGGGAGGATTTTTCCGGTGCGGTCATCATCGTATCGAAGGGTGAACAGTCTTTCTTCAGGTTGTTCGACAAACTGCCGGACGGATCGCAGATCATTGAGGTGCGAACTGACAATATTGTTCTCAGAGGAACGGACGGGATGACCTATGAAATGTACATCCTTCATGAGACGAAGAACGTTGCGGCGGTTCCCTATTCTCAGTCTGATCCATTTGCGGGAGCAACAGGCAAGACTCGTTCGGAACGACTGATAGGTTCCTATCAAAGACAGCATCCAAACCGAGCCGGCCAACAAACTTCAGACGATGAGTAAGGGCACCTCGTCTTCAGGTCGGGATGCCGCGTCCGGATTTAAAAATAAGTTCATATGCTATAGCAAAATATATTGAATAAGATCCGGAAACATGTCATAATCTTTTTTAGCACTGACTAAGCAGAGAGGTTCTGTAACGATAAACTGCAAATCTGCAATCCCTTTCCAAACCGTATAGCTCCAATTTTTCTCCAATCTACTCATTCTCTACTCATTCGAACTGCCTGTGTTTTTTCAGTTAGCTTTACCCCTATCCCCGGTCAAGCTACACGGAACTGCGTACACCTTGCAGCCGACTGAAAAAAAGGCCCGGATATTTTCACCGGGCCTTCCTGAAATCATTCTCCTAATAACCGAAATTTCCCAGCCGCTAGAACCAGGATCGAGGACCGGCAGGAACGTGACAATCCGACAAGCATGTACCATTGGTATAGTTCGAAACTTCCGTTATACCCCCCCCAATCGTCGTTGCTGCCCCTACTACCGTCGTCGTATTTAACGAAATAAAATGGATCTGAGAGAGTGTCACGGTGTTATGGCAGGCAATGCAAGGTTTTGCCAGCGTATTGACATGGAAATCATGCTGGCCGGACACAAAACTATTATACTCGGATGTGCCGTATGAGTGACACGACGTGCACTGGGTAGCCACATTGATTGATCCACTAAACCAATTCGGCGTTGTCTGGCCGCCGTGGCAGCTTACATTCGAGCACGTATTGTCCGCGTTAAATACCGCGGTGCCGCTTTTCGCGCTGTAGATGCTCAGAAACTGAACTTCGACAATGCCGTCAAAGTGTTCCGCTGTGCCCGTTCCTGCACCGTTGTGACAGGTATTGCACGAATCAGGCAAGGTGACTTGTGGGGCAAAGTGGCCATTGGTGGTATTATGTGCGCCAGCACGGTTCGGTGCAGCATTCCCGTTTGGAGGATTCCCGTGACATGATGCGCAGTTCGTTACGGTAAGAGGATTTCCATTCGTGTGGCATGATGAACAGGCCACACCCGAAATACCGCCTGAAAAATCATCTCCGTGGCATTCCATGCATACACTCGAATCAGCCAGGGCAGCTGCCGGATGGCCTGTAATCAGCCAATTGGCAGGATGCTGTTGGTCGTCTGCATCGAATACGGATCCTTTGTTCTCCTCACTGCTGCCGCAACCTCCTAGGGCACACATTCCGGCAATCAGAAGCAGGCTGGTTAGCAGGCTTTTAGTTAATGGTGACATTCTTGGCACCTCTCATTATTCGAGCGGCCATGACATTTCATGCAAGAAGCTGGGTTTATCCTGCCGTCGATCTTGTGCTGGTTTATATAATCTCCCCGATGTGGCAAGGTCCGCTCCGGAGAATCTTTATACTTGTCGCTCGGCTTTAGCTCTTCCTTGTGTGCGTGGCAATCAGAACAGAATGACTCTTTGTGGCATACTTTGCAGGTCCCGTTCTGCTGCTCTGCGAAGAACCTGTGCCGTGCCGAATAATCACTGGTGTGGTCCATTGCAGCGCGCCAATCCGTATGGCAGTCACTGCAGATCGGGAAACCCGTTATTTCAACAGGGTGTGACGTCGCGATACTTGCCGTGTGGGCGCAGGCATACATCCCGAAGATCAGTACGAGAACCGTCAAAAAAACCATTGTGGTTGAAGATATCTTCATCTTAAGCACCTCCTTTGGTGCCGAAATGATAGAGAAGCTTTACGAAGGTCTGGATGTTTCTGCTGAAATCGGGATCGTGTAGGTATTCAATGTCGGCGCCAACTTTCCATGCGTTCGTGAGATCGTACTGGGCCGCAAGCGTCCCGGAAAAAGAATCCTTTACACCATTAATTGGGTTGTCATACACTACCTCGAGAACGTCGGCAGTAAGATCTACCTTGCTGATCTTTTTGTATCCATAGACCCGATACTCGTCGTACTTTAACTTGTTCGAGTCTCCATTCATGCGGTGATATCCCACTCCCGCGCCGCCAGAGTCGGGCACGGAATACTTGACCATTCCGCCGTAGTAGTTGGCATCGCCTTCGAGGGTATAATTAAAATTCTTGTAATCAGCAATAATACTCACGTTGTCTGTTGCTTGATAAGATGCTGCTTCTCCCAAGATCCGTACTTTTTCATCAGCGGGGAGAAGTCCCGTTGAAAGAGGATTTAAAGAAAAAGCAGTTGTGGTGACGCGGAAAAAGTAGTCATCATAGTTGATCCACGAAGCGGTGGTATCAAACCTCAACTTTGCGAAGGGACCCAGCCCCAGAACATAGGCATGTTCCATCCAACCTTTGGTGATATCGTTGTAACTGGACCTGCCGGTTACATCCACTTTGTCCATCGGGTGCACCCACAGATCAATGCCTGCTTCTCTACGGTAGTCCTTGCTGTCCTTATCCTCCTGGAGCGCCGAGATTCCTATCTTGTATACGTCAGCTACCTGATGAGACAGCCGTGCGCCATAGATCACGTTGTTGCCAGGAAGATTGATGTTGGTCTCTACAGGACTGCCGCCGAATGCTGATATGCCAAAACCGTCCATTAAATCGGTGCGCGCGTAAATACCGTCAACCCTTTCGGCCGCCACGCCCTCGAAAACCATCACACGGCCAAGATTGACGACGGTATTGTCGGTTTTGCTCTTGAAACTCAGGTAGGAATACTGGAGATCGCTGTCCGATTTCTTATTGTACTCCTCGCCCTGAAAATCTTCACGCAGCCATCCACCAGTATGAAATGAAACAGTTTCGTTACCGATGTCCTGCACGGCAAAATCGAGGTATTCATATCCTCCAAGGATCTTCGAACTGTCTTCCAGCTCTTTGGATTGAAAATACGTGCTGGAATCACCGGACAGGCTGGCTGCTGGCGACACGTCCGGCGTGAACAATACGAGCGAAAACACGGCCACTGCGCATACCATTAGCATAACCAGGGGACGGTTCTGCATTTTTAGCAGCAAATAGTTGATTCTCAAAATGTTCCCTCCTTCCCCGATTTGGATATTTGAGTTTTCGGACGAATCAGCTCTTCAATGCTGCGCACCGCAATATTCAGGCATTGCCTCACGACGGTCCATACCTAATGTGATGACTAAAGTAGTGCCGCCGATGCAACAAAATGAATTTACTATACGGGAATTCGTGCGCTAAATCAAGAAAAAAGGGTGTGTCGGGTTTGCGTCATCAGAGGGGGTCTTGATGAAACCTCTTTTTTTGTGCTGTAATATTGTAGATTGCAATCTACAATAGGAGAAACTATGAAGCAACTATCGGAGATAGACAAGCAAAGGGATAAAGTACTCCGGCAGACGCGCTCTATTCGTAGCATGAAAAGGGGCACAATTAACGAACAGTACTTCAAGGTGACGCAAAAAGATTCCAAGCCCGCTATGCGGGGCCCTTACTATGTCTTATCCCGACGGGAGGGCAAGAAAACGGTCAGCGAGCGTTTAACAACGCCGATGCAGATTGAACAGGCCAAAATAGATGTTGCCGCACACAGCAAATTTGCTGAGCTCTGCAAGGAATTCGAGATACTTACCGAGCAGATGGGCATGTTGGTGCGTGAGACAGAGGGATACGATAAAAAAAATCGCTGAAGCAGCGATCGAAGCCGACAAAGAAGTAAACCATATTATTGATGTCGTGGCGACAAGCCATAAATTTGATCTTGAGGCTGTGGAGTCGGCACTGCGTAAGGCTGTGTTAGTGGCAGGGGCAAAAGTTCTTGGAGGACTTCTGGAAGGCATCGGCTGCGGCAGACGTGAACATCCTGTACTGTGTCACTGCGGCTCCATTATGCAGAGCAAAGGGATAGAGAACAAGACACTGGTAACGATTATGGGGCCAGTACCTTTTTCCAGGTCGAGATATGAGTGTGATGATTGCGGAGAGACCCGATATCCCGGTGACGAAGAAATGGATGTGGTCGGCACGAGGCGCACCCCTGGGCTTCGGCGTATGATGGCCAGGGCCGGTAGTCGTGAAACTTTTAAAGAAGCCAAAGAAGACCTGAAGGTATATGCCGACATTGAGGTCAGTCCCAAAGACGTCGAACGCGTTGCTGAGAAAATTGGCGATCAAATTGAAACCTGGCAGGCTGCAGAACGGGGGAAATTGCTGCAAATCGAAGCCCCATCGACGGAGGATAAGAACATTGCCGTGCTTTATGTGGAAATGGATGGCACAGGGGAGCCAATGGTAAAGCCAGAAGTAGAGGGACGGAGAGGCAAGCAGCCTGATGGAACTTCAAAATCACGGGAAGCCAAGCTGGGATGCGTATTTACTCAAACAATGAGAGATGAACATGGCCGCCCTGTGCGCTCTCCGGAATCTACGACGTTTGTCGGAGCGATAGAAACAGCAGAGGATTTTAGTAGCCGTATAAAAGCTGAGGCAATACGCAGAGGACTGTTCAATGCTTCCCGAGTTGTACTGCTCGGAGATGGTGCCTCATGGATTCGGGGAATTTGTGAGCTGCGCTTCCCTCAGGCACTTCAGATTGCCGATTTGTATCATGCCAAAGAGCATGTATCAAATCTCTGTAAACTGCTCTTTGGTTCCAATGAGAAAAATGTGCTTCGTTACCGAACGAAGTGGTGGACTTATCTCGAAGAGGGAAACATCGAAAAAATCAGATACCAGGCAAACACTAATATTCTTTCTGGGGCAACTACGGCACAGAAAGTCGAATCAGAAATCTGCTATCTTCAACAAAACAAAAATCGCATGCGCTATGCTGAATTCCACAAACAAGGATTATTTGCTGGCTCCGGAGTTATTGAGACAGCTTGCAAAAGCCTTATTGGCTCACGGCTAAAACAATCAGGTATGGAATGGACTGTCAAGGAAGCAAACGCGATTGTTGCCCTTCGGTGTGCTATGCTCTCCGAACGCTTCGAAGACTTCTGGGAGTCCAGGGCCGCCTAATCCCCGATTCTATGACGCAGGCCCGGGCGTGTCCTCTTATTGAAAGCGCGGTTTCAGAATCATGTCCTTCGCCATCGCCATCCTGACAATTATAATTGCACTGAACGCCGTGCCCTCACTCGAAAGAATGAACGCCTAATCATTCCGTACGATTTTTGTTTACCGTTATTACGAACCGAGTTGCGCATTCCAGATAGTATGCCCTGCACTGTCTTTCGCTTTACGCATATTAAAGATCAGCATTTTTTCCATAGGCGCAGACATTTGCTTATTTTTTATTTCATAAGTAAATATTACTTTAACTTTGACAGGCCAGGCGCCGTCTTTATTGCGTCCGCCTTTTTCGAGGATCACGACGGGTGATTGCAGGACAAGATCCTTGAATGCTCCGCTCTCATTAATAGCCTTGATCGCTTCTTCATCCGAAGGTCCAAATAGCCTGGAGCAACCTGAAAAACTGAACGCAGACGCAATTAACAGCAGGAATGCAAAGTAAAATATTGTTTTGGTTCTCATTTCATTCTCCCTCTTAATTCGGAACGTTTGCATGCAAGACAGCAAGTGCGAGCAAGTTTTGGTCTTTTATTCGTATAGAAACCAGGCCGGGCGCACTATAAAAAAGGGCGGACCGTTCGGTCCGCCCTGCGATACTGTCTTTGAAATTGAGTTACGATTTCAAAGAGAACCTATGGTGTATCGGCGATACTAACATCCTGGCCAGGCTGATGACAAACCACACAGGACTCTGGGACTTGTGTCGTGCCCGTTGTGCCGGATACGATCGTCGTGAGGCTGCCAAGCATCGCGGCCATGTGCTCAGGTGCCCCAGGTACGTCGGCATGGCAACCGTAGCAGGGAATCTCGTAGAGATTCATCTTATAGCCGGTATTGCCTGACGAATGGCAGACAGCACACCGCTCGATATTCGACGGGTAGGTAACGGTGGCCGTCGCGAAGCCGATCGGTTCCACGTTCAATGATTGTGCCACCGACCAGTCTATGATCGAGAGGTCGCCGGTCTTTGAATTGGAATGAACGGCATGGACCCGGTTACTAATGGGATCTCCGGAACTGCTTAGGACGCCATTGCCGTACTCCCCTATATAGTGGCAGGCGTTACAATGATCGGGATCGAACGGCGCGGCATGGTCATCGCGGTGCATCGGCTCATTGCCATGGCAATTCATACAAGCGGGGGTGCCGTTGGCGTTGCCGGTAACACCCAAATCCTTGGTCGCGGTGTCAACCTGGAAAGAAGTTATACCGTACGAAACGATCTGGTCAGGAATACTGCCGCAATTAGCTGTCAACGTAGAGGCGTAGGTGTTGCCGACATAGACACGGACAAAGTAGGTGCCCGGGAAGTCGGCTGCCGTAATCGGCTGCAACTGATAGGTAAAGCCCGTAGGTGTTCGCGTTATGTTTATATTAGTATTGGTGGTCGTAGCGGTTGTAGTACTACACGACGACCTGCTCGCGGAGAAATAGGTGCTCAGCAGCGGAATCGACTTCTTGCCCGCGGGAAGGAAACTCGGCTTGGGGTAGTCGCGTGGACCGTAGACATACAGGTTGGCTATGGCCAGGCTGTTGGGGTCGTAGTTTCCTACTTGATGACCGGGGTTTGAGGTGAGCACAGTCGGCACAGCGCTGCTGGCCAAATCATTGTTGGTCAAGGTGATCGTGACGGTCGGTGTTTCACCTGTGACATAATAGCTGCCGTTTGACGGGGTGCTCATGGTGATAACGACATGATACTCCGGAGAATCCGACGTAGTAAGCGCCGTTACCACTCCGGCCGCTGGTGCGACAAATATTGGCAACGTTACGCTATGGGCAGTAACGATATCCGTAAAATCGCCGGCAGTCCCGAGGGCCGCATGACAGATGGTGCATTGTGCATCGGTTTTTGGAGCGGCTGGTGGTGCGCTATGATAGGCGATGGTGCCGGACAGGTCATGAGTCATTGTGCCGGCTACGGTGGCGGTGGACTCGGTAAAGGTATTCAAGGTATGACATGAGGCGCACGCCCGACCGTTCGGATTGTTCTTCCAGTTGCCGGTCTCATCGCCTGCGCCGAGATTCAAGCCGCTGTTAGTATGGCAGACGACGCAGTTCTCGATGTTCCGAGGATAGCTGACAGGGTATACTACACCCGGGCCATTCGGGCCTAAGGGCCTTGAATCATGGATCATATGAATGAACACCGGCAACATGGCGTTAGCTGAATCCATGAATCCTGCCGTATGCCTGGGCAAGGATTGATACAGGGGGCTATGGCATAAGTCGCAGGCACGAGTGTCGGGGTAATTTGCGGCATGTGCCGCATTGTCCATGTACTCGCTGTGGCATTGCTGGCAGGCCTGGATGGTAACGAACTCGCGCTGGGGAGGAAGCGCCGACGCGGTCGCGCCCGAACCGGGATCACCAGCAAAATCCTCGAAATTTATGGTGTTGTTTATAGTGGCAGAGCCCGTGATCTTGACCATAACGCGCTTAATATTCGTAGCCTTATAGTCCCCGTTGTTGAAGCCTAGCCATTTGCTACCGAACGCCGTTGTAAATGTATAGCTGTAATTCCCGTTAGCGGCATCTGATACGTTAATGTTGGCGTTTAACGGGTATACAAATGTACCTGAGGTTGCTGACTGCACCCCCGCTAACTCCGACGTCCACGTTTCGAAGTAGTCGGTTGGATAAACGGTGCCAGTAGCCGCCGTGACGGTGCCGGCCGGGATCAAGTCAGCAATCTTGA
>DASPQB010000248.1:0-28268 GCA_035625205.1 Nitrospirota bacterium | reverse complement strand
CGAGATCAGCTCCTCCGCCCACTTCCTCTGCGGCCTCTGCGATCTCGACCGGAGAAGGTTCTTCCTCCTCTTCTTCTTCCTCCGCGAGTTCATCGGCAAGATCTTCTAATACATCTTCAGGCACGCCGCTGTCCGGGTACTCTTGCTTTTCTTCTCTCATCGCCACTTTCGTCATAGTTCCTGTCTTCCTATCTTTCCCCTCTCCTAGTAACAATTATATCAAAAATAAAATTCAAGTCAAACATATTTTTTTTGTGCTACAATATTTAAATGGAGGGCGCCGTCGGGCCCTTTTCCGCTCAACATTGTGCCACGATGACAAGGCTCCCGGGTAGACACGGACCAAACCTTTCACGCATTTCGAGATTCATCAGACGACGACAGGTACCGGATCGTGAGAGGAAAAATTCAGCGGCCCTGTGTCCTTCCGCAGGACATTGATGATACAGAGAAGGAGGAGGGTCGTTGCTTATTTTCTTCATGGTTATTTTATGCTATAGTAGCCGCCATGGACGGCATGTACGTACTGTTCCCCCTGTCGGGGGTGAAGACCTGGATTTTTCTTCCGCCGCTTGTAGCGCTCCTGGTATCGACATTTACGGCCATGGGCGGTGTGTCCGGCGCCTTCATCCTGCTGCCGTACCAAATGAGCGCCCTCGGTTTTACCAGCCCCGCAGTCAGCTCCACGAATTTTGTCTATAACCTCGTAGCGATCCCCAGCGGTGTATACCGATACTTCAAGGAAGGGCGCATGGCGTGGCCGCTCGCATGGGTGATTATTGCCGGCACGCTGCCGGGCGTCTTCATCGGATACTACCTGCGAATCCTTTATCTCCCCGACCCACACACCTTCAAGCTCTTTGTCAGTATCGTGCTCCTGTACCTCGGCGTCAGGCTCTTCTATGAGATGACCGGGAAATCACGGGCGAGCAGTTCGACGCTTTTGGAGTTGGACAGCAAGTTCTCCAATCGGGCAAAGCTAATCAGGGAGCAGCGGCATGTACAGGCAGCTGCCGGACTCCCGCCCGACGCAGTGGTAAAGACGATCACCTTTGATCTCAGGACGATCGAATACGAATTCTGGGGCGAACGATTCCGGTTCAGCGTACCGGCCATGCTCCTGCTTGCATTCACCGTGGGAATTGTCGGCGGGACCTACGGCATCGGGGGGGGCGCGATCATCGCACCGTTCTGCGTCGCGGTGTTCAATCTGCCGATCTATTCAGTGGCCGGCGCAGCTCTCTTGGGAACGTTCCTCACCTCGATCGCGGGGGTTTTTTTCTACAGCCTCCTGCCCGGACCGGGCGGTGTCTCCGTATCACCAGATTGGTTCCTCGGATCGCTGTTCGGCGCCGGCGGCTTTGCCGGCATGTATATCGGCGCCAGGCTCCAGAAGTATGTCCCCCAGAAGTTCATCAAGCTCATGCTAGGGGTCATGATCGTGTCCCTGGCGTTCAAGTATATTCTTGAATTCATCCTACGGTAAGACCGCACGTCGTCGTACTGGGCTGGTCATGATTCACGGGAATACAGCCACTGACCCTGCTGGAATTACTTCAACCCCCTGCTGCCAGGCTTGATCGGAACGCTCCCTGATTTGCACAACGGACAGGCATCCGGCGAATAGGTCGGAACGGAGAGCGTCACGAGAGCTTTATAGGGAACGCCGAGGTCGGCTTTTCCGCCAGAACGGTCCACGAGAGACGCGGCACCCACGACAACCCCGCCTGCCTGCTTCACGACTTCGATGGTCTCCCTGGTGGACTTGCCGGTCGTGATGACGTCCTCCACGACAAGCACGCGCTCACCCGCTTTTATCGTAAACCCGCGCCGAAGCGTCAGCTCCCCGTTCACGCGCTCAGCAAAGAGCGCCCGGACGCCAAGCGCCCGCGCCGTTTCGTGGGAGACAAATACTCCGCCGAGTGCCGGAGCGATGACGACCTCGATATGGGAACTCTTGAACGGCGCAGCAAGGTCTGCGCAGAGCCTGGTTGCGAGATCCGGCTGCTGAAGTACCAGCGCAGACTGAAGATATTGTTCGCTGTGCAGGCCCGAGGAAAGAAGAAAATGCCCCGTGAGCAATGCGCCTGTTTTCTTGTAGATGTCCAGCACCTGGTCCGATGTCATGATTTTCGTGACTCCTTCTCTGGGGGAAACGCCGATTCCCCGGAATGAACCGAGGTTGGTGTTCGTGGCCGTGAGGTATGATCTTGCTGCCACCGCGTACTCAGGATTTTCAGCCCTTCCCTGAGCTCAGAAATTTATTTATCTCTTCCACGACCATTCCCACCGCCGCCTGCCGGTCTGCCGCCTTGAGCACCGGCCTCCCGACGACGATGTAGTCTGCGCCTGCGGCAACAGCCTCTCCCGGCGTCATGGTTCTTTTCTGATCGTCCTTGCCGGCCCAGTCAGGCCGCACGCCGGGCGTGAGAATGACGAACTGTCCGCGTACTGCCCTGCGCAGTATTTTTATTTCCTGGGGCGAGGCAACCACGCCGTGCATGCCCGCGCGCTGCGCGAGTCTCGCCAGGTGCGACACTTCCCGCTGGAGCGACCGTGTTATCTTCAGCTCCCTGCGCATGTTTTTTTCATCCATGCTCGTTAGAATCGTGACCGCCAGGACGATCGGCGATGGCAGCCCATACTTGGCCGCCGCTTCTTTCACCGATTCAGCGGAGGCCTTCATCATGTCCAGCCCGCCGAGCGCATGAACATTGAATACACTCACCCCGAGCCTGACCGCCTCCGACGATGCTTTTGCAACCGTGTTCGGGATGTCGTGATATTTGAGGTCGAGAAAGACGCGGCCGCCCATGCCGATGATCCTGCGTACGATATCCGGGCCGTACGCAGTAAAGAGCTGGTGACCAACCTTGAACATCCCCACCGACTCCTTGAGTTCAGTGACGATGCCCAGGGCATCCTGGTCGCTCTCAACATCAAGGGCCAGGACAAGCCTCTCTGCAGCTGTCAACGTAGCATTCCGCATTCCGCAATCCGCATGCGTGGTGTCAATAGATCCTGATCAGGCTCAGGAGCCTGTCTTTGAAGAGCTCTGCGAGTACGTGAAGGTTCGACACTGTCAAGAACTCGTTAGCATTGTTCGAAAAAAGCATCCAGGCCTCGGCGGGGAAGTCCTGTGTCTCCTGTGATAGCTCAATGTGGATAAATACCTTGGGAAGTGCGCGAACCGTAACAGCAAGGTCGCTGCCGATGAGGCTGGGCACCGGCTTGGCGTCCAGCATGGGCAGGAGATTGTTCGCACGCGCGAGGATGTCCGTGGTAAAAGAGGAGATCGGTTCTTCCACTTTTTTCCGGAATCCGGGAACCATGGCGTCCCCGAAATCGCACAGGGTCCGCCAGGGCATGATGGTGCTGGCCGTCCCCCTTGAGAAAAGGTAGTCCATGATCACGGTCCCATGATTCTCCGGCGCCTTCTGACTGCGGACAAAAATGCCGTCGTGCCTGATCTCGTACTCCTGGCCGAGCATCCCGAGAAGGAGCGCGTCCCGCTCCTCGCTATACAGGGCGCACACCCGCTCAGCCATTTCGGGGAACGAAGCATGTTTCAGGGATTTCACCAGCAATCTCCGGATTTCCTGCGAGGTCGGGGGAAATTATACCTGCAATTGCATGAAAGGACAACTGAAAAAGTTGACATCCGCGGGGTTTGACAGGGGCAGCATGATGCTCTCGAGGATCCTGTGCACTATGCAGGCATTTCGTGCTTGATCCGCGCAATGATCTCGGATATCAGCTCCTGAAAATTTATCTGCAGCTGGATGAAATCGGGCGGCAGTCGCTCCTCGAATTTATATTCTCCGTCATTCCAGAGAAAAATACTGTAGATGATCTCCTTGACCTGGTTTTTCAGGCCGCCGAACAGCTCTTTAGGAGCAATAAAGCCGTTTTCCACCAGGACAGCCCCCAATTTTTTCAAGCCACCGCCCTTTTTGTACAGGCTGACGGCATCGTCCATGTTTTTCTTCGTCACCTTGCCCGTTTTGACCAGAACTTCACTGA
The DNA here is from genome assembly GCA_035625205.1 of Nitrospirota bacterium. Taxonomy (GTDB): domain Bacteria; phylum Nitrospirota; class UBA9217; order UBA9217; family UBA9217; genus JAJYKN01. The sequence goes on along the minus strand of DASPQB010000248.1, from coordinate 24,245 downwards.
GGCGATCGTGGACATCCGTCGACGTAGCAAAGACGATCCGTCCGCCCTTGAGGCAGATGCACTTCGCAACAGTGCCTCTCATAACGGTCAGCGTGCCGGTGGCCTTACCCTGGCGCAAGTCTTCGAGGATGTCGGGAAGTGGCTTCTGCTGAATGTTCCCTGATGGTGAACTCGCCATGGAACGATTACCTATCATGCCCAAGGAAATTGACGGGCCAAACGGTAAGGAGGAAGGAGCAGGGCCATTGGCCCACGTGCAGTGCGAAAAAAGTTAATACTCGAATCTGATCCCTGCTCCGCCCGTAATCTGGTCGCCTGCCTTCACCTCGAGGAGAACCATGAATTTCTGGGTCAGTTTCCATTCTAGGCCGACGAAAACGTTGATGTAGGATTTGTCGTTGTCGGCGAGCGACCCGAACTGGCCCGACAACGCCAGCCCGCCATACGGAACGAGCTTATACCCGCGGTCCGTCAAGGCAATGCTCTTGCTGGCAAGCGTCGCAAATGTCAGTTCGCTGGCGTTCTTGCCGTCGATGATCATGTTATTCCATCCCAGGTCCACAGCGAGATCGACAGGGACGCCTTCTGTCTCCTTGATGAGCTGGTACTTGAGATCAGCCCCTGCGAGGAAGCCGAGGTCTTGTCCGTTATCAAGCCTTGCCTGCACTGCTCCGAACCGGGCTCCCACTTCCAGCAATGCACCCAATCCGTAACGAACTTCAGGATAGTAGCTCGTGAAATGATCACCCAGTGAGAAATCGATCCCTGTCTGCGTCATGCCGGGATCGAGGCTCTCCGCGGTCATGAATTCATTTACCGTATAATGCGTGAACGCAGATGCTCTGCCGGCCGACAACATCATCACCGCGCTGATCGCGACAAAGATGAGGAATCTTTTTTTCATATCATGCGCCTCCTCGTAACCGTATGCTCCAAACGACGGTTGGAACTATAGCATCTTACCCGATGGTTGACAAGAAAAAAAAGGAGGGCACCGCAGCGCCACGGTGGGATAAATCGGAAACGGGAACGAGCGCGCTGAAAGGGCGCTGCCAAAGCGGTTTGCGTTCACTCTTCTCACGAAGCGTGTCAATCATCCTTGTTCAGTTCAACGTTCCAGTAGAGGTAGTCCCTCCAGCTGAGGGGTGCGTTTTTTATGCCGATCGTCATGGTGACGACTGGCATCCAACGCGGCTTTGCAGGCGGCCGGATCAGCCGCATCTTGGCTTCCCGCGGCGTCCTGCCTCCTTTCCTGTTGTTGCAGGAAAGGCATGCCGTCACGATATTTTCCCACGTTGCCTGACCGCCTTGCACCTGGGGAATAACATGGTCGAAGGTCAGGTCCTCGGCAGAGTGTTTTACGCCGCAGTACTGGCAGGTGTATTTGTCCCGTTGATAGATGTTCGCGCGGGAGAAGCGGACTTCTCTGGTGCTGCGCTTCACTTTCACGAGTTTAAGCAGACGCAGGATGGAAGGGAGTTTAAACGTGATGGACACTCCGCGGACGTCACGATCGTAGAAATCGATGACTTCCACCTTGCCTTGCGTGAGCAAGGTGATCGCCCTCTGCCACGATATGATCTTTAACGGTTCAAATGTTGCATTCAGGAGCAGCGTTCGTTCCATCGAAACCCTCGCTACACGGCAAAGCATGAGGTCTGAAAACCATTAAAATTCATGTTGTTGAGTTACAAAAATACAGAAAATGTTACCGTTTGTCAATACTTTTGAAAACCCGTATAATAAAAATATGGACGCAAGGGAAGATGAAAGATTGATGCTGGCCGCTTCTGGTGATGAAGAGGTGCTTGCCGGGTTAGTGCATGATCCTTCCCCCCGGGTGATCAGGGCGCTCCTTGACAATGGGAAACTGCGCGAAGAAGACGTTCTCATCATCGCAAACAGGAAAAACATGACTCCTGACGTGCTCGATGCTATTGCCAAGAACGGCAAATGGTCAGAAAGCTATCCCATACGTCTCGCGCTCGCAAAGAATCCAAAAACGCCTCTCTCGGTCTCACTTTCCATCGTCCGCTATCTGCGCCTCTTCGACATCGCGGAGATGACCCGCAATCATAATATCCCGCTCGTCTTCCGGCACAAGGTGGAGGCCATTGTGATCGAACGGATTCCGACCATGCCGCTTGGGTACAAGAAGTCTCTGGCCAAGATGGCCGTGGGAAACGTCCTCCTGAAGCTGCTCCAGGATGCAGATGCCGAGGTGGTCGCGCTCTGCCTCAATAATCCACGCCTTCAGGAAAACCACCTCTTCAAGGTCATCAATCGCGACGACACATACTCGGAAACCATACGACTGATCGCCATGCACCAGAACTGGTCGGGAAGGTCGCTCATCCGGTATTCCCTGGTCCGGAACGAGCATACGCCCCTGACGCTTTCCGAACGTTTCCTCCAGAGCATGAAAATGCAGGAACTCAGGGAACTCTACGGGGACCCGCTCCTCCCCGCGAGTGTCAAGCCTCTCGTATACCGGGAGCTTTTTGGCCGTGGCGTTGAGCCGAAAGAGCAGACTGACGAGCAGATATTCGAGATAGACGAAGATGACGACCGGGTCCTGGAAGATTTCGACACAGCCGGTGAGGAAGCGGATGAAAAAGGAGAGAGCGGCTGACCACTCCCCAAGGCTGGAATCAGGGGCCGTGTGCGGATAGCCTGTAATGACCGTTTCATCGTCCACGAAAAAGTGAGCTGTATCGAGAGTACGATTTTTTTAACGTATGCAGGTAATCCGACACCTCAACGCGAACGATCCTATCAACGATCCCTGAGGATGACCGTGGACCACGAAACGGTTTCACCTCAACAATTTAAGTGCCCATCCTTTTCCGATCGTGATCGCGCCCCGGGGACACAGTTCCTGACAGCAGAAGCAGCGGATGCAGTCGCGGTAACGGATTTCGAGCCGTTTTCCCCGTTCTTCGATCGCACCCTGGGGGCAGTGGCCTTGACAGATGCCGCATTGAATACACAAGTTGTTGTTGACGACGGGCCTGGTCGTGAACGCGTTCTTGAGGGAACTGCGTGCCCACTCCGGAAGCGGCCATTCGAGGTGCGTCTGCGGTGGAAGGCGGAAGTGCTGAACGGCGACACTCTCCAAAGGATCTCCGAGAAGCGTAATGTTGTTCCAGTCCGTTTCGCCGATGCCATGTGACCGGGCTGCCTGCAACAGGGGAAGCTTGTCCACGTTCACACCGAGCAGGCGGGCTGATACCGCGTCAACCGAAACGGCATCCCTCCCGGCGAGGAGCGCACCGATATGACGGGGGTCGCCGCTGCCGGGGCCGTTGCCTTCCATGCCGACGACGGCATCCATGATGGTAAGTCGCGGTTTGAGGAGCACGTACAGTTCCACAAGCATCTTCATGAAAAGGTCGTGATTCACACCGGTATTGAAGTGCCACTGGACCTTCCGTTTTCCGGGGATACACCCAAAGAGGTTTTTTACGGCACCGGTGAGCGTTGTCATCCCGTGGGTCTTAAGCTTCGGGAGATTGATGAGCACATCAGCCTCGTACGCTGAGCGAGCTACCTCGAAATGCTGGAACCTGCCGGTATTTTTTACCTGAACCGCTTCTGTAAGATCCTCCAACTGGGCTCCTTCTTCAATCACCACGTCGAGAATGCCGGCCCTCTCGGCGACCTTTTTCAGATCACCCATGCCGGGGCTGTCGCCCACCATCGCTCTGCCGCCCTGCTCGTGGACAAGCCTGATGACGGCACGGACGACCTCAGGATGGGTCGTGACGGCGGCTTCCGGAGGCCTTGCTTTCAGGAGGTTCGGCTTGATCAGGACCCGGTCTCCCGGTCTTACAAACTCCCCCATCCCGCCCAATAAATCTACGGCATCCTTGACGGCAAGCATCGTCTTTGGGCGATCGTAATCATCGCATCGAACGATGGAGACCTCAGGGTGTTTCATGGTGATTTCGAGGTTTGCGTTCCGCATGGAGTTATTCCGATATCAGCGGGTTAATCCGCAATTCGCATTGTTCGCGGCTTTCCGGAGCGTCGTGAGCATATCCCCGTGAATCCTGCCGTTGGTTGCAAGGATCTCGTCGTCTTGAATGCTGAACCGGGTCCCGGAAAAATCCGAGACTGTCCCGCCCGCCTCGCGCACAATCAGACTTCCGGCCGCCACATCCCAGGGTTTGAGCTTCAGCTCCCAAAAGCCATCGAACCTGCCCGACGCCACCGAGCAGAGATCGAGCGCGGCGGAACCGTCCCGGCGGACCTCCTGCGATGCCATGAGAAGATCGTGAAAATAATTCAGGTTGTTCTTTTCGCTTACCTTGCGATCATAGGGAAAACCGGTGGCAAGCAGGCTTTTAATGAGCGTATCGACACGCGAGACCTGGATCTTCGCTCCGTTGAGATAGGCCCCCTGCCCCTTCTGTGCAGAGAACAGCTCATCCCTCATGGGATCATAAACAACGCCGGTGATGATCTCGCCTTCGTGTTCGAGCGCGATGGAAACCGAGAAGCACGGATATCCATGGGCGTAGTTTGTCGTCCCGTCGAGGGGGTCGATGATCCATGTATAGCCGGAGCCATTCTGTATCATCGTCTCTTCTTCGGCCATGATGCTGTGGTCCGGAAAGGAAGCAAGGAGCAGTTTAACCACCGCACGCTCGGAACGCATGTCCATTTCTGTGACCAGGTTGATGTCGCCTTTATAGGCAATTTCCCTCTTGCCGTAAATATTTTCGCGCAGCATCGTTCCAGCCGCACGCGCTGCTTCTCCTGCAACAGTCAAAAAATCCTTCATGCTCATCCCCCACCCGTCATATTGACCACCTCTGCGAACTTTGATAGTACCATATTTCACATAAAAATGCTCCACCCTCGGAGGGTACGTGCATATGCCGGCTGCGTCAAGCTTCCTGCCGCGCGCAATTGTTGAAACCTGGTGCAGGAAACACTGCAGCAATTCCTGCTGAAATCCTTAAGCCGTCACTCATCGGATTATGTTGTCCCGTAGCCTGTCGTTGAATAATAGTGTCTGAAATGATCGATTTTATGATATATTTGTTCGACAGGATGTTTTTTTGAGCCGCGGCAGTTGCAGTTATAAAATTTCGAACGGCATTCGGAAAAGGCCGTGATTACATACGGTTCGTGCCTAGTGGATCGATATCCATGAGAGAACGACGACATACCGCATTTGGGGTTTTCCGCCGTTTCTTGAGCCTGGTGCTAAATGTCATACGCGGATTCAGGCGCAATCAGGGGATGCTGCTGTCCGGAGCTGTGGCTTACTATACCCTGCTCTCAATTGTGCCGATGTCAATTCTTGCCTTGATCGGGTTGTCTCACTTTATCGAGGAGGATCAGTTATTTCAAACGTTGTCGACGTACCTGGAAATGATAATACCCGGCTACGCATCAACATTATCTAACCAGGTGCGGGTATTTCTCCAGCATCGGAATGTGGTTGGCTTCATTGGTTTTTTGGTGATGCTTTTTTTCAGTTCCATAGCCTTTACAGTGCTGGAAAACGCCATGTCCGTGATATTTTATCACCGTGTCAGAATTCATCGCCGCCACTTTCTCATTTCCGCCATTATCCCCTATATCTATATCCTGGTTTTGGGCTTGGGCATCCTGATCGTGTCATTCATTACGGGCGCACTAGAGACGATCGAGCAACGACAACTACTCTTGTTCGGACACCAGTTGAGCCTTGCGGGCTTTGCCGGCATCGCGCTGTATATCTCGGGGATCGTGGGAGAGATCCTCCTGCTCACGTCCATCTATCTGGTTATGCCCGTTGTACGCATCACCTTTCGGCGGGCACTGTATGGGGGGCTGGCTGCTACGCTCTTATGGGAGATCACCCGTCGTGTCCTGGTCTGGTACTACTCAGTGATATCCATGGTCAATTTAATTTATGGCTCCTTCGCTACCGCAGTCGTGTCACTGCTTACGACGGAGGCCATTGCTGTAATCCTTCTGCTCGGCGCACAGGTCATTGCGGAACTCGAGCGAAAGACGGATGGCAGCAGAAAGAAGGATTTGACAACATTCAAGACATGACGCTGTAAGACTTTACAGCTCCCTGAACGAGGTGAAAACGAGATACAAATTTCCTGCTTGGTCGGAATCAGCAGCCTACCCTTGCTTGACACTTCACAGCACTGTTCGACCTCATTCGACGATCCTGAAAGATCATTACCCTTCCATTTCGAAATCACAATCCGAATTTCAGTCTATTCTGTGCGGCTTTTCCGACGATTGCTTCCACGGCAAAGTTAATTCCTTTACGACCTACATCGGTGATGACGGGCCTGACCGAGGCCGGGACAGCCAAACAAACTATTTTCCAGGGCGGTCTCTTTGTTTCCCAAAGAGTGATATACTAAAACTAAGAACACAGGAGTGAGATATTTTTAGGACATGAGGAAAGAGCAGAGAAGGTGGTGAGGTGTTCAGAAAGCGCGTCATTGTTTCACAGGGTAGCGTAGGTTTCGCAGGCAGTCGTTATGGATGGGTATTCTCAGGGAGTGAGACCGGCATAATAGAGAAGAGGCGCTGACCGCGGACAAAAGATAAGAAGGAAGGGGTGATAGTATGAAAGAGGAATTTACCGATAAAGCATACAATGTACTGGTGCCATTCCTGGCGGGCGGTCTTGTGGGTGCAGGAATAATGCTCCTGTTCGCTCCGAAGTCAGGAAAGGAAGTGCGGAAAGACATCAAACGTTTCACTCATGACTCGAAAGAGAGGGTAACCGAGGTCCTTGATAAAGGGAAGGAGCTTTATAAGGACTCGATCGAAAGAGCTACCAAGACCATTGACAAGGGCAAAGATATCTATGAGCGGGGTCAGGCGCTGGTAGGAAAAGCCGTAGAAGCAGGGAAGACGGCGTTCTCGTAGTGGAGAAGAGAAAGTGACAGCATACAGAGCGAGTTTCGGAGCAGAGTATAACTTTCATAAGTGAGGTCAGCGCCTCTATCCATAATGAATCAGGTTATACTTTTAGTCTTCTGCAGAACTCCAAGGCAGGTTACGTACTCCGAGGTTAAGGACCAGAGAAGGTAATGGTTGCGTCCTTCAAGCCGGAGGGATGAAATGTCTGCCTGTGCCACGACCTCCCGTGTATTCTTCAAAATTACGTTTTCCGCGGAATCTCCTTAAAGGGTTGAGAACAACATTTATGCATTACGTGTTCATGTCGTGCCCCTGGTGGCGGGAGGAGAGGATAAATACCTGATTATCAAGGTTAACGTATGAATAGTTCAAGGAGAGAAAGGTGCAAGATTGGGACCCCCAACAGTACCTGCAATTTAAACATGAAAGAACGCAACCTTCAAGAGACCTTGTTGCACGTATTGACATTGACGATCCAAAAACTATTATCGATGTAGGATGCGGCCCGGGAAACAGTACTCAAATTCTGAATACTCGGTGGCCGAATGCTGTTATTGTCGGTCTTGACAATTCAGAAAAGATGATTGAGAGAGCTCGAAAAGATTATCCAAACCAACAATGGATGGTCGGGGACGCCTTAACGTACACAACTAATCAGGCATATGATATTGTTTTTTCCAACGCGGCAATACAATGGATTCCGAACCATGATGTTTTAATACCCCGGTTATTTCAGCTGGCACAGAAAAACGGAATATTGGCGATCCAGGTGCCGGCGAATCATGAATCTCCCCTCTACAGGATCATCGTAAGAACGTCCCAAAAAAGGAAATGGAGGGCATTTACCAAGGGGTATGAGCTGGCGATAACCTATCATAATGCCGAGTATTATTATAACGCTCTCGTTTCCTTAACGCAGAAAGTCGCCCTATGGGAAACGACCTATTACCATATTTTGAAATCTCACCAGGACCTCATTGAGTGGTACAGGAGCACTGCCATGAAGCCGATTCTCGACAGATTGCAAACTGACGAACGGAGAGCTGACTTCGAGGAAGAGGTGTTAAGCGAAAGTAAAGAGTATTATGCTCTTCAGCGCGATGGGAGAATTATATACCCCTTTAAAAGGCTCTTTTTTACAGCACGCAAATCTGAAAATGGCTGATCGGGGAATCAGAGGCGAAAAACAGATCGTTGCTGATGCGTCGTATGCCGCTAACGCCGGAAGGGCAAAAAGGATAAGGCTGAATCGTCCGCCCCGGGTTCATGAGAGTCACTCGCTGTCGCCCGGTCAGAAATATAAAAGCGAAATATAAAAGCGTTGATTATATGATCATCATTTTCCCCATTTCAACGGCAACAGAGTCAGACCACGCAATGCCCACTAATGGCGTTAGGAGGAAAAACGGTACTATGCTCTCCATTTCCACGCCCAAATAGTCAGCAAGACGCTTGACGGTCCGCGGCTTCATAGACACGCCCTTCAGTGTCCTTGAGACAGTTACTTTATGGATACCCAACTTCCCTGCAATATCCGTATAGCTAAGCCCTTTCTCCAGACGCTTTTTTTCAAGAATCTCAATCTTATACATGATCTTCCTCCACAATAAAAACTTGGGCGTATTTCATATTTTTTAATGATTATAGCACAAACTATTGCAACTTGGTACATTATACTATTGATTCATTCCGCAACTCTTTATTGACAGCAGCCTGAAAAAAGAAGTATATAATTCTTATGACGCTAGCGGATAAATTGAAAAAATTGCGCATCAAGCATAAGATGTCGATGAGCGAGGTAGCGCGACGTTCCCGGCTTGCTTCCGACCACCGCGGCAAAATCACGCAGGGCTATATTTCGCGCCTCGAATCAGGCAAGGAAACCAATCCGAGCCTGCTGAAGCTTCTGACGTTGTGCGATATCTACAAAGTGAAGCCGAACGAACTTTTCTTGAATCCCGTAAGGAAAAAGTCGAAAAAACGCTAACGGGGCAGGAATCGGGAGTAGATTTTATCGCCGTGCCGTCCATCGATGCGGAATGTGACACGTTTTGCAGGCCGGTGTTGCTTTTCGATGAACGGATTTCTCCGCCAATACCTCTCGGGTGTGGCACCGAAGGCAATCCTCATCGGTAGGCTTTATGCGCGCATGCGGTTTATGGCACTCGTAGCAGTTCAGTCTCGCCATAGGGACCCTGTCCGGAAAGAGATTTTTTGAAGCTTTCCGATGGCACGACAGACATCGCTCGCGGTCCGGGATGAACGCTTCCTGCTTCTTTGGCGAGAATGGGTGGCAGCGGAGACAGGAAATATCCTCCATACCCGTGCCGTGTATTTTCCAATCCTTATGGCAGCGGAGGCACGCATCCTTTTGCGGCCGGAAGGAATGCACCCTCTTGCTGTGGCAATCCTTGCAGGTCAGTTTCTCGCCGAACACGTGCCGGGCATGGCCAGTCGACTTATTCACCATCACCGATCCCCGCCCCTGCGCCGCCTCATCCCAGTGACATTTCACGCACATCGTCCACGGCGTCGCGTTGCCGTGCGGCTCCGGCGTCTTCCGGTCCGTCGTAAAAACAAACTTGACGAGCAACCTGTTCTGCTCGATGAGCCCGAGTTGATGACAGGTCTGGCACACGATGCTATGGTGGCCGGAGAGCTTCCACGCCGTGTAAGCTTCCTCCATGAGATGACAGCTGTTGCAGAACTCGGGATTCTTCTGGATATAGTTGTAATAGCGGATACCAAGAACAATCCCCAGGGCCGCGATGACGAGCATGAGGGACACAATGATCGCCTTTTCCCTCGGGCTTAAGCCCCGTTCGAGCTTTTCGAATATTTTAGAGATCAGATTATACATAGAGAAAAAACGCCATCCCGGACAGGGTACACGGTGCCCGGCATGCCGGTCCGCTCATGTTCACAGGCTGGATGCTGTCTGCCTTACCTTACTTGATTAAAAGCTCCGCTATCTGAACCGCGTTCAACGCCGCACCCTTCCGCAGATTGTCGGACACCAGCCAGAGGTTTATCCCGTTCGGAATGGATTCGTCTTCCCTCACCCTGCCGACGTAGGTCTCATCTTTACCGACCGTATCAATGGCCAGAGGATAAATATTCTTGTTCGGGTCGTCATAGACCATGACGCCCGGCGCTTCCGCGAGGATCGCACGCACTTCATGCGCCGATATCTTTTTTTCGGTCTCGATGTTTACCGACTCGGCGTCGCACCTGAACACGGGCACGCGGACTGTCGTCGCAGTCACGCGGATAGCATCATCTTCCAGGATCTTCCTCGTCTCGCCTGCCATTCCCATCTCTTCCTTCGTATAGCCGTTTTCAAGGAAGGCCTCGATGTGCGGGATGCAGTTGAAGGCGATCTGGTGCGGATAGACTTTTGTTTCGACGTCCTTGAAGTTCAGGAGCGCCACGGTCTGCTTCGCAAGTTCGTCCATGCCTTCTTTTCCCGAGCCGGAAACGGGCTCAAATGTCGTGACAACGACCCGTTTGATCTTTACGTTGTCGTGGATGGGTTTGAGCGCCAGGACCAGCGCGACCACCGCGTAGTTCGGGCTTGCGATAATGCCGCCGTGCCCGTCCAGGGCATGGGCGTTTATTTCAGGCACGACGAGCGGGACTTGAGGGGCCATGCGAAATGCGCTCGAAGTGTCTATTACCACGGCGCCGGACTTTACCGCATGCGGGGCGAATTCCAGACTGCGTTCCGCACCGGCAGAAAAAAGGGCAATATCGATGTTCTGGAACGAATCCTTCGTCAGTCTGCGGACGACGACGTTCTTGCCCTTGAACTCTACCCGCTCGCCCTCGGAGCGCTCAGAGGCCAGCGGGACTATATCGCTCACGGGGAATGCCCGTTCCTCAAGAATTTCGAGCAGTTCCCTGCCCACGGCACCGGTAGCGCCGATGACGGCCACTGCGTATTTGTTTTTTTTCTTGAGCATGTGCTGAAAGACCGGATACTACAACCCTTCGCTGCAAGGAACGCTGCAAACGCCGGAATTGAAATCCCGGGCACACAACGCTCTCGTTCTTTGTCTCCCGAGCACGCTCAGGTCCTCTCGGCACTGCTCAGCGAAGACAACCCTATTTTTCCACCACGATCCGGAGCATCCTGCGAAGCGGCTCTGCCGCACCCCAGAGAAGCTGGTCCCCGCAGGTAAAGGCATTCAGGAACGTGGGACCCATATTCATCTTGCGCAGGCGCCCCACGGGGACCGTGAGGGTGCCGGTGACCGCCGCCGGCGTCAGTTCCTTCATTGAAATCTCGCGCTGGTTCGGCACCACCTTCACCCACGTATTGTGCTGTGCGATCATGTCCGTTACTTCGTTAAGCGGGACATCCTTTTTCAATTTGATCGTGAGCGCCTGGCTGTGGCACCGCATCGCGCCGATCCTCACACAGGTGCCGTCAATGGGGACCGGCTTGTTTTCTCGGCCCAGGATCTTGTTCGTCTCTGCCTGGCCCTTCCACTCCTCCCGGCTCTGGCCGTTGTCGAGCTGCATGTCGATCCAGGGAATGAGCGAGCCAGCAAGCGGCGCCCCGAAGAATTCCGTGGGAAAGGCCTGGGAACGGATTTGAGCCGCGACCTTGCTGTCGATTTCCAGTATTGCGGAAGCGGGATCGCCCAGGAGATCCTTTACCGCGTTATGGGCAGAGCCCATCTGCTTCAAGAGCTCGCGCATGTTGTTCGCGCCCGCTCCCGAGGCAGCCTGATAGGTCATGGCGCTCATCCATTCCACGAGATCGCGCTCGTACAGCCCTCCCAATGCCATAAGCATGAGAGAAACAGTGCAGTTGCCGCCGATATAATTTTTGATCCCCCTGGCGAGCCCGTCTCTGATCACCTGCATGTTCACGGGATCAAGAATGATGATCGAATCGCTGGTCATCCGGAGCGTTGATGCAGCGTCTATCCAGTATCCCTTCCAGCCTGCTTCACGAAGCCTGGGGTACACCTCTGTCGTGTAGTCTCCTCCCTGGCATGAGACGATCGCATCAAGTTTCTTAAGCTCACCGATGTTCCTGGCATCCCTGAGCGCAGGGACTTCCTTGCCGATGTCCGGTCCTTTCCCGCCCACGTTCGAAGTGGTGAAGAACACCGGCTCAACAAGGTCGAAGTCCTTTTCCTCTTTCATGCGGCCCATGAGCACTGAGCCCACCATACCGCGCCAACCGATAAAACCCGCCCGTATCATCTGAACGCTCCGCAGCTGCTAAAATTTTATGCACTGAACCATGCGTTGCAAACTCTGATCTCAGTTAAACCAGCCCCGCGACCATGTCGCCCACCTCGGTCGTGGACATGCCCATCTTCCCCGCTGCCTGGCTCTTCATCTTCTTCATCGTCGTCATCATGGCATTCTCGATTGCCTGGGCAGACGTTGTTTCTCCGAGCGAGTCGAGCATCATCATCGCGGCGCCGATGGCTGCCAGGGGGTTGATGGTATTCTGACCGGCATATTTCGGCGCGCTGCCTCCCATGGGCTCGAACATCGAGACGCCCTCGGGATTGATATTCCCGCCCGAGGCCACGCCGAGGCCGCCCTGAATCATGGCGCCCAGATCGGTGATAATGTCGCCGAACAGGTTTTCCGTGACCGCCACGTCGAACCATTCGGGGTTTTTCACGAACCACATGTTCGCGGCGTCGACATGGTTGTAGTCGCGCTTGAGTTCCGGATACCGTTTTGCGCCCATCTCTTCAAATGCACGGTACCAGAGGTCGCCGCAATGGGTGAGCACATTCCGCTTGTGGATGAGCGTGATCGGTTTTGCAGCATACTTGGGATTCCGCGCGTTACGCTTCTTCTTAAGCTCAAAGGCATACTTGAGACACCGGTCTACGGTACGGCGATCGTATACCATGAGCTGCGTGGCGATTTCCTCGGTCGTGCCGACGCGCGTCGCGCCGCCATGGCCGGTGTAGATGCCACCCGTGTTCTCGCGAATGACCACGAAATCGATATCTTCTGGCCCCTTGTCCTTAAGCGGGGTCTCGACATTGGGATACAGTTTCACTGGCCTGAGATTGATATACTGGTCCAAGGCAAATCGTATCTTCAGGAGAATCCCCGTTTCGAGGATTCCGGGTTTTACGTCGGGATGCCCGATGGCGCCGAGGAACATGGAGTCGAACTTCCTGAATTCGCCAATTGCGCTGTCAGGGAGCGTCTCACCGGTCTTTAAATAGCGGGCAGCGCCGAAGTCGAACTCGGTATACTGGAGCTTGAACCCGCCCTTCGCGGCCGCCGCGTCGATGACCTTAACAGCTTCTTTTACGACCTCGGGTCCGGTTCCATCACCGGGGATTGTTGCGATCTGGTACGTCTTTGCCATGAATGATAGCCCCTCTCAAAGGATATTCTCAATTACAATTCAGCGGGAAAAGGCAGCATGCAAGAGCGGAATAGAGACGCTGGGGGCGTATTCTTCCGTGTTAATCATTCCGTCTTTTCCCCGAATGTCTCGGCTTTTTACTCTTGCCGCAGTTGTTCGTCCGCATCTCATTGCAGGTGTCGTCGCCGGGGGTCAAATCTAAACCGCAAGAGTGCTGTGAAGGCATGTTGGATGAGCAATAGGATGGATCAAGGTTTTTGCTAAAATATACGCACGGATCACAGACAGAATGGGATTGCCGTTCGGACCGGAGCGTCTTCATCGGCTTGAAACACGCCTTCAATTACAGGCCTGCCTTCTTTTTCGTGTATGCCATGAGCCCGCCGGCAGCGATAAGCTCCTGCATGAAAGGCGGAACGGGAGTAGCCTTGAACTCTTTAGTGGTGGTGATATTGCGTATGACGCCGTTATCAGCGTCCACTTCGATCTGGTCGCCTTCTTTGATCCCGTCGACCGCCTCGGCACTCTCGAAGATCGGCAGCCCCATATTGAAGCAGTTACGGTAGAAAATGCGGGCAAAGCTCTTGGCAACGACACAGGACACGCCGGCCGCCTTGATCGCGATCGGCGCATGTTCGCGCGACGACCCGCACCCGAAATTTTTTTCAGCGACAATGATGTCACCGGGCTTCATTTTTTTCATGAAGTCCGGCGTCGTCGAATCTTCCATGCAGTGCTTCGCCAGTTCCTTCGGATCGGACGTGTTCAGGTACCGTGCCGGAACGATCGCGTCCGTATCGACATCAGCGCCGAATTTCCATGCCTTGCCGTTGAATTTCATTGAGACCCTCTTTCGTAACCACGGATCGTACAGACGCACGACGCATGTTCGTCAAGCTTCCCGAAGCAGCAATCGCGGCCAATTCCCCGTCTTCCCCTGCGCCATCCTCCGAGAAAAAATTACCTGCCGCCTTTCTCCGGGTTCCCGGCCTGTGCGGAGTCAATTTACGTTAGCTCTTCCGGCCTTCCGATCCTGCCGAGGACCGCAGACGCCGCAGCGATTGCAGGGCTGGAGAGATACACTTCACTCTTGGGATGGCCCATCCTGCCGACGAAATTCCTGTTCGTCGTTGCCACGGCGCGCTCGCCCGCAGCCAGAATTCCCATGTGCCCGCCGAGGCATGGTCCACAGGTCGGCGTGCTGAACGCCGCTCCCGCGTCGATGAACACGTCAACGAGGCCTTCCTTAATGCACTGCTTGTAGATCGCCTGTGTGGCGGGGATGACGATCATGCGCACGTACGGATGGACCTTGTGGCCCTTGATCACCTTGGCCGCCTCGCGCATATCCTCGATCCGCCCGTTCGTGCAGGAGCCCACCACGGACTGGTCGATATTGACGGCCGCGAGCTCGCTCACCGGTTTGACGTTTTCGGGCAGGTGCGGGCAGGCAATCTGCGGCTCCATGCCGGTCAGATCGTACTCGCGCACATCGGCATAGCGCGCTTTTTTATCGCTCTTATAGAACTTGTACTTGCGCCGGGCTCGCTTCGACACGTATTTTTCGGTGATTTCATCGGGTTCGATGATGCCGTTCTTGCCCCCTGCCTCGATGGCCATGTTGCAGATGGTCAGCCGTCCTGCCATGGGAAGCTTCCGGATCACTTCACCGGTAAACTCCATGGCGCGGTAACGCGCACCGTCAACGCCGATGTCGCCGATGGTCTTTAGGATGATGTCCTTGCCCCCGATCCACTTGCCCACCTTGCCCGTGTATATGAACTTCACGCTCTCGGGCACCTTGAACCAGGCCTCGCCCGTTATCATTGCAGCGGCAACGTCGGTGCTTCCGACGCCCGTCGAGAACGCGCCAAGCCCGCCGTACGTGCAGGTATGGCTGTCCGCACCGATCACCACGTCGCCGGGGACCACGATCCCCTGCTCGGGAAGGAGCGCATGCTCTATGCCCATCCTGCCGACCTCGAAGTAGAGCGACAGATCGTGCTCGCGGGAGAACTGCCGGAGCATGGCGCACTGTTCGGCCGAGGCGATGTCCTTGTTCGGCGCGAAGTGGTCGGGAATGAGCGCGATCCGTTCGGGATCGAACACTTTCTTTGCGCCCGCAGCGCGATACTCCTTGATCGAGATCGGCGCGGTAATATCGTTCGCGAGGACCAGGTCGAGCCTGGCATTGATCAGTTCGCCTGGAACAACTTCTTTTTTGCCGCAGTGAGCGGCAAGTATCTTTTCCGTAATGGTCATCATAGTGTTGAAAATATACAATATCCCTTCGGCGGATTCAACTGTTTTTTGACCTTCCTTTTTTCCAGAACTCCAGCTTGTTCAATGCATTGACGTAAGCTCTGGCGCTGGCCACGATGATGTCAGTGTCCGCCCCGTGGCCCGCTACTTTCTTACCACCCTCCTCAACCTTGACGGTAACCTCGCCCAGAGCGTCGGTGCCGCCCGTAATTCCTTTGACCAGATAGGCGTCAAGCTTGCTTTTCGTGCCTGTCAAAGCCACGATGGTCCGGTACACGGCATCCACGGGGCCGTCACCTTCTCCGGTCTGCTTCACTGCTTTGCCGTTTACCTCCATCTCGACGGTTGCCTTCGGCGTCACGCCCGTCCCGCTTTCAGCCCGGATGCTTTTCAGCACATACACCTCGGCAATATGCTTTACCTTATCGGATATAAGGGCCTCGATGTCTTCATCATAAACTTCTTTCTTCTTATCCGCCAGGCTCAGGAAGGCCTCATAGACTTTCTCAAACTCGGCGTCAGGTAGCTCGTTTCCGAGCTCGGCAATCCGATGACGCAGCGCGTGCCGGCCGGAGCGTGCCGTCAGGACTATCGAGGAGCCGCCCGCTCCTACGTCCGCAGGATCAATAATTTCATAGGTAGAGCGCTCCTTGAGAACGCCATCCTGGTGAATCCCCGAGGAGTGGGCAAAGGCATTTGCGCCGACGATGGCTTTGTTGGGCTGGATTACGATGCCGGTAATGGAAGATACCAGCCGCGACGTGCGGATGATTTCCCGGGTATTGATGTTCGTATCGGCGCCGAAATATGCGGAACGCTGGCGCAGGGCCATCACGACCTCTTCCATCGCGGTGTTGCCGGCACGCTCGCCGATGCCGTTGATGGTGCACTCAACCTGGCCTGCCCCATTCTTTATTCCAGCCAGCGCGTTCGCGGTGGCCATCCCGAGGTCGTTATGGCAGTGCACGGACATGGTTATCTTCTCGGTACCGGGCACATGCTCCCTGATGCCCTTGATGAGCATCCCGAACTCCTCCGGATACGTATAGCCCGTCGTATCGGGGATATTGACGACGGTCGCTCCAGCCCTGATCACCGCCTCAACCATCCGGTAGAGAAACGCCGGATCGGCCCTGCCCGCGTCCTCGGCGTAAAATTCTACATCCTCAACAAAGGTGCGCGCGTGTTTGACAGCTGCAATTGCCCGTTCCAGTGCTTCTTCGCGGCTTATGCGCAGCTTATGCTGAAGGTGGCTCTCGGATACGCCAATCCCGGTATGGATGCGGGGGCGTTTTGCCGTTTTCAGCGCGTCTGCCGCAACCTCGATGTCCTTCGCGATGGCCCGGGAGAGGCCGCAGACGACAACTGCATCCCCCACTTCTTCACCGATTCTCCGGACACTCTCGAAATCGCCGGGGCTCGAAATGGGAAAGCCGGCCTCGATCACATCGACTCCCAGACGAACCAGCTGTCTCGTGATCTCCAGCTTTTCCGCTGTATTCATGCTCGCGCCCGGGGACTGCTCCCCGTCGCGGAGCGTGGTATCGAATATTTTTATGATAGCATTCATGGGTACCTCGCTGTAAGACCCGGGTCAGGACACCGGGTTCAAGTTGCAGAAAGAAAAAAGAGGCGGAAAACCGCCCCTCTTGCGTGTAGACCGTCGTTATCGCAGTTCACACAATCAGTCTAGACGGCCGGCTTCGCCTTCCGGATCAATTTGTAAAGCCCCTCCGCAAGGCCGAACGCGACGTAGGAGATCGAAACCAGGAACAGGACAAGAGCCGGGTGATATGCCACGACTGCGAGAAAGGCCACAATTGCGACCAAGAGTCCGAAAGGCCTGCGTTCCTTGAGGTTTGCCTCCTTGATGCTGTGGTAGGTAATATTGCTTACCATCAGGCCTGCCACCAGGAACGTCATCGCAAGCACCCAATAGTCCTTCCCGACTGCGTCGGCAAGCCAGGTGAGCTTCAGGTGCTCGAGGATATCGAGGATTCCCTCATAGGCGACCACCATGGTGGCAATCACGAGCGCCGCGGCAGGCGAGGGAAGACCGGTAAAATGCTTCTTCTCCGTACTGCCCATCTGGACGTTGAACCGGGCGAGACGCAAGGCAGCGCAGGCGACCAGGAAAAATGCACCAAGCCAGCCGATACGGCCGAATGACGACAGGGTCCAGGTATAGACGAGGACGCCGGGGGCGACGCCGAAGGAAATGACGTCCGCAAGCGAGTCGATTTCGATGCCGAAGCGTGTATTCGTATGCGTGATCCTCGCAACCCAGCCATCAAGCGCATCGAAGACGGAAGCGATCATAATAGACCAGGCAGCTGTCTCATAATCCGAGTTCAGCGAGGAAATGATGGAATAGAACCCGGCAAACATGCTTGAGAGCGTGATGAGGTTTGGGAGGATGTAGATCCCTTTCTTCATTTCAGCACCCCGATGATGTCCCGTGCTCCCTTGACGCGATCACCGAGTTTCACCGTGATCTCTGCATCTTTGGGGAGGAAAATGTCCGTTCGAGAGCCGAAGCGGATCAGACCATAGCGCTCGCCTCTCCTGATAGCGTCTCCCGCCTTGGCGTAACAGACTATGCGCCGCGCGATGAGCCCGGCAATTTGTTTTACAAGGACCCTGTCTTTTCCGTTCGTAATGACCATCGCGGTCTGTTCGTTATCGAGCGATGCCTTGTCGACCGAAGCAACATGGAATTTGCCGGGATTATACTTCACGAGTTCTACCGTGCCCTCGACCGGTGCGCGGTTCACGTGCACGTTGAAGACCGACAAAAAGATGCTGATTTGCTTCACGTCCTGCTGTAAATACGTCGGTTCGTAAATGTCCCTGATAACGATCACCGTGCCGTCTGCCGGCGAGACCACGACACCCTTCCCCGCAGGCACCGAACGGTCGGGATCACGGAAGAAGAACAGGACGAACAGCGTGAGCAGGAGCATAACAACGCCGGTGTTCCTCCAGCCCAACGCGAACAGGAGCGCGGTAACGATGGCCAAGGGGACGATGAACGGCCAGCCCTCGGAGGCGACCGGTATGCCGTAGTTTTTCATCATGGGGTTATCACCACACGCGGACCAAGACACGAAGAAAGCGACGATATCTCAACCATGCCTCTTGTGCTTT
Organism: Nitrospirota bacterium; assembly: GCA_035625205.1. Classification (GTDB taxonomy): domain Bacteria; phylum Nitrospirota; class UBA9217; order UBA9217; family UBA9217; genus JAJYKN01. The sequence continues at coordinate 5,590 of DASPQB010000248.1, read as the reverse complement.
CCCGTCTTCGCGGCCGCTGGTTTAGTTTTTGCTCTTATCCACCAGTTTGCCTTTCTGGAGCCACGGCATCATCTTGCGCAGGCGAGCGCCCACTTCCTCGATCGGATGCGCCTGGCCTTTCTTCGTAAGCGCATTGAACGTGGGCTTGTTGGCCATGTTCTCAAGCATCCACTCTTTCGCGAACTGGCCAGACTGGATCTCGCCGAGGATCTTTTTCATTTCCTTCTTCGTGTCATCGTTCACGATCCGCGGTCCGCGCGTCAGGTCGCCGTACTGGGCCGTGTTGCTGATGGAGTACCGCATATTCGAGATGCCGCCCTCATAGATCAGGTCCACGATGAGTTTGAGCTCGTGCAGGCATTCGAAATAGGCCATCTCCGGGGCATAGCCGGCTTCCACGAGGGTATCGTAGCCAGCCTGGATAAGGGCAGTGGCTCCCCCACAGAGCACTGCCTGTTCGCCGAAAAGATCGGTCTCGGTCTCTTCGCGGAATGAGGTCTCGATCACGCCTGCGCGGGCGCAACCGATGGCGCTGGCATAGGCAAGCGCCATGTCCTTGGTATTGCTGGAGGGGTCCTGCTGGACTGCGATGAGGCCCGGCACTCCCTCTCCCTTCGTATACTGAGAACGGACCAGATGGCCTGGGCTTTTCGGCGCCACCATGAACACGTTCACATCCTCGCGGGGCACGATCTGGCCAAAATGGATGTTAAAGCCGTGTGCAAAGGCAAGGTAAGCGCCCTTTTTGATGTTTGCTTCGATGTCCTTCTTGTACATCCCGCCCTGCAGTTCGTCAGGCACGAGAATCATGATGATATCGGCAGTCTTCGCCGCCTCTGCCGGTTCAACGACCTTGAGACCGGCACCTGCGGCCTTTTCCCAGGACTTGCTGCCCTTGCGGAGGCCGACCACGACGTCGATGCCGCTTTCCTTGAGATTGTTCGAATGCGCAAACCCCTGGCTGCCGTAGCCGATCACGGCAACCTTCTTTCCTTTGAGCAGATTCATGTCTGCATCTTTATCGTAGTAAATCTTCATCCTATCCCCTTTCTGGTATGCCCTACACAATTGAATGATATGAGTTCCTCGATGTACCTCTTTCGTACGAGGCCGGCATTGCTGGTTTTGGCCTGGCATGCACGGAAATCATCACGGCCCGACACAAAGGCGAATGGTGTAAAAAAAGCCGGCAAGAACGTCGCTAGCGGAGCTCAAGCCGCTTGCGCAACACGTCATCCTGAAAAATCTGGTCAAGCGCCGATGTCAGTGCTTCGGAAAGCGCCTTCTCCAGTTTATCGCGGGAATAGAGGATTTCCTGCGAGATTTTGCTGCTCACATCGAGCGTCCTGATGATCTTCTTTTCGGCAATATCCCCGGCAACGACCCTCATCTGGACGGACGCGGTCACGATCGTGTTGAACGTTGTGGCCTTCGAATGCAGCCGGAGTGTCTGAATCTCGCCGCCAAACAGCAATTCAGCATCTGCGGCCTCCATCCCCTCTTCAGTGAGGTCCCACGAGGGAACATCCTTTACGTCCAGGCCATGGTCTTTGAGCGCGGTTTTGAGCGCGCTTGTAACAGCGTCGGCAACCGTTCCCTCAACGACCAGATCGTTCTGCATACCGTCCGGAATCGTTCTCGTACCGAGGACCGATGCGGCTGCCTCGCGGTCGTCCTTGAACGGGCTTAGGCCGACGACAATCTTCTTTGACGCGACAACAGCCTTGCCTTCCGAGGGTTGGTACTCGACATGGAGAAGAATGGGTCCCTTCTCTGCGCACCCGGAGAAAAGCAGGATCGCCATGAGCGACGCGGCAGCCCATCCGACTGCGAGAGGTGTCTTCGCCGTCCAGCCCTTCACCCGTATCGTATCGAGCGCAATCATTCTCTGGTTATCGCAACCTTTCCGGTACGAACAATTTCCTTGATTCCGATGGGTCGAAGCAGCTCGAGCATCGCCGCTATTTTTTTCTCGTCGCCCGTAACCTGGAACGTGTAGCTCTTCTGCGAGGAGTCGACGACGCGGGCCCGGAAGATGTCGGCGATCCTGAGCGCCTCGGCCCGGTGCTCCGCCGGCGCGTTGACTTTAATGAGGCACATTTCACGCTCGACGAATTCTTTTTCCGCCAGGTCTGTCACCTTGATTACATCGATCAGTTTGTTAAGCTGTTTGAGGATCTGCTCAAGAATGCGATCATCGCCCGTCGTCACGATCGTCATCATGGAGATCGTCGGATCGAGCGTGGGGCCGACGGAAATGGTCTCGATGTTGAACCCCCTGCCGCTGAACAGGCCCGATACGCGCGATAACACGCCGAATTTGTTTTCAACCTGGACGGATATGATATGTTTCATGAGCTCATCCTTATTGGTGACCGCGGGTTCATGAGGCTTTCAAAAAAATCCCTGCATCGTGCTTTCTCATGCTCGCTGCAGATACACGATCCCGTGACGGTTATTTCACGACCTTGAGTTTTTTCTCTTCCTTTTTCTTTCCATCGCCGAAAATCATCTCGTGAATGGACGCGCCTGCCGGCACCATGGGGAAGACCTTCTCGTAGCGGGCGGTCACAAAGTCCATAAACACCGTCTTCTTCGCCTTGAGCGCCTCTTTGAGGACCGGTTCGACTTCCGTGGGCTTGACCGCCCGCAAGCCGACCGCACCGTAAGCCTCGGCGAGCTTGACGAAATCGGGCGTGCTGCCCAGGTCAACCGATGAGTAGCGCTCGGAGTAGAACAGCTCCTGCCACTGTCGCACCATGCCTAGGTAGCGGTTGTTCAGGATAACCACTTTTACCGGTATATTGTTTTCAACCGACGTCGCAAGCTCCTGGATGTTCATCTGGATGCTTCCGTCACCCGAGATGCTGAATACCTCCCGATCAGGATGGGCAACCTTGGCGCCGATCGCGGCAGGAAACCCGTATCCCATGGTCCCCAGGCCGCCGGAGGTGCACCAGTTCCGGGGTTTGTCGAACTTGTAGTACTGCGCGGCCCACATCTGGTGCTGGCCCACGTCGGTCACGACAATCGCATCGCCGTGCGTGATTTCGTAGAGCTTCTGGACCACGAACTGCGGCTTGATGACGTCATCGACATATTCGTAGGTCAGCGGATGCTCTTCGCGCCAGGCATCGATCTGCTTGTACCAGCTCTTCCGGATCGCCTCCCACGGCTCTTTGATATGATGGAGCTCCTTATTGAGTTCCACCAGCACATGCTTCACGTCGCCCACGATCGGGATATCCACTCTCACGTTTTTCCTGATCGACGTCGGATCAACATCGATATGGATGATCTTGGCCTCCGGTGCAAATCCTTCCACTTTACCCGTCACGCGGTCGTCAAACCGCGCGCCGATGGCGACAATGAGGTCCGAGTTGTGAATCGACATGTTTGCGTAATACGTTCCGTGCATGCCGAGCATGCCGAGCGACAGCGGATGCGTTCCGGGGAAACCACCGATGCCCATCAGGGTATGGGTCACCGGGATTTTTGTGATCTCGGCAAACTCGAGGACTTCCGAAGCCGCATTCGAGAGAATGACGCCGCCGCCGATATAGGCGACGGGTTTCTTTGCTTTGGCAATCGCCTCGGCCGCCTGCTTGATCTGCCACTTGTTCCCGTAAACCGTAGGGTTGTAGCTCCTGATTTCGACCTTATCGGGATAATGGAACTCGGCCTTGTTCGTCACGACGTCGCGCGGAAGGTCAACGAGCACCGGCCCGGGCCGGCCCGTAGAGGCTATGTAAAAAGCCTCCTTAATGAGCTGAGCAAGATCCTTCACGTCCTTCACGAGAATGTTGTACTTCGTACAGGGACGGGTGATGCCCACGATGTCCGCCTCCTGGAACGCGTCGTTGCCGATGAGGGCGGTCGGCACCTGGCCGGTAAAGACCACGAGCGGTATGGAGTCCATATAGGCTGTGGTAAGGGCCGTGACCACATTGGTGGCGCCCGGACCAGAGGTAACGAGGGCCACACCGACCTTTCCGGTGGAACGCGCATAGCCATCGGCCATGTGGACGCCGCCCTGCTCGTGCCGCGGCAAAATCACGCGAATATCCTTTTGCTCGTAGAGCACGTCGAATATTTTGAGCACCACGCCGCCAGGATAGCAGAAAAGCGTATCGATTTTTTCTTTTTTCAGACATTCAAGGAGAATTTCAGCACCGGTTATCTCTTTATTCGACATGGTTCACCCTTTATAGAACAATACGCAGAACAATTAGAAGTTGGCACGTTGAGGCACGATTTTTTTCTGCCTATACCTCTGTAGCCTCAACCGCCTGATTTTACGCTTTTACGATTGCACCGGTGTTTGCAGAGGTCACAACCTTTGCGTACCGTGCAAGCCATCCGCTCTTGATCTTCGGATCCCGTGGCTTCCACTTCGCGAGCCGCCGTTTGATCTCGGCACTGGAAACTTTCAGTTCCAGCTTGCGGTTCGGGATGTCCAGGACGATCTTGTCTCCGTTCCGCACGATTGCGATCGGCCCGCCCTCTGCCGCCTCTGGCGAGATATGCCCGATGCAGGGGCCCCGCGTTCCCCCCGAGAACCTCCCGTCCGTGAGCAGTACGACCGACTCTCCGAGTCCCATGCCGGAGATGGCGGAGGTGGGGGAAAGCATTTCACGCATGCCTGGACCACCCTTCGGCCCTTCATAGCGGATCACGATCACGTGCCCCCGTTTGATCCTGTTCGCGAGGATAGCCTTCATCGACTCTTCTTCAGAGTCGAACACGACGGCCGTCCCCTCGAACGTTTTCATCCCCTCGCTGACCGCCGTCTGCTTCACGACGCAGCCCAGCGGAGCAAGATTGCCGGAGAGCACCGCGATCCCGCCCTCTTTGTGGTAGGCGTTTTTCAAAGTACGGATGACCTCATCGTTCCCGACTCGTCCCGCCATTGCATTGTCGATGATCGATCTGCCGTTCACGGTGGGTGAAGGCTTGAGCACGCTTTGGAAGCGGGATAGTAAGCCCGGTATGCCGCCTGCAGCGTCCAGGTCCTCCATGTAGGTAGGACCGCCGGGCAGCATGTTGCACAAGTGCGGTGTGCTGCGGCTGATTCTATCAAAGGTCTCGATCGGGATGCTGATACCGGCCTCGTATGCGATTGCCGGTATGTGGAGCGTGGTATTCGTCGAGCCGCCGAGCGCCATGTCGATCCGGATGGCGTTCTCGAAGGCGTTCTTGGTCATGATCTTCCGAGGCGTGAGATCCTCCCTCACCATCCCGGTGATTCGTTTTCCGCTCTCGAAGGCGATCCGCCGCTTCTCGCCTGAAACAGCCAGCGCCGTAGCACATCCCGGCATGCTCATTCCGAGCGTCTCGGTTACACAGGCCATGGTGTTCGCGGTATACATGCCCTGGCAGGAGCCGGGGCCGGGGCAGGCACAAACCTCGAGTTCCGCGAGGTCTGTTTCGGACATCTCCCCTTTCCTCACCTTGCCGACAGCCTCAAAGGCGCTGATAAGATTGACCCGGCTGCCACGGTAGCTGCCGGAATGCATGGGGCCGGCAGTCACGACAATGGCCGGGATGTCTATCCGCGCTGCTGCCATGAGCATGCCCGGAGTGATTTTAT
>DASPQB010000247.1:0-3317 GCA_035625205.1 Nitrospirota bacterium | reverse complement strand
CTCTGATGGTCCATAGTACTTATCCAGTTCAGGGAAATACTGTGCAAGGATATGATTGCGAATATACGTGCTTATGCCGTGCTCCCGTTTCTTTAGCCGCCTCTTGAGTGCGTTTAGTACGCGCACGTTTTGAAGCGTCATCAGAGGATATTCATAAAACATGCATTTTCCCTGGGCAATGAGATCTGCAATATTAGCCGAATCCTTGTCATCGTTTTTGTCCCATCGGCCGTTGAGAAGCTGCCGGTTGTTCTTTACTGCCATCCCGCCAACCAGAACGACCATCAGACCGCATTTGAGCAGATGCTCCGCCAGGGGCTTGTGGTAGTTTGCCGTCGGCTCGATCCCGTAAACGACCTTTGATAAACTGTATTGAACCTTGACGCGCTCAACGTGCATATCCAGCTTTTCGAATCCTTCGATCGTATTGTCAAAGATCAAGTTCTTCAGAAGTGTCTTCCCATGCGCAGTACCAAAAAACGCACGGTGCTTTTCTTTCGCCACATCAATCCCTATGATCAAATACTCTTCCGAACCACGAATTTCTTTCTTCAGTAGCCAAAATTGCTCAAGTCTGATATCATTTACATAGCACATAGAGACCTCCTGCTTAAAAGAATTTAGTTTCCAGATAACTAATTCTTAGCAGGAGGTTTCTATTTTGGGTAGTCTTGAAAATAATTTATTCTATGCTTAACTAGGAAAGTCTAACCTCATGCTCTACCCATATATAACTAGTTCGCACGTCGTGTAAGCGAAATGAGCGAGGATTTCCGAATGAAATATGGTTTCACGCCATCGTCATTTATCAATACGTCCTTCCTGTAGCGAACGAGTTTCCATCTTTTACAATAGTATAATTTCCAACTCGTGTTTGTTAACCCCTCAGGACAAATACGAGGTAGACGTTGAACCATTGTTGGGAACGATTTTGTCATATAATGTTTAGATTGCTCCATCAAAAAAGTAAATTGAATTGACCCATTTAAACATGTTATACTCCGCTTGATGCAGTTCAATCGAGCGGATTTTTTTTGCTTTCTTTTTAATAGAAATTTGAAATTTGGAGAATGGGAGTTTTTTCATTTTGGATCCTAATGACAAAGCTGCCACGGTTAAAGTTGATAGGGTTGAGGCTGATGCGGTTGCTGTCAAAGCAAAGACAAAGAATCACTATAACCGGATGGAGTGGGCGGGGGCATTCGGTGACGTAGGCACTCTCATCCCATTTGTCGTTGCCTATATCACAATCTTAAAGATGCCTCCCCTTGGGCTTTTATTTATGTTCGGCATTACTCTCATGGCATCCGGACTGTACTACAGGACGCCCATGCCGATCCAACCCATGAAAGCCATCGGCGCTGCAGCAATTACCGGAGGAATAAGTCCCGCAGCACTGTATGGTTCAGGTTTCACGACAGGGCTTTTCTGGCTTCTTGCAGGCGTCACGGGAGTAATCAGGCCGATAGCCAAACTTGCAACCAAGCCCGTAGTGCGCGGCATTATGCTCGGGCTGGGGCTCACATTCATGGTCGATGGGGTCAATCGGATGAAAACAGCGCCGGTTCTTGCGGGCATTGCTCTGTTGATCACATATCTTCTTCTCGCAAACCCCAAGATACCTGCTATGTTCATGCTCCTTATCATAGGCATCGTCTCTGCAGTGATAATGAATCCTCAATTGCTCTCGGATTTGACAAAGATTCACATCGGGTTTCAACTCCCGGTTTTCAGTCTCCCGATGATTACGTGGAATGATCTCGTCACAGGTACGTTGCTTTTTACTCTGCCTCAGATACCGTTGACCCTGGGCAATGCTGTTATCGCGATAACCGCCGAGAACAATGAACTCTTCCCCGACAGGCCGGTAACGGAGAAAAAGATCGCAATTTCTCAGGGCATCATGAACCTGGCTTCACCGCTATTTGGTGGCATTCCCATGTGTCATGGAGCGGGTGGGATGGCCGGACACGTTCGATTCGGTGCAAGGACCGGTGGGGCGCTGGTAATTCTAGGAAGCCTACTCATTCTCATTGCGCTTTTCTTTAGCGATTCCGTCTCCACTATCTTCAAGATATTCCCGAATGCGATCCTTGGCGTGATCCTGTTTTTTGCCGGGTCGGAGTTAGCTATCGTGGTGAGGGATATTGGAGGCGAGAAAACGGACTTTTATGTGATGCTCATTGTGGCTGCTGTTGCTATGTGGAATATGGGCGTGGCTTTCGTCGTGGGTGTGATAATGGATAATGCGCTAAGAAGGGAATGGCTCAAAATTTGATGCGAGAAAAAGGGCTAAATGATGTGGGGATTGAAATTGAGGCCTTGTATATTACAACTACTCGCGCCAGGATAAGCCTGGGAAAGGGGGATGGACCAGAAACAGAAACCTTCGTAGTGATCCTGCAGGTAGCCAATCCTGCCTGGAAAAGCTTGGTCAGCAGCCAGAAGCGAGTCTTGCATACACATAGGTGACTATGTGTGTGAAGCGTAGACAGCGACTACAAAAGCCATGTGATTGAGCCCCGAAATACTTTATCGCGGGAGCTTTCGCCTTGTAGTTAGCGGGAGCAGTATCGAACGTGCAGTATTGACCTTACACGCTCGGTCCTACCGGGGTCTGAGAGCAGGGCATATGTAGAAGAGGATCACCCAGGAACCTGGGAGGTCTTGTTACTCCGTCTTTGAGAACCCGGTGGGGATAACGGAACGAATAACTCCAGGCCCAAGCGTTAGCGCTGTGATGCTTGAGGAGGTGCGTCTGGCACGAGACGAAACCTTTAGCGCAAAGAGACGGTATCGCCAACTGAAGGAAACGAAAGGCGGCGAGATGGGAAGCAAGACGTCGTAGCGTCTTCATAGTACCGGTGAAGCAGGGGAACGAATCCCATCGGACCCTGCTGAGGGAAGGGAGGCGTCGTGTTGTAGAACCGTTGAGGGGAAAGACAGAGGATGCGATGGAATCCGGAAATACCGTCTACACGAAACAGCAACGGATAGCAGAACTGGCGAGGATACACCCTGATGTAAGTTTCACGTCACTGGCCCATCACATTGAGCTAGTCTGGCTCTATGGAGCATTTGGTCGGACACGAAAGGACGGAGCGCCGGGAGTAGACGCAATGACGGCAGAGGAGTATGAGAAGGAGTTGAATACGAATCTGCGGTCACTGTTGGAACGCGCTAAATCGGGGAAATACTATGCACCGCCGGTATTGCGGGCGCATATCACAAAAGACCCGGCAAAGAATGAGACCCGTCCCATCGGCATCCCGACGTTCGAGGATAAAGTGCTTCAACGGGCGGTGTCAATGGTGCTG
>DASPQB010000246.1:0-2654 GCA_035625205.1 Nitrospirota bacterium | reverse complement strand
ATTCCCGATCAGGTCGGGAATGACAAAGAAGGTAAGTGGCAATTAATATCAGCCGAGGTAGGCTTCGCGGACGCGCGGGTCGCCGAGCAGCTCCTTGCCCGGACCTGAAAGGATTATTCTTCCCGTCTCCAGCACGTAGGCACGGGCTGCGATGGAGAGCGCCATATGGGCGTTCTGCTCGACGAGGAGGATCGTAGTGCCAGCCCTGTTGATGTCGCACAAGACGTGGAAAATGTCTCGCACCAGGACAGGGGCGAGTCCCATCGAAGGTTCGTCGAGGAGCATCATCCTGCTCCTGCTCATGAGCGCGCGCGCGACAGCGAGCATCTGCTGCTCGCCGCCGGAAAGCGTGCCGCCAAGCGAAGCCTTGCGTTTTTCAAGCTGCGGGAAGATGCCGAAGACTTTATCATAATCCTTTGCAATCTCACCCTTGTCTTTCCTCTGCCATGTCGCGAGCTTGAGATTTTCCGTTACTGTCATGTTTCCGAAAATGCCGCGCCCTTCCGGCACCTGGGCCATGCCCATGGCAACGATCTGATGGGCGGATAGACTGCGCAAATTCTGCTGTTTGTAGGTTATCCGTCCGCTGGAAGGCACAATACCAGATACGGCGCGCAGCGTGGACGATTTGCCCGCGCCGTTCGCGCCAATTAAAGTGACGATCTCGCCTTCGTGCACTTCAAACGATATGTTGTCAACCGCCTTTATGTTTCCGTAGGCTACGGTAAGATTTTCAACTAGCAGCATCGCATTCATCAACACTGCACCTCACCAAGGTATACCTCAAGCACACGCGGGTTATTCTGTATGTCCCGTGGCTGTCCCTCGGCAATTGTTTCACCGAAATCGAGTACCAGAAGCCTTTCGCAGATATTCATCACCAAGTGCATCTGATGCTCGATGAGGAGGATGGTCAGATTGAACTCTTTCCTGATCCACTGGATGAATTCCATGAGCTGCGTAACCTCATTAGGATTCATGCCGGCAGCAGGCTCATCCAGCAATAGAAGCTTAGGTCTCGTCGCCAGGGCCCGTGCAATCTCAAGTCTTCTCTGCAGGCCGTAAGGAAGGTTTTTTGAGAGTTCATCGGCATAGCCGTCCAGCTTCAGGATGGCAAGGAGGTCCATTGAATGCCCTATGATCGTTTCCTCTTCCTTGCGGAAGCGGCCCATGTGGAGCAGAGCCTCGACAGGACCGTATCTCACACGCGCGTAATGGGCAATGCGGACATTATCGAGAACGGACAGTTCTTTGAAAAGCCGGATATTCTGAAATGTGCGGGCAATGCCGAGGGAAGTGATCCGGCTTGGGGTCTCCCCTACGATCTCCGCTCCCTCAAATAAGATGTTCCCATTAGTAGCTTTGTAGACGCCTGTGATGAGGTTGAATATCGTCGTCTTCCCCGCGCCGTTGGGGCCGATGATGCCTACCAGCTCGTACGGTTCAAGGTCCAGGTTAAATCCGGAAACGGCAGCGAGTCCGTCGAAGTAGTGGGTTACATTACTGGCTTTCAAAACAGACATCAGGTAACCACCTTCTTCTCACGCCAGATCCTGCTTGCGAGCAGGTCACGCACGGGAACGAACCAGCGAAATTCCTTTAAACCCATAATACCTCTAGGCCGGAAGATCATGAGCAATACGAGCACAAGGGGCATAAAGACCATACGCCAAATGCCCATGGGCCGCAGGACTTCCAAGAGCACCGTATAAATTGTCGCGCCAATTACAGAGCCCGCGATCGACCCTATGCCTCCGAGATACACCATTATCAGTATGTCCGTGGATTTAATAATATCGAAGGCGCGGGGGTTGATGAACTGCAGGAGATGCGCAAAGAGCGCCCCCGCCACGCCGGCAAAGAATGACGAAACCGTGAAGGCCAGTATCTTCACATGATTCGTGTTTACGCTCATCAAATCGCTCGCGACCTCATCCTCACGTATCGAAAGCACGCCTCTTCCGAAATTTGAATATATCAGGTTGCGTATGACCCAGACAGAAACGAGAACCCAGAAAAAAACCCAGGGGAGTGTGGAAAGTTTATCCATGCCCAGAAACCCGCGCGGGCCGCCGAGGGCATCGATGTTTTCAATAGCCGACTTGACGATCATCCCGAAGGCGAGGGTCACTATGGCAAGATAGTCGCCCCTTGTTTTGAAGGAGGGAAACGCCACGACCAACCCGATAACTCCCGCAGCTGTACCGCCGGCAATAACGGCAATAGGGAACAGCCACACCGCTGTGTGCGCGGGGAAGACCTTTACGGTGAGAAATGATGCAACGTATGCGCCGATGGCCATGAAACCGGCATGCCCCACGGAAAACTCCCCCATGTAGCCGTTGATAAGGTTAAGACTCAAAGTAAGAATGATGTTGATGCCTATGTACATGATGATGAGCTGAACATAAGGATCGAGAAGCTCAAACTGCTGTATGACAAGGGAGAGCGCAAATACAAAGCCCAAAAGGGCCGGTAGAAGCAATCGCTTACGTTCTAGTTTGTCCGTATAATGCTTTATGCGAAATGCGTTCATCATTTGAGACCTAAGAAAAATTCTCCTTAGTCATTGCGAACTAAGTGAAGCAATCTCTATAAATTAGATTGCCACGGCCTTTGGGCCTCGCAATGACATATTGTCATTCAGATTTTAC
>DASPQB010000245.1:0-15885 GCA_035625205.1 Nitrospirota bacterium | reverse complement strand
ACATGGTGGGCGATGCTGGGTTTGAACCAGCGACCCCTGCCGTGTGAAGGCAGTGCTCTCCCGCTGAGCTAATCGCCCGAAGCGGTTACTTTTTAACATAGGCGAAGCTTATTAGTCAAGATAATTCTCGAAATCTATCGTCAAACATGGGAACCAGTAACTTCTTTACGGAGGGATAAATCCGTTTTGAGTCTTTTATGAAAAGTATTTAAATATGAACAACGGCTGTCACTTTGCCGTGTGCGCAAGGAGAGCGTTAGTATCTAACCTGTAGGACAAATTCTTTTCTACGTTCAGTCCATTTTCAATATCGCGCATTTGAGATACTGCGTCTCCTTGGCCGCGAGCAGCATCGGATGATCTCGCGCCTGGGAGCGCATCTCCAGTATCCGCGCTTCCCTGCCCGCGGAGTATGCCGCGTCAATCAGCATCTCTCGAAACAACTCTTGATCAATATGGTGCGAGCATGAGCAGGTCACGAGTGAGCCTCCGGGTTCAAGCAGTCTCATTGCACGAAGATTGATGTCCTTATAGCCTTTGAGAGCCTCCCGTACCTTGGATCTACTTTTAACGAACGCTGGCGGATCGAGGACAATGCAACCGAATCGTTCTCCCTTTTTTTCCAGAAGACGGAGCTCATCGAACACGTCGGCAATCTTAAACTTTACTGATAAGCCGTTCAAAGCAGCGTTATCTGTTGCCTGCGAAATGGCCTTCTCCGAAGCATCAAGACCGATTACTTCGGAAGCACCAAATTTCGCTGCCGTAAGTGACCATGCGCCTAGGTAGCAAAAGCAATCGAGTGTTCGTCTCCCGCGGGCACAATCTTTAAGTGCGAGTCGGTTCTCACGTTGGTCAAAGAAGAACCCCGTCTTCTGCCCATCAAGCACATCGACCCGATACGCAATACCGGACTCTTCGATCGTCACGGGACCTGCAAGAGATCCAACTATAACGCGCTTTTCTTGAGAAAGACCTTCGAGTGCACGCGAACCCGTATCATTCCGAAGCACAATCGCAGAAGGAGAATATTCTTCCTTCAGCGCCGCGACAACTTCGTCCAGAAGCCTGTCGATGCCGGCTGTCGACGACTGGACCACGAGTGTGTCGACGTATTTATCCACGATCAAGCCCGGAAGTCCATCACCTTCGCTGAAGACGGCGCGATAGGATTCGCCAAATCCGAAATCCTTTCTGAGGTCATGTGCAGCCGAAATCTTGTCTTTGAAAAATGCGAGGTCAATCTCTTCCTGCTTTCGCGTGAGGATCCTTACGGCAATGAGTGAGTGTGGATTGATATAGCCCCGGCCAATAAATCGACCGAAAAAATCCTGCACGTCGACGAGCTCGCCCGGTTTTAACGTGACCGGTATTCGTTCAAGCTCATTATTGAACACCCAGGGGTGTCCGCGGCGAATGCGGCGGTCTTCTTTTTGTTTGAGTTTTATCGCTTTCATGCAGGATATGACACAGAAGGGAAAGGGCAGAGTAGGAGTTCAGTCAAAGAAAAAGGGCATCGCTGTCAGCTTTGCCCTCATTATTCTGCTCTCTGCGCCCTGCTCCTGCTTACTTACAATCTGTTTTCTATGTTCGAATCGCTTCTAAGGGACTGCAGCCAGCTTCGGTAGGTATTCTCTACCTTTTGCTGGTAGAGCATGTTCATTATCTCATCCTTTACTTTCTCATAGGGTTTCACGGGGGTCCGCACTTCTTCCAGCCTGATAATGTTATAGCCGCCAGCGCAGGTAAAGGGGGGGGAAATATCGCCAGGTTTGAGAGGTTGCGCGGCCGCTTCCATCTCAGGTAAAAGGGAGCCCCGCTGGGTGAATCCGAGATCACCGTCCTGCGACACAGTAGCCCCTTCAGAAAATTCGCGAACGAGGCTCGAGAAATTTTCTCCGTGTTTTGCTCGAGCAAAAATCTGTTCTGCCTTTTCTTTTACATCCGCGTTCTCGCGGGAAGTTGAGTTGTCAGCTATCGGGAAAAATATCTGCCTCAGCCGGATTTCTTCAGGGAGCGTGTATAATTTGATGTTTCGATTGTAGTAGGCGCGAACTTCCGCCTCATCAACGGCGATGCCGGCCCGTATATACTTATTAAACATGCGTGAGAGCGTCATCTGCTCCCGAAGCTCAATTTTATACTGCTCAAGGGTGAGGCCGTCTTTTGCCAGCGCTGTCTCGAATTGTTTTGAATCAAAGGAATTCCGCTTCATAATGTCAGCGATGGCGTCGGCAAGCTCTTTATCGGTGACGTCCATACCTGCGCGTTTTGCAGCGGCCATCTCCAGTTTTCGGTCGATCATGTCTTCAAGGAGCGTGCGCTCATCAGGCTTGCCCGCGGTTTTTTTCAAGGCAGCTTCTCGCTGAAGATCACTCAGTGTAATAATCTCATTGTTTACGACCGCAACGACGCGGTCCACAACGACCGAAGCGGTCGCGATGCTCTGCTTGCTGCACAAAAGAAAAATGCTCGTGAAGAATATAATAGCAAATACTGTTTTTCTCATGCGCCTTCTCCCCGCCCTACTTCATCTGCTTTTTTTATTGCCTTTTGGGTATACAAAGGCCTTCTTCTTGACTACCGTCTCGGCAACTTCTTAGTCGGATCCAAGAGCGACCATTCAAATTTATTTATAATACTACTTTCGACATTCAAGGGCAATACCCTTGTAAGGGTTAATGCAGCCCCCCTGGACGTTACCAACTACCGCGTAAAGCGCCGTACATGTGTTTACCGACGTTGCGGCTGCTAAGGTGCTCGGCAGCATCAAAGCCGTGTTTGAGCGGTTTGAAACCAAGTCGGAGATAACACATGATCGTGCCACTGTTTTGATTACTCCTTTCGCTGTGGCCTGAGAATCTCCTGCCGCAGTTCGGCAATTGAGTGGTTGTGATCCTGATGCTCTTCCTCTCACGAACCTGACTGCTCCAGCGCTTGGTAGTTAACTTCAAACTTCGTCCTCAACCTCAGTTCCGTGAGCCATTGCTGGTACCGAATGTCCCCTTTTTCATGGCGTATTTTTTCGATTATCTCTTTAGAGGCTTCATCAAGGGTAAGCCGGCCGGCCTTCCGTTTGTCTTCCAGCTTAAAGATATGAAAACCATATGGACTCTTTACAATCCCGCTTACCCCATGTTTCGGCAGGCTGAAGACGACATTGAATTCCGGAGGCATGTCACCCAAGGCAAAATAACCTAGATCGCCGCCCTTTTCCGCTTCCGGGGCAATTGAGTGTGCACGTGCCATTGCCGCAAAGTCCGCATCCGGTGCTTGGAGAAGTCCCATCACCTTTTTAGCATCCTCCTCGGTAGCGACTACGATCTGTCGCACTCGGACTTGCTCGGGTTTCTCAAACTCCTGGGTGTTCGCCTGGTAGTACCGGCGCACTTCTGCCTGCGATACTGTTATGCGCCTGTTCACCTCGCGTGTAATCAGCCGCTCGATCATCATGTCTTCCCAGATATCGGACTTCCATTTCTCGAAATCGATGCCGAGGCTCGCAAGTTCTTCCTTAACATCTTTACCATGTTCGGTGCGCAGCGCATCTATCCTGGCATTGATCTCAGGGAGACCCACTTTGATCCGTTTCCGCTGGGCCTCGAGAAGCATCATTTTGCGTTCTATGAGATGGTTTAGGAATTCACGCTTAACTTCGAGTTCAGCCTCGTGTTCGGGTTTTATTCCCGCGCGGGCAAAGCGTTCCTGGAACTCAGCAAGCGTGATGGGGTCGCCGCTCACTGTTGCCACTATCCGCACGTTGGAAGAGACCGTCGGCGCGGCGGGTGTGGCTGCAATGTTTGCTTTTTCCTCTTCCCTTTTTGTGCACGAAAAAAATAGAAGCCCCAGCAAAAGCGCTGGGGCTATAGTATAGTACTGCAGTTGAGAACGGTTCATAGCGATCGAGTGCTTACTTTGCTGCCTCGTTTTTCGGAGCAGGCTGCGCCTTCATGTTTGAAAGATCCTTTTCTTTTGGTTGGCCAATCGAGGCCATGGCGTCGTCAAGGGCTTTTTCATTTACTTCAATCTTTGCCTTGTCGCGGAGCGACTTGGCATATTCGAGGTACAGGTCTCTCCGTCTCTCCTGCATCATCCGCGTTTTCAATTGCGGTTCCACTTCCTTCAGACTCAGTTGTTTTCCTGCGCTGTTACGGATCTTATCCTTGTTTTTGTCATAGTAGTCGCGAATTTCCTGCACAGTAGGCTCGGGCACCTTACTTATTTTATCACCAATCTCTTTTTTCAGGACCGCGTTGAAAAGCTCGTTTTTGGCGTCCTCTTGGACCCGGTGCTCGAGCTCTTTTCTCATCATGTCTTGCCGCTTTTTAAATTCTGCATCCTTATCCAGACCTTGCCGCTTCGCTTCCTGGATTACGAGTTCTATCCCGACCAGGTCATCGAGGAACTCCCTCCGCGCCTTGGCATCGGTTGCCACCGCCTGCTGCATTTGCGGCGTCAGATCTTCAAGCTGTTTTTTGAAGTCAGCTTCTGTGATGGTTCCGCGGTTAACCTTCGCGAGCACGGTGCTGTTCGCACCCTTGTTACAGCCCGTCATAGAGACAGCGAGGGTGAACATCACAACAATTACTATCATTTTATACATCTTCATGAAACACATCCTCCAAAAGTATTATTTTTTCTACTATAACAAAAAAACTCAAATATTAAAAAAGTTTAACTTCTTCTTATAACATACTAGAGTAATTCGTGCAAGCACTTTTTCACCCTATCAGCCGCTGTTCTAAGTGATTCGTCGGGAAGCGCGATCTGAAGCGTATATTCCGGAATAAGTTTTATGTTCCCTTTATTTTTTTTAATAAGAACCATGACACGATCCGGTGATATGTTCGCCTGCTCAGTAAAAGTAATCTTTGCCATGTCCTTGCCTGCGTCGATCCGGGCGACACCTGCCTTTTTGGCGACAAGTTTGACACTCATTATTTCAAATAAATTTGCTACAGGTCCAGGCAGGACTCCATACCGATCACGGAGCTCATTCATGATATCGTGGAGCTGCACCTCATCGGTAGCGCTCGATATCTCTTTGTATGCCGCCAGCCGCAAGCTAACATCAGTGATGTAATCATCGGGAATGAATGCGGACGCGCGCATCGTAATAATCGTATCGGGCTCGGTTGCCATTTCCTCACCACGAAGTTCCGCCATGGCCTCTTCCATCATCTGGGTGTACAAGTCGATTCCAATGGCTGCAATGTGGCCCGATTGCTGCTTGCCCAGAAGATTTCCGGCTCCGCGGGTCTCGAGATCCTGTGCGGCAATGCGGAATCCCGCACCCAGTTCGGATAATTCCTGAATCGCACGAAGACGCTTGCGCGCAATGTCCGTGAGCGTTTCACCTTCGGGAGCGAGCAAATATGCATAGGCCTTCTCCCGGCTCCTCCCCACGCGCCCTTTTATTTGATACAGGTCGGCAAGGCCGAAGCGGTCTGCCCTGTTAATGATAATCGTGTTTGCTGTAGGGATGTCGATCCCTGACTCGATGATTGTCGTGGTTACGAGCACATTGAGCGCTCCCGCGAGAAACTTCTTCATCACGTCCTCGATTTCGTGTTCATGTAATTGCCCATGGGCTATGCCTACTCGTGCCTCGGGTACAAGCTTTTTCACGAAATCAGCCGTGCGTTCGATGCCCTGAACGCGGTTGTGCACGAAAAACACCTGTCCGCCCCGGCCGAGTTCATGCGTAATAGCCTCACGGATCACGCGCTTGCCGAAGCGAGCAAGCACCACTTGAATGGCTTGGCGGTCGAGGGGCGGCGTTTGAATGATTGAAAGATCCCGGAGGCCCGCAAGCGACATGTGAAGCGTGCGCGGTATCGGCGTTGCCGTTAGTGTGAGCACATCCACAAGTTTCTTTAATTCCTTGATCCGCTCCTTGTGTTTCACACCGAACTTGTGCTCCTCGTCGACAACAAGCAGTCCGAGATTCTTGAAGGCAACGTCCTTCTGGAGCAGTCTGTGCGTGCCGATCACGATGTCCACGATCCCGCTCTTCAATCCCTTGAGCGTCGCTTGCTGCTCAACCTTCGAACGAAAGCGCGAGAGCATATCAACGCTGACCGAAAACGGGGTCAGCCGCTCGGAAAACGTGCGGGTGTGTTGGTCTGCAAGGAGCGTCGTGGGTACCAAGACCGCGACCTGCATCCCATCTTCTACGGCCTTAAATGCTGCCCGGAGCGCTACCTCGGTCTTTCCGTATCCCACATCCCCGCAGACAAGGCGGTCCATGGGTCTCGGACGTTGCATATCGGTCAGTATGTCCTCGATTGCCTTCTGCTGGTCAGGGGTCTCTTCATACGGAAAGGCTGCTTCGAACTCACGGTAGAGATTGTCCGGCGGCGAAAAGGGAGAACGGTTTTGTGCTTCCCGGGCGGCATAAATTGCGACAAGCTCCCGAGCCATCTCGAGGATGTCCTTTTTTACTTTTTCCTTGGTTTTCGCCCAAGCTGGCGCGCCCAAGCGGTCAAGCTTCGGCGCGATCCCTTCGGTACCGATATACTTCTGCACTTTATCGAGACTATAGAGCGGAACGTACAGCTTTGCGTCCGGTTCATAACGGAGGGAAAGAAAATCCGTTTCAAAGCCATCGACATTGATATGCGTTAGTCCCTGATACTCGCCCACACCGTAGTCTGTGTGCACCACAAAATCGCCGGGCTTTAGCTCCTTGAAGTTTGATAGAAAAGGGGCTGCTTTTATTTTCGCTGTTGAGGGACGGTGAACCTTTCTGCCGAAGATCTCCTCCTCGGTAATAAAAATGATTCCGAGTTCCTGCCAGGCAAATCCCTCTGACAGTCTGCCAACGTTTACGGTGATGGGCCACGGCCCACTTTCCTGGGGCACGGAGGAGGATGCCATTGCCACACCGAGTCCGTATTCCATGAATAGCTTCTTGAGCCGTGTTGCCGATTCATCCGTACCGCAGACGATCATGACGCTGTTGAATTCTCGTAGACGCCTGAGCTTCTCAACGAGGCCTGCCATCGTGCCTTCTATCGGTTGGCGCATTGTGTCCTGATTGTCCCTGTTGATCGGCTTGGTAAGACGGACGCTGAGCCAGGAAGAGGATTTTGTGTTCATGCGAAGACCATCAACTCTTGTTCCGAGGAGACAGATGGTGAGCATCGTAAATCGGGCCAATTCTTGATCAAGTCCCTTTTGATCGAGGTAAAGCTCCGATGATTCCGGCAATATTCTGCCTTCTTCACCCTCTTCGCGCCTTCCCTCCTCGATTTTAACTACCTGGAGCTCAACTTCACGATTAACATCATCGGGCTCAATGCAGGCGAGAATGCTATTCTCAGGGAAATATCGGAACAGGCTTTCCATATCATAGAAAAAAGGCGCTAGGAACTCAATACCCGGAGAAAGTGTCCCTTCCTTGATCTGTTCAATTTTGGCCTTGTCATCGAAAATGCGTGCGAACCGTTCTATTCCTTTCGCATTGACAATGAGCTCCTGCACCGGCAACACCACGGCTTCCGTGATCTCTGCAGTCGAGCGCTGCGTTTCGGCATCAAATGCGCGTAACGATTCCATAGTATCGCCGAAAAACTCAATGCGAACAGGCTGCTCGTGGAGTGGTGAAAAGAAGTCAACAATCCCTCCCCTTTTACTGAACTCGCCCACGCGTGTGACGAGCGATGAAGATTCGTATCCTGTTGCAACAAGGGATGCAACGAGACTATCGGGATCAAGTTGCGTCTTCCTGGTAATCGTTTTTACCGAGTCAATAAACAGCTTCCAAGGCGGGAGTTTCTGCATCAACGACTGGACCGGTACGATGAAGATGCCGGGGTTACCGGAGACAAGATCATAGAGAAAGCGCATACGTCTCCCGACTGTACGGCTGTCAGGCGAGTCTGCCTCAAAGGGAAGCATGCCCCAGGTCGGGAAGGCCTGGATTTTGAGTGCGCTGCTTTCCGCCTTGTCGCGGGGAGCTTGCTGCAGAAAGAAATGCAAGTCATCAACCAGCGCCTCTGCGGCATCTTCCGAAGCAGTGATGACGATGACAGGGCGGTCGAGTTCGCGCCTCAGGCCGAATAAAAAAAGGGCCTTAGAGGCCCCCCAGAGTTCGCTCACTTCTATGGTTTCTTCCCCCGCCTGAATATCGTTTAGGACAGGCAGGATAATCTCATGCAAATTATTCATGACCGTTTACTATAACATGGACGGATAGATAATTGCAACAAGACGGTATCACCCAAGCACAGCGATAGAAACTTGATCACGCTTCGCCATTGGGGCAAACAGCCGTTTTTTTCAGATGGTCGCCCTCAGAGAGACGACCTTGTCAGTAGCACGCGCCTTCAGACGAAGACTGTCTGATAGCAACGTTTGCCAAACACGATTTGAGACAGTCCTCTCCCCTGGGCCTCTCGATTCTCTCGTGTGTCTGGGCTCCGGACCCGCTCTCAGGTCAGAGCCAAACTCTCCGCATAGCAGCGCTGTCGTATGCTCTCCATGAGCAGAAGCAGGTCCGCCTCCACCATAAGCTTAAGGACAATCTGACCAGCATGATGGACGATCCTGCCGGCAACTTGAACCAGCTTCCACCGAACCGTCGCCATCGTATGACTGCCCCATGATGGCGGACAGGCAAGGCTCCTGAATCCCAGAAACAGGTTGTATGCTATCACGCCAATGCGGAAATACACGGCATTCGCATAACTCTGGCCGCAGGGCATCTGGTCCTGGCCAAAGCCGATCTTCAGCTCCTTGTGGTAGTTCTCCGCCTGGCCTCGCTGATTGTGCCAGCTCAAGACGTCAAGGGCGCTTTTCTCTTCCGGCAGGTTTGTCGCCACCGCGTAGTGAAAGTACTTTTCCTGGTCAAAGAGATTCTTCTGTCTCCGTTCTTCCCGTTTGATCACCAGACGAAAGGATTTTTTCGTCTGGTTCATCGTATGCACGGTCTCGGCAAGCTCGTAGTCGCACCCAGGAGAGGGCCGCTGCCACCCATCCTCCGGGATGGCCCTGATAAGCTTAACAACAGCGGCATCCTGGTCCGCGGTGATCGTCCACAGAACGTCGTCTTCTTCCAGTTCGTTGATAAGGTCTGCCTGGTACGATGCGCTGTCCGCGCGAAAACGGGCAATGCGTTTGCCCGCAGGCATCCGCTGGAGGCAATCGAGATAAAAGGCCACATGGCCCGCGCCGGGAGATTCGTTGCCTTCCCGGAACTCGTCCAGCAGGCAAATGCCGGGCTCGAAGAGATAGCCAAGCATCGGCATGTAGCCTTTCTCCCCCGTATAGGTGTAGTGGGCATCCCGCTTCTCTCCCTCCACCTGCATGGCGTCCATGTCGAGAGTGTAGTCCTTCCTCTCATCACGCCGCAAGAGACGATGGGTGAGGATGTCCCGAACCGTTCCCAACCCCCTGAGCCCTGCCTGGCCGGTCTTGGGCTCTCCCATGCGCCTGAGCCAGTCGCCTAGAGTATCGCTGTCGGGTATCTCTTCTCGCTCCACCAGCTTGAGCAGCGGGCTTTCCCGCCGCAGTTCCCGAAGATCCTCCAAGCGCCTCCCGCCTGCCTGCACCAGGAGCACCAGACTGTCCACAAAGGCGGAAGCCGCATAGCCGCGGTTGCTGCCGGGACCGGGAAGATACTGGTCAGCAAGTTTCCGCAGGCCCATACCGTGATTATACTCTGCCAGGAGAGCCAACCCGCCATGTGCGGTCAACTCTTCCTCGGTTTTTTCCATCTTGAATCCAAAGACTGTTTGTCGTATCATGATTCCACCTTGTTGGTTAGAGTGATTGCTTGTCGGCAATCTCTTTATACCCGCTTCTACAGCGGCCAACAAGGTTTTTTTATTACTCAATGGCTTTTTCTATCGCGGGATTTGGGTGCGCGATTCTACGGTATGAAAAGCTGAGCGGCTTATCAACCTGCCTTGCATCCTAGAGAGCCTCGTACCTGTGCTCTTTGTCTTCTATAAAATCATACTGTTTCCCTGTAATACAAATAATTCACATGGTCAATTTGATCTCTTGTCTTAATAGGAAAGCATTCCTGCGCTCGGAAAAGATTTTTCCGTGCATGAGGTTTCTCCTTTTCATTTCATGCTTAAGGATAGCAATAAAAGGAGATAAATTTAAACCGATCGAAATGAACAACGTATAGCAGATTTATTTATACTTCCGATACGATCACGTACGGCTCATTTTTTTCTTAATATCATGTAACTTGTTCAGGGCATCAAGCGGCGTCATTGCGTCCAGGTTCATGTCCTGAAGCTCCCTGAAGAGCAGGCCTGCTTCGCTGGCAAAAAGTCCCAGTTCGGGTTCGACAGCTTCAGTGCTAATGATATTTTCGTGGTTTTTGTTTCTCTCTCCCTGCCCCCCCGCCGCCCGCTCCCGGGTAACGATTTTAGAGGCGGCTACTGGCTCTCCCATCTCGTTAAACTCCGCCTTTTCGAGATTTGCGAGCACTTCCTTGGCACGGTTGATGACAGGCTGCGGCAAGCCAGCCAGACGGGCCACCTGGATGCCGTAGGATTTGTCTGCTCCGCCCTCGATAACTTTGCGCAGGAAGATGATCTGGTCGTTCCACTCCCTGATGGCCACGGTGTAGTTCTTCACCCGGTCCATGGTCAGGGCAAGTTCGGTGAGCTCGTGGTAATGTGTGGCAAACAATGTCCTGGATCTGAGCTTCGAATGAATGTATTCGGCTACGGCCCAGGCAATGCTGATCCCGTCAAAGGTGCTCGTACCCCTGCCGATCTCGTCGAGAATGATGAGGCTCCTGTCTGTAGCGTTGTTTAGGATATTAGCCGTTTCGTTCATCTCGACCATGAACGTGCTTTGTCCTCGAGAGATAAAGTCCGAAGCTCCAACGCGGGTAAAAATCCGGTCTACGAGTCCGATTTGCGCTTCCCGGGCAGGTACGAAGCTTCCCATCTGAGCCATGAGAGTGATCACTGCCACCTGTCGCATGTAAGTTGACTTACCTGCCATGTTCGGGCCCGTAATGATAAAGAGCTGGTTTTCCCCGCAGTCGAGGACCGTATCATTCGGGATAAAACGTTCTTCGGCAAAGAGCTGTTCTATGACCGGATGCCTTCCTTCTACGATCCGGAGTGTATCGTCATCGAGGACCGTCGGCCGGGCATACCCGTTCTTTGCCGCGGCTTCCGCAAATGATAAGAGACTATCCAGGACGGCGAGAATTCTCGCCATTTCCTGGATGCGGACAGTCTGAGCGGAGATCGCTTCGCGTACCTGTTGAAAGAGCCGGTACTCCATATCCAGGATCTTTTCTTCGGCGCCAAGTACTTTGTCTTCGTATTCTTTCAATTCGGGAGTTATGAACCGTTCTGCATTCGTAAGCGTCTGCTTGCGGATATAATCCTGCGGTACGTTTGCCAAGTTCGTTTTGGTGATTTCGATATAGTACCCGAATACCTTGTTATAGCTCACTTTGAGTGAGCTTATTCCCGTGCGTTCACGCTCACGCATCTCGATTCTCGCGATCCAGCCTTTGCCTTCGGAACTGATGGAGCGCAACTCATCAAGTTCAGCGTTAAATCCTTTTTTGATAAGTTTGCCCTCACGGAGTGTGTAGGGAGGATCGTCGTAAATTGCATTCTCGATAATCTGGCATACATCCCCGAGATCATCCCATCCCTGCGCCAGATCATAGATAAGCCTGGCTGAACAACCTGCAAGCAGCTCCTTGATGCCTGGCATCGCTCTGAAGGAATGTTTGAGCGCAATCAGATCGCGGGCATTTGACGCACTGAGGGATACACGGCTGATAAGACGTTCAAGATCATACACAGAACCCAGAGAATTCCTGAGATCAGAACGAAGCTGATGGCTGTCCTTGAGTTCAGCGACAACATCAAGCCGCCGTTCTATTTCTCCCGGGTCCATGAGAGGATTCAAGAGCCATTCGCGCAGTTTTCTGCCTCCCATGGAAGTTACCGTGAAATCAAGAACAGCGAGCAGCGTTCCTCTGTTCGAGCCGTCATAGATGTTTTTCACCAGTTCCAGATTGCGTTGGCATGATGCATCGAGAACCATGTGTTCTCGGACCAGGAATGGGCGGATCGTTCGGATGTTCGCGAGAGCCGTTTTTTGCGTTTCCTCGATGTAGCGGAGTGCTGCGCCGGCTGCCGAAATGCCAGTCTTCATACCGTTGCAGCCGAAGCCTTCGAGAGATGTGGTCTTGAAATGATCGAGAAGGGCGCGCATCGCAGTCTGCCAATCAAAGTTCCAGTCATCGTAGACGTTGATTGCCTTCGTATATTGGTGGATTACTGTTACGAGGCCGTCGGACGGTTGATATCCCTTCGGCATAACAATCTCACGCGGTGTAAACCGTGCAAGCATGGTGTCCAGTTCAGCAAAATTATGAGCACCCTGAACTTCGGCGAGAGCGAAGTCGCCAGTAGATATGTCGAGAAAGGACAGGCCGAACCCTTCTTTCGCCGGATAGATGGATGCCAGATAGTTATTATCCTTTGCGTCGAGGAGATTCGAATCCAGTACCGTTCCCGGCGTGACTATCCGAATAACCTCACGCTTCACTATCCCCTTTGCGAGTTTGGGGTCTTCGACCTGTTCGCACACTGCGACCTTGAACCCGCGGCGGATAAGCTTCGCAATGTAGTTTTCAGCGGCATGATAGGGGAAACCGCAGAGCGGCGTCTCTATGCCTTTGGACTTATTCCGGGCTGTAAGGGTGATTTCGAGCACTTTCGAAGCGGTTACCGCATCCTGATCAAACATTTCGTAGAAGTCACCCATGCGGAAGAGCAGGATAGCGTCGAGGTGACGGCGCTTGATCTCGCGGTATTGTTTCATGAGGGGTGTTAAGTCTGGCATAGTAGAAGCAGAAAACGGAAGATCAATGTGCAGACGGCAAACTGTCGGGATAGCTCATTCGGCTTTGTCTGATTTCTTCCTGCTGGGTAGCAGCGCACTATCCTTTCACTTTCATTCCTAGCTGGATCATGACCTTCTGGATGTCTTCCCAGACGAGCGCTTTGTCTTTAGGATTTCTGAGTAGATATGCAGGGTGAAAGGTCGGCATGAGCAGTATTCCCTCGAAGTCCCGCCACGTTCCGCGAAGCTTCGTGATTCCATCCTTTGTCTTAAGGAGCGTCTGGGTGGGGACGTTCCCCAAGGTAACGATCACCTTTGGCTTGATTGCCAGGAGTTGCTTCCGGAGAAACGGCTCACAGGCATTAATTTCGTCCGACTCCGGGGTTCGATTGTTCGGAGGCCTGCACTTTACGACGTTACAAATATATACCTCTTCCCGCTTAAGCTTCATCCCCTTGATGATTATGTCAGTCAATAACTGACCTGCTTCTCCGACAAATGGCCTTCCCTGCTGGTCCTCTTCATAGCCAGGTCCTTCTCCTATAAAAACGAGCTTAGCCTCACTGTTGCCCTCGCCAAAGACGATGGCGTTCCTGTCTTGACTCAGCTTGCACCGGATGCAATTCCCTAATTCCTCTCTTATCGAGTCGAGAGAAGAAGGTGAGACTGAGACACTTTCCTCCTCATGCCTTTTCACAAAAGAGGGATTTTGCTTTATCGCACTTTCCCTACCGGAGAGTCCTGCATCGAGATTATTATTACTGGTTCGTGCCGCAATGTTGGTTTTGTCGTCAACACGTGACGGTACTGCGAGCGCTCGCACGCCAAGAGCTTTCTGAAATTCAAGATGCCCCTTTACCTGCGTTACAATGTCCAAAAGCGCCCGTTGATCTTCGTCCATGTTATGCACCTATCTCTGCATGATGACTTATGAACCTTGAACGTGATGCTAATTCCCCCACTTAAGCTTTGTCCTGAGAATTTCATAGTAACTTTTTGCAGGATGTTTAATAAACCTCATCTTAAACCGGGACCGCTCGATCTCCACCACATCATTCATCTTGAGCGGGAAGCCGATCTGGCCGTCCAGGGTGAGAGACACATCTTCGCTCTGGGAAGTTAGGCATACGCTGACCACGACGGTATCGGGCAAGGCAATTGGCCGGTTCGAGAGCGTATGGGGACATATGGGCGTCACGACAAAACAGTGGATTGCAGGATGGATGATGGGTCCGCCAGCGGAAAGCGAATAAGCGGTAGATCCCGTCGGCGTTGCAACGATAAGACCATCTGCCTTGAGCGTAGTCAGGTATCCGTCGCTTACCGTAATTTTCAGCTGCATCATGCGCGCGAGTGCGCCCTTATTGATCACTGCATCGTTCAACACACGGTATCCAGCGATTCGTCTTCCGTCTCGGATGACACTGGTTGCAAGCATCATCCGCTCTTCCGTTTCAAGCTTTCCGGCCATGGCTTTTTCGAGATTGTCGTAAAGCTCGTCATGCGAGACTTCTGCCAAGAAACCGAGGCTCCCCAGGTTGACTCCGAATATTGGTACGTTCGTGTGAGCGTCGGCTACATGCCGTGCCGCGGACAGAAGCGTCCCGTCACCACCGAGTACGATCAGCATTTCAACAAGGGCCGGCAATTCTGCGAATTCATATCCCTGTTTTTTTAAAGACGCAGCTGTGTCATTGTCGATAAATACTTTTTTGCCACGTGACTCAAGCCAAACCGTCAGCTTCTTTGCGGCCTTCAACGCCGCAGGGATATCCTTTGCTATGATGCCGATCTTCTTCATCTCATCCATTCACCAGTATTGTGCAAATCACTTGCTTGCTGGCCGAGGCCGCCTAAGACCCGAGCAAGATGTCTCCATTCTGCATTGAGTCTTTCGTTGAGTCAGGCTTATTTATCTTTAGCTCGCGGTTCAAATCGTCTACTATCTCTTGGTAACGCTCCCCTTCAGCAAGGAAGCCTATCTCCCGACTATTCTCGTTCACATACGATAAATAAACGCTTAAACACTCTTCGGGCAGTTCATTCTCGGCCCTGTCGGCCCACTCGATCACCGTTACGCCGTCTGAATCGAGGTACTCCTCAAAACCAATATTTTCCAGCTCGTCGACATCTTTCAGCCGGAAAAGGTCAATGTGATACAGCGGTACCCTGCCCTCGTACTCATTCACGAACGTAAACGTAGGGCTTGTTATATATTGGTCCTCCACCTCAAGCCCCAAGGCGATTCCGTAGGAAAAACTCGTTTTTCCCGCCCCGAGGTCGCCATAGAGACATACCGTGTCTCCGGCTTCGAGGCGTGCGCCAAGCATTTTCCCGATCTTCCAGGTTTGCTCCTGGTTTGTAGTGATTACGCTGAACACTATTCGGCCTGTCTCGCTACTGCCTTGACCATATCACGCTTTCCCACGATACCGATGACCTTGCCGGCTTTGACCACCGGGAGCAGTTGAATTTTTTTTTCAGCCATGAGCGTGGCGATATCCACAACTGTTGCCTCTTCAGTTATGGTAACGACTTTGCGGGTGCAGATCTCTCTGACTTTTGTCGCCGTTAATCGCTTCACTTCCTGTTCGAATTTCTTTGAACTTTCCAGATAGATTGCGGCATCAAGAAAGCTCACCACGGTCGGAATATGAAGCCGTTTATTCTGCGAGATGAGGTCGTTCTCGGTTACGATGCCATAAAGCATTCCTGAATCATCAACGACTGGTACGCCGCTGATTTCGTTCTTGACGAGGAGGGATGAGAGGTCCTCAATCGAAGTGTCAGGCGTCACGGTTATTACTTTTTTTGTCATGATGTCTTTTGCAGTCAACATAAAAACCTCTTACAGTAATTAAATTTAGCCACCGGTATTCACAGTATATTCTGCGATTTGATAGGGCACCATAAGCCAATCATTATTTTGTTGATTCGGTCGTTTCCTGCATCGCTTGTGGAATCTTCTCGATTAAATCTCCGGTAATCATTCCGGATTCGCCCTTTTCTTTTGCCGCAAGATCTCCTGCAAGACCGTGG
>DASPQB010000244.1:0-11084 GCA_035625205.1 Nitrospirota bacterium | reverse complement strand
ACTCATTCGGCCGTATCCGGCCATTTCTCCAGAATAGTGCCTTTCTCGTCGAACTTGCAGGCCAGCACGAAGGGATCGTGGTAGAATGTAAACCACGCTTTCTCTTCGATGCCTCTTTTTTCCCAGAGTTCTTTCGCGGCGATTGACTCCAGGGGGAAATTGTCGTAAGCCATGATCCATAACGGATTGAAGTGAGCGTGCGTGGGGAGCAGATCAACCATGTGTAACGCACTGTTGCCGCCCGATTCAATTTTGACGAGCTGAAATCCTCGGTTGTGCCCGCCCGAGAGAATGACCCGGACTCCCGGTTCGACCTCGGTCTCACCCTCGACCAATTCGAGGTTTCTGCTTTGCTTCAGGACCTCATAATTTATCGGCCAGAAGGTGTTGACCGACCGCATATTGGGATTGAGAACATCTTCCCATTCCTTTCTTTGCACGATGTGCTTTGCTCCGGGGAACGTGAGGGACAACGTTCCAGAATTTTCCTTCATGACAACTCCCCCTGCGTGGTCGAAATCATAATGGGTCAGGATAACATAATCGATATCTTCCCGCTCTATGCCGAGACTACGCAATTCTTCCACAAGGTTTCCTTCGTCACTGACTTTGTATATTTTTTTCTGCTTTTCCGTAAGCTTGTTCCCCAAACCCGTTTCGACAAGAGCCAGGGAAGAGCGGGTTTTTATCAGCAGTGGCCACGCGACCATGGGGATCGTGTTGTCTTCATTGGAAGGATACTTCTTTGACCACAGCGCTTTCGGCACCACGCCGAACATGGCGCCGCCATCTAGCTCGAAGCGTCCACCGTTCAGCCAAGTCAGTTCAAAGTCTCCCAGCCTGAACCCTTTCACCATTTCGTGCTCCCTTCAACACCGACGGTCCGGAAAGCGCATCCATCACCTCGCCAAGGATGGAGTGGAGCAACGGATGGCTCTGATCCGCATACCGGTCTCCACGTTTGGACTGCGAATTTTTACGTTGATTGTTTAATATAGCTCCTGGCCCGTGCCCTGTCAAATGCCACGAACCATAGATCAAGGGCGGCATTTGAACCAATGACTGAGCGAATCCTGCCAAAACAACTAGCAGGTTGCTTGCCTTAGAAATATGACCTCCATTTACTCACGGGTGAGTTTACAACGGGAGTATCTGCCAATGGCAAAATAACGCCCATGAGCATACTCGTAGCTTTTGATCGCTTATTTCGTTCCGTTCATATGGCCGATTAGCGGAATGGCCAACGTTTCTCAATGGATTTGCAAGGTGGGAGTATTAGCCGAAGTATGCCGCATGGAGATTTATGATTTATCATGAAAGACATTTGCACCGTGTTCGAAGAGACGTCTCTGCTTATTCGAAAAAGGTGTCTTATTGGGTTATAGGTAAAAAAGCGGTCGCCCAGGGGCCTTAAGTCCGTAGCATACCCGCAGTCTCACAACATTACCCAGCGTAGACCCCATCATACTGACTTACCACCGACAAGGCCATCCTTGACACTGCTAGGTTTTTCCCGTAAAATCCATTTACTACGTGCTGGAGTCAATTTCATGAGTGTCGCCCTCAAAATCCTCCGGGGACATCGCCCTGTCAGCTAGATTCCGACCGGCGGCGCCAATTGAAAAGACTTCGACATATTTGTCTATTTAAGCTGTAGGAAGGAATCGAACAAGTGATGTTGGGAGAAGGGATGCCCTTTCCTTCAGGAAAGCCCCGAGGAGGCAGACCCCAGAGGAAGCAAATGCGTGATTTTTTCAACTGCGCGCACCAGCCTGGATCACGTAAATGCCTACCTGAGGCATCTTTTCCTGAAATGCTTCCGGGACATAACTCGGCATAGCAACCATGGAATCTCACCGATTCGTCGAAGAGCAATCATGAGCACTCTCCTGGTCAATATTATGAGGCAGAAAAAACGGTGATCACGTGTTATCGTATCATGCGGAGTTCCGCGGTATGACTTGGAAAAAGACCTGCACCAGTTCTTTGCTGGTCGTAGTGCTCATCGCGGCGAGCCATGCCGTTCTCGACACGCGTGTAGCCCTCCTCGTTAAGCATGTATGGTTGTTCAGCAATCTCCTCTCTTTTTTCTCAACAGATATTCCTGACTTTTTGCCTCTCTTGGTAGGCCTCATCACAGTCACTGCATGGATAATTTTTTTCTACCTTACTCGGAAAAACATTTACAATACCCATACGAGATTCTTTCAGTTGATTGCCATTACTGTGCCTCTTGCCCATGTCGTCAAGGTGATTGCAAAATTTGTCTTCGGAAGGATCAATACAAGGTACTGGCTGCACCATCCCACTGCCAACGAATTCCACTGGTTTCATGGTTCTGCAAATTTCAGTGGATTCCCTTCAGGTCACATGGCCGTGTTTACGGTCCTTACGATCGCACTTTCGATTTATTATCCACGCTACCAATCCTTTTATATTGCGTGTCTGACTCTTCTGGCACTTGCCCTCATTGTGACAAATTACCATTTTCTCAGTGATATTTTAGCCGGGGCTTATGCGGGACTCATCGTCCATTCGGTGACGTATTCATGCTTGACATTTCCGCGTGGAAGGAATAATGAGGGTATGCCAAAATCGGGCCGGAGCTTGCGGGGCGCGACGCGGTGAAGTACTCATGCTGTTTCTGGCTTGACGCCGCGAGGAACTCCGAAGCGGGCTAAATGCTCTCAATCGCTCGTTTAAAAAATCCGAATGCTTCCTCATCGAAGATGCAGAACTCGGTGAGTTCCAGTGAGGTAGCAGGGTTGGATTTCAGGAATGCCGCTGTCTCGGCGACGAGTATCGCGGCACACCGGTCCTTCGGGAACCCGAAGATCCCGGCGCTGATGGCGGGAATGGAAATGCTCCTGAGTTTCTTCTCCTCAGCGAGGGCCAGCACGCTGTTAATCGCCTTCCTCAACTTCGTGTCCTCCTCCCCCTCACCCATCCGCGGCCCAACGGCATGGATCACCAACCGCGCCTTTAACTTCCCTCCGGTCGTCATCGCCGCACTTCCCACCGGCACGTAGCCGATCCTATTGCTCTCGTCCTGGATAATCCGGCCACCTTTCCTTACGATTGCACCTGCCACGCCGCCGCCGTGCTGGAGACGGCTATTCGCCGCGTTCACGATGGCATCAACATCGCGCTCCGTGAGGTCGGCTGAGACCAGACGGATGAGCGTTTTCCCAACACTCTTTTCCAGAATGTCTGTCATGATACGCCTCTCCTGCGATTCGACCGTCTTGACTATTTTATCACAGAGCGGCGCTTGCCGCATCATTGACAATGTCATACAGGGAGTCAATATCGACCTGCGTGCACAATCGGATCAGTGTGGCGCCTGATATCCGGAATTGTCGAAGCGCATAGCAGATCCCAAAGAAAATCGCGATATCGTTTCACCGGCGGAAGCAATGGATATCCTCTCGACAAACAAGGGAGAATGTCTTATTATTTCCCTACGGACTGTGCACGTGCTTTTGAAGTTATATGTAGAATGTATTGCATCAGACCGAAACAACTTTAAGGAGATTAACAGCGTTGATGAAACTGCACTTTAACAAACAGAACGGCCCCGTGGATGAGACCATCGACAAACTCATCGCCCTGGCGGATGGCATACAACGTCCTGAATACGTCCGCGAAATGATCCTTGCCGCGCTCAAGGCCGGTCAGGAAGACGACGAGAGCGCGGACCTTAAGCTTATGAACACCACGCTTAAGGAGATGCGGTTCACGTCCAAAGTCTTCGGTCCCTACCGTAATAAACGCAAAGTCACGGTCTTCGGCTCTGCGCGCACCCAGCCTGAGGAGCCGATCTACGAGCTGGCGAGACTGTTCGGCCAGAAGCTGGCCGAGGCCGGATATATGGTGATCACCGGTGGCGGTGGAGGCATCATGCAGGCCGTAAACGAAGGCGCCGGGCCCGAGCATTCCTTCGGCGTAAATATCCGCCTGCCGTTCGAACAGAAGCCTAACCCCGTGCTTATGGGCAACCCACGGCTCATCACGTATAAGTACTTCTTCAACCGAAAAGTCGCGTTTCTCAAGGAAGCCGACGCTGTGGCGCTCTTTCCCGGCGGGTTCGGCACTCTTGACGAGGCCATGGAAACACTGACGCTTGTTCAGACGGGAAAGCGCAACCCCCTGCCACTCATCCTTGTGGACGATCCTACACACTCCTACTGGTCCGAATTCAGCAAATTCATGGATAAGGGGTTGCTGCAGCGCAACTACATCAGCAAAACCGATCTCGCACTCTTCGAGCGCGTCGACTCCATAGAGGCAGCTGTGGCGAAAATCAATCGTTTCTACAGCCGCTACCATAGCATGCGATACGTAAACGGGCAACTTGTCTTCCGGATCACTTCAGCGATCAGCGAAGCAAACATCCGCACGTTAAAGGAACGTTTTGACGACATCCTTCTGCCTCACGGCGGAATCGTGCAGTCGGGTGCGCTCCCGGAAGAGCTGGATGATGCAGACGTAATCTCGCTGACGAGGCTTGTCATCGACTTCAACCGAAGGGACTTCGGCAGGTTACGAAACCTCATAGATTCGGTCAATGATTTCTGACAGAAATAGTGCATGGCTCGCATAACGACAGGGTTGCCCACATTATTTCTGCTACTTAGGGAGTAATTTAGCTGTTCCGCGCTTGACATTCGTCCATCAAATGATAAGATTTTCCAAGAGCCTCGATCCGGAGGCGGCCTTGTCCTATCTGCACAATAAATCCATCGTTATCATTGCAAAAATATGCATCTCATCTCAGGGAGGTGTTATATGATCAGCCTTGCAATCAACGGTAAAACGTATGAAGTTGATGTGGCTTCGGACGTGCCTCTGCTGTGGGTCATCAGGGAGCGGCTCCAGCTCACGGGGACCAAGTTCGGCTGCGGTATCGGCATGTGCGGATCCTGCACCGTTCATATCGACGGTAAAGCGGAACGGTCGTGCCAGACTCCCGTGGGGAGCGCGCAGGGCAAGAAGATCACCACGATTGAAGGGCTTCCGGAAAACCACCCGGTAAAGCAGGCCTGGATCAAAGAGCAGGTCCCCCAGTGCGGCTATTGTCAGCCAGGCCAGATCATGCAGGCAGCCTCGCTTCTCGCCGAAGATCCGCATCCCAGCGAGGCAAAAATCATCCAGCACATGAACGGCAACCTTTGCCGTTGCGGAACCTACCCGAAGATCAAGAGCGCCATCCGCCTCGCTTCAGAAGGAGGGGAAAAATGAAGCCCGACCTCACTCGAAGACAGTTTCTGAAGGTTACCGCCTCCGGCCTAGCCATTGCCGTTGCCGCGACCTCCACCGGGTTCCGGCTGCTCTCAGCTGCTGAACTGGAGAAGAGCGGTTCCGCTTTCCGGCCGAATGTCTGGCTTGAAGTGCTGCCTGATAATACGGTCATAGTGACCGTGAGCAAATCCGAAATGGGCCAGGGCGTATATACGTCGCTGCCCATGATCGTTGCCGACGAACTGGATGCGGACTGGAAAAACATTCGCATGCAGGTTGCGCCTGCCAGCGATGCGTATAAGGACCCGGAATGGGGCAGCCAGGCCACGGGAGGCAGTTCCAGTATCCGCCATATGTTTGAACCGCTCAGGAAGGCCGGTGCGGCAGCACGCGAGATGCTTCTTATGGCAGCGGCGCGTGAATGGGAAGTAGCGGTCAAGGAGTGCGCTGTTGATCAGGGGAAGGTGCGGCATATCAGGAGCAACCGAATGCTTACCTACGGCCAGCTCACGAAGGAAGCGGCAAATCTGGAAGTCCCGCAAAATCCCATGCTCAAGAAAGAATCCCAGTTCCGGTACGTGGGCAAAGAAATTCCGCGGCTGGACATGCATGCAAAAGTGAACGGCGTCGCGCAATTCGGGATAGACGCCTTTGTGCCCGGCATGCTCTATGCCGCCATTGCGAGGCCGCCCGCTTACGGTGCGGACCTCGTTTCCTACAAGAAGGATGCGGCCCAAGCTGTTGCCGGCGTCCATGCTGTTGTGCCGATTCATAGCGGCATGGCCGTCTGCGCAGACACAATCGAGGCTGCCTGGAAAGGCCGAGACGCGTTGAAACCGGATTGGCAAAACGCTAAATATCCCCAACTGAGCACGGAATCTCTGACAAAGGAATTTACCGGAAAGTTCGAAACGAAAGGAATCATGGCGCGCAATGACGGCGATGTGGGCAAGGCGTTCGCCTCGGGATCTCAAAAAATTGAGTCCGTCTACCTCCTACCCTATCTGTCACACGCGACCATGGAGCCGATGAATTGCACGGTACAGGTTCGTGGCGACGGTTGCGATATCTGGGCGCCGACACAGAACCAGTCAGGCGTCCTGGCGTTGGCCGTTCAGATCACGGGATTAAAGCCGGAGCAGATCCATGTACACACGACGTTTCTCGGCGGCGGCTTCGGGAGACGTTTTGAACGGGACTTTGTGGAGGAGGCACTGCTGTTGTCCCTCTCAACGGGTAAACCGGTGAAACTCGTCTGGAAACGGGAAGAGGACATCCAGAACGACTTTTACCGTCCTATGAACGCAACGAGGATACAGGCCTCGCTCGACGCCGATGGTAACGTCACCGCCTGGTCGCACAAGATCATCTGTCCATCCATTTTTGCCCGCGTGTTCCCTCAGATGATGAAGAACGGCATCGACAACGCCGCGGTGGAAGGTGTTGAGAACATGGAATATGAAGTTCCGAACGTGGCAGTCGAGTATGTTCGATTCGACTCCGCCGTGCCTGTCGGGTTCTGGCGCTCCGTGGGTAGTTCCCATAACGCGTTCACGGTCGAGAGCTTCGTGGACGAGCTTGCTGTTGCAGCAAAAAAGGACCCCCTCGAGTTCCGGATCGGACTGCTGAAAAATCATCCGCGCGCACGGAGGGTACTGGAGGTCGCCGCGGAAAAAGCTGGCTGGAGCAAGCCACTAACACGAGGACAGGCGCGGGGTATTGCGTACCACTTCTCCTTCGGAAGCTATGTCGCCCACGTGGCCGAGGTCTCTGTCGATAAAAACAGCGGGACAATCAACGTTCACAAGGCAACCTGCGCCGTTGACTGCGGTCCGACCATAAACCCGGCAATAGTCACGGCCCAGATCATGAGCGGTCTTACCATGGGCCTCTCCGCAGCCCTCAAGGAGAAGATCGAGATCGCCAACGGCGGGATAAAATCCGAGAACTTCAGCGACTACAAACTCCTGCGCATGAACGAGGCGCCCGACGTGGACGTTCATATCATCAAGAGCAATGAGAAGTTAGGCGGCATCGGCGAACCCGGCCTGCCGCCCATTGCGCCTGCGGTGGCGAACGCCGTATTCAAGGCTACCGGTGCTCGGGTACGACAGCTGCCGATGAAGCCGGAAACGGTAATGGCGGCGCTGAGGACTGCCTAAAACAACAGCACCTGCAGCAGCGGAAAAGGTAGCAATGCTATCCCCCCAGTGTTGCTTTTTTTATCTTTTGGCGAGGTGATTCATGCAGATTTACGAAGAAGTCCTCAGGCTCAAGCGTATGGGCAGGACCTCCGCGATCGCGACCATCGTCGAGTGCCGCGGTTCGTCGCCCCAGAAGCAGGGCGCCAAAATGCTGGTGCGCGACGACGGTTCGACCATGGGAACCTTAGGCGGAGGTTGCCTCGAAGCCGACGTGGTTCAGGCGGCGCGCATGGCCATGAGGGACGGCAATCCGATGACCCTGCCCTTCGAGCTTACAGAGCAGGAAGGGGGTCTCGTGTGCGGCGGCACGGTCCTCGTCTATGTCGAACCGGTTTTGCTCGAACCGCATCTGGTGGTCCTTGGCGCTGGCCATATAGGGAAGACACTGTCCAAGCTTGCTCGTTTCACGGGTTTCCGTGTGACTGTGGTCGATGACCGAGCGGAATTCGCGAACCGGGAAAACATCCCCGATGCAACGGACATAGTGGTCAATGAATTTACCCGTGCCTTCGAACAGATCCCCATCGAGAAGGACACAGCTGTAGTCGTGGCTACGCGGGGCCATAATCACGACCTTGATGCCGTCAAAGCTGCACTCATGACCAAGGCTACCTATATCGGCCTTCTCGGCAGTA
The DNA here is from genome assembly GCA_035625205.1 of Nitrospirota bacterium. Lineage (GTDB taxonomy): Bacteria > Nitrospirota > UBA9217 > UBA9217 > UBA9217 > JAJYKN01. The sequence continues at coordinate 3,004 of DASPQB010000244.1, read as the reverse complement.
GACGCAAAAAAGCCCTGCTGTTTAAGGCGCTCGAAGACGTCGGTTTTCCGAGGGAAGATATCGGTCGGGTCGTAATCCCTGTGGGTCTGCCTATCGGTTCGGTCACACCCGAGGAGATCGCCGTGAGCATCATGGCGCAGATCATAGAACGACGGAGGGCAAATGGGTCTCAGGGTATCGGCGCTGCTTCTCGCAGCAGGCTCCTCCAGCAGGATGGGACGGACCAAACAGCTTCTCCTGATCGATGAAAAGCCGGTCATCAGACACTGTATCGACGCGCTCCAGGCCGCGCGGATAACGGAAATCGTGGTTGTGGTGACCGCAGAAGACAACGGGATCGTGGATACGCTTCGAGGCCTTCCCCTCATCTTCGCCGTAAATACATCAAAGGACAGTGATATGGCGGAGTCGGTCAAGGCCGGGCTGACAGCACTAAGCCCTTCAACGTCCGGTGTGCTCATTTGCCTCTCAGACCATCCCCTCGTGAGGCCTGAGACAATCGAAGCGTTAATCACTGAACACTTGAACCTCCCGGACAAAATCGTCATCCCCTGTTACAATGGACGACGGGGCCACCCCAGCCTTTTTCCGAAAAGCGTCGTGCAGGACCTGCGCTGCGGAGGCACTCTCCGGGACATCATCAGGAAAGAACAGCATAGGGTCGTATTGATCGATACCGGCGATGAAGGTGTCGTGCTCGACATGGACACACCTGAGGAATTCAACCATATCGTTGAAACAATGAGGAAAAAACATACTTGAGCCGGTAATGCTGTCACCTCTCCCCTATTTGACCGGGGCCGGTGCTCGCCGCGATCAAATGCGCTTTCCTTCCAATGCTGCCTTCATTCCAGCTTAGGATGTCGAATCTGAAATTACCTCAATTAATCGGTCAAGCGCTATTATTGCTATTTCATGCAACTATCCGTTCATAACAGCAACCCTTTTCCTTGGTCAGTATCGTCTTCCTGTAAAAGGTTTTAACCCCCCGGAAATGATAACGCATTTGCCCCGCGGTTAGTAATTCTACAGAGACAGGGCGGCAGCCCAGGCGGCCGCAATCAACTGTTTCTGCCTGAAATCTATTGACAATAAATCAGCCGCTATGATATAAAGAAAGTCTTTTAAGGTATATTCCCGGCCTGACGACAGGGAACCCAAGGACAGCGTAAAATGGCGACCATAGTCCCCTTTCGGGGAATTGTATATGATCAGGCAAAAGCAGGCAGCCTAGGCGCTCTCGTCTGTCCGCCCTACGACATCATATCATCAGCAGAGCAACAGGATTTGTACCGGAAGAACCCCTATAATGTGATTCGGCTAGAATACGGGCTTGCAAGTCCCGGCGACACAGAAGAGGACAGCCGATACACCCGGGCAGCGGCTGCCCTCGAAGAATGGTCGCGTAAGAATATACTGAAGCAGGGCAAGGAGCCGGCCTTCTACGTCTATGAAATGGAGTTCACGGTCAGCGGGTCTGTTAAAAAACTGCGCGGGTTTATCGGCCTGGTGAGGATCGAGGACTACGACTCGGGCGTCGTCATGCCCCATGAGACGACACTGTCCGGTCCCAAGACAGACCGCCTTAACTTGCTCAGAGCGTGCAAGGCGAGCTTCAGCCAGATATTCTCAATTTTCTCCGATCCCCGGGGTAACGTTTCGCACATCCTCGGGAAGGTCCGCGAGAAGCCCGAACTGGAAGTAAAAAGCAGCGACAACGTGGTCCATCGCACCTGGGTCCTAAGTGACAAGAAGGAAATCAAGGCAATCGTGCGTGAAATGGCGGACAAGCAGATATTCATCGCCGACGGCCACCACCGCTACGATACAGCATTAAATTATAGAAACGAACGACGCAAAGCAGCTGGTTCGTTCACGGGCGAGGAAGGGTATAATTACGTTTCCATGTTCATGGCCCGCCTCGAAGACCCTGGGCTCACTATTCTTCCAGCGCATCGTGCGCTCTTCAATCTGACGAACTTTGAACCGCGCAGGTTCGAGAACGACCTGAACCGCTTCTTCGACATCGAACGAATCGATTTCAACAAAAAATCGGAAGCCAGGGATCTCCGGACGATCCTGGACACCATGGCCCACCGGGCGGAAAGCTCCCACGTTTTCGGCATGCGGGTCAAGGGAGAACACAGCTACTATCTGCTAACCCTGAGACACGAGGAAGACCTGGACGACCTGCTCCCGGCCAAATCGCCTGCCTACAGGCGGTTGGATGTCTCGATCCTGCACCACCTCATAATCGATAGACTGCTCGGAATCAAGATGGAGACACACAAACTGGGGCTCAATATTGAATACATCAAAGACGCCGATGAAGCGGATAAGCGAGTCCACAATGGAGACGTCGAACTCGTCTTCTTCATGAACCCCACCAAAGTTCATGAGGTGCAGGAGGTCGCTGCAGAAGGCGAGCGCATGCCCCAGAAAGCGACATACTTTTATCCCAAGCTCCTGACGGGGCTGGTGATGAATAAAATCGACTGAAAAAAAGGGCAAGAGTCATGTCGCAAGGGGCAAGAGAATCACTCTGCATGCCCTAAGTTCGTACAAGTGTCTACTTGCAACTATTTTTCCAAGGAGGCTATCATGGCGGTAAAAGTTGGTATCAACGGATTCGGCAGGATCGGCAGAAATGTTTTCCGCGCGACGCAAGGCAATAAGGACATCGAGATTGTGGCGATCAACGATCTCACGGATGCAAAAACGCTGGCTCATCTCCTGAAATGGGATTCTATTTTCGGCGAGTTCCCCCATGACGTCAAGGCGGGGGACGGCAAGATTATCGTGGACGGCAAGGAGATCGCCGTCGCTGCAAAGAAAGATCCCGCGGAACTACCGTGGAAGGATCTGAAGGTAGACATCGCGATCGAGTCTACCGGCCTCTTTCTGGACAAAGCGAGCGCCGGGAAGCACATGACCGCTGGCGCAAAGAAGGTACTCATCTCCGCCCCGGCCAAGGACCCCGATGCGACGTTCGTGATTGGTGTGA
>DASPQB010000243.1:0-5442 GCA_035625205.1 Nitrospirota bacterium | reverse complement strand
CTGTTTATCGACCACGGCACGGGCGTGGTGATAGGAGAAACCACAGAAATCGGCGACAATGTCACTCTCTTCCAGGGCACCACACTGGGAGGGACCGGCAAACAGCGCGGGAAGCGTCATCCTACCTTGGGCAACCATGTTGTTGTCGGCGCCGGCGCGAAGGTGCTAGGTCCCATTAAAATCGGAGACTATGTAAAAATCGGCGCGAATTCGGTAGTGCTCCAGGACGTCCCGGACCACTCGACCGTGGTCGGCATACCGGGGCGGATCGTACGGATCAAAGACGAGCGAGTGCCTGACGAAGCGCTCCTCGATCATATCCATATCCCTGACCCCATTGCCGACCGTCTCATCGATCTACAGCTTCAGATTGACATGTTGAAGAAGGAATTGGAGAGCATCAAAAAGTTGAAGGGCTGATGGAGGAATATCATCTTTCACGGGAAACAGTTGATGGATGGGAACTTGCTACTATACGTTAATCCTCCACGATCTTGTAACTGTGCGTTATCGTTCCCGTCTTGGCGAGCGTTGCTCCGACTGAACAATATTTTTCCAGGGACAGCTTGATTGCACGTTCCACGGCTTCTTTCTCGACACCCCGGCCTCGGACCACATATTCGATATGAATTTCCTTGTATACACTCGGATAATCTTTGGTCTTTTCTCCCTTGACATTGATCTCCAGTCCGACGACGGGTTGACGTTTTTTCCTCAGGATTGATATCACATCCATGCCCGAACAACCGCCGAACCCTACGAGCAAGAGCTCCGTGGGCCGAAAACCGGTGTTGTGCCCCCCCGACACATCGTCTGCATCCATGTTGAGCGTATGTCCAGATGATGCCTTTCCTGAAAAATGCATGTCTTTCACGAGCGTTACTTTAGCTTCAACCATGGTCACCACACTCCTTAAGAATGAATTATGTCGTCCATGATAACAAAAGGTGCGGGCCATGTCAACGTCGGATGGTGAACGGCTTATAGCGAGTTCGATCTTGTGTATTGCAAGGCAGTTACACTTTATGCTACCACAAATTACCGAAACGTCCCAGAATTCCCCTTAGGTTAACCTTGGGGAGTGGGAAAGTTTATGACTTTTAAGTGTCTTTTACTTTTTTCTCTTTTTCTTGCAAGGATATCGCGTTAAACAATGTGCTAACAGCTTATTGCTTAAGAGAGGGTCTTGATACGTGTGGCTTATGATGGAAGCGCTTAATCCGTCCACTGGCAATTTATTTGCATCTGAAAATATGGTTTAAATTCTATGAAGCAACTAATTGTAAATTATCGTATTTATACAATTGTTTTATTCTATGCTAAATGACGAAAATTATACCGGATTATGGTTCGATTAGTATTTTTTATTTGACTAATCTTGTTGCTGCGCATACAATCTCTTCTCTAATCCGAAAAATATATTCACGTAAAATCTGTTGGGAATTATGGTAATAGATTTTATTACCAATACACTTCGCTCTACTGTTTTCATCTTTGCATTTTCTATAAATTTTATCCAGAAAGGGGGGCTCGCTATACCTTAACCGGCAACATGTTTTCCGCGGATTTCAGGAAGTACTGGAGCATGGTACCGGAAAGCATGATCCTGTTTGATTTTTGTTCAGCAAAAGCATAAGCTTCCCAGAAACGGCTACATTTTGCGTGATAATTCTATTAAGGAGGATTTCCTAATGAGTGATGGTAAAACACCGATGCTTGACGACCTCGAAAAAGGCAAATGGCCAAGTTTCGTAAAAGAAATTAAGAGGGCAGCAGTGAAAAAGGAGTCTGCGAAAGATCTTCTCGGAATTCTCGAAAGATCGTACAAAGACAGGGTAGGCCACTGGAAGCATGGCGGCATTGTCGGCGTACTTGGATACGGCGGCGGAGTGATCGGGCGCTACTGCGATTTGCCTGCAGAGTTTCCCGGCGTTGCTCACTTCCATACGGTTCGTATTAACGCGGCAGCAGGCCTTTTCTATACCTCCCAGGCCCTCAGGGAATTATGTGACATCTGGGACAAGTATGGAAGCGGTCTTACGAATACCCACGGCTCCACGGGCGATCTGATCCTGCTCGGCACGCAGACCGATAAGCTCGAGTCCATCTTTGCCGAGGCGACGGCAAAGGGTTGGGACCTCGGCGGCTCCGGTTCATGCCTCCGTACCCCGAGTTCCTGCGTGGGCAAGGCCCGGTGCGAGTTCTCGAACATCGACTCCATGTTGATCTGCCACACGTTAACCCACAAGTTTCAGGACGAGCTCCATCGTCCTGCATTCCCCTATAAATTCAAGATCAAAGTGTCCGGCTGTGCCAACGACTGTACCGCTTCCGTAGCGCGTGCCGACTTGTCGATCATCGGGACCTGGCGCGATAATATCCGGATCGATCAGGCCGAAGTAAAAAACTGCGCCAAGGATATGGACATCAAGACGGAAGTGACCGACATGTGTCCCACCAAGTGCATGAACTGGGACGGCAGCACGCTCAAGATCAATGACAAGGATTGCACGCGCTGCATGCACTGCATCAACCGCATGCCCAAGGCGCTGCGCCCCGGCAAAGATCAAGGCGCGACCATCATGCTAGGCGGCAAGGCCCCGATCGTGACCGGCGCTCTGATGAGCTGGGTCATTGTTCCCTTCATGAAGCTCGAAGCCCCCTACGATAACCTGGAAGATCTCATCCGCAAGCTCTGGGAATGGTGGGACGAGCACGGTAAGAACCGCGAACGTATCGGAGAACTTGTCGACCGCCTTGGCATGAAGTCCATGCTGGAGGCAACCGGTCTGCCGCCCGTGCCGCAGATGGTGAAGGCGCCGAGAACAAACCCCTATGTGTTCTGGTCACAGGAAGAAGTGAAGTAAGCGTGCACTGACTCGAATAATTCCAAGGAGGAATACCAATAATGGCTGACAAACCGAAGAGAATAACAGATATTGGTTCACCTGATTATCATAAATTCCTGCCTCCCGTGATCGCGAAAAACTACGGGAAGTGGAAATACCATGAAATGATCGACAAGGGCACGATGAAGCACGTGTCCGAGACCGGCGATGAATTGTACACGGTGCGCATGGCCACGCCCCGTCTCGTCAGCACCGATTACATCCGCGAAATATGCGACATCGCCGAGAAGTTCAGCGGCGGGCATCTCCGCTACACGACCCGTCACAACGTCGAGTTCTTCCCTGAGAAGGGACAAGTCGAGCCCCTCAAGGCCGAGCTCAAGAAACGCGGCCACTTGGTCGGCGGCATCGGCTACAGCATCAGCAACGTAGTCCATACCCAAGGTTGGGTACACTGCCATACGCCGGCCACGGACGCTTCCGGCGTTGTGAAGGCGGTCATGGACGAACTTCATGAATACTTTACGACAAAATCGCTTCCGGCAAGGGTCAGGATCGCACTGGCATGCTGCCTCAATATGTGCGGCGCAGTCCACTGCTCCGATATCGCGATCCTCGGCATTCACCGCAAGCCCCCGAAGGTGAATGAGGCGACGCTGGCGAACCAGTGCGAGATCCCCACGACCATTGCGTCATGCCCCACGGGCGCCATCAGCCCGAACCCTGCGACCAAGTCCGTGAAGATCAAGGAAGAGCGGTGCATGTACTGCGGCAACTGCTATACCATGTGCCCGTCGCTTCCGCTCGCGGATGCGACCGGCGACGGTATTTCCATCTGGGTTGGAGGCAAGGTGTCCAATGCCCGCGGCGTGCCCCGCATGTCGAAGCTTGCTATTCCGTTCCTCCCGAACAATCCGCCGCGCTGGCCGGAGGTCGTCAAGGCCGTGAAGCACCTGGTTGAGATCTATGCCAAGGACGCCCGGAAGCATGAGCGCATGGGCGAGTGGATCGAGCGTATCGGATGGGAGCGGTTCTTCAAGATAAGCGGCATACCGTTCACCTATCAGCACATTGATGACTTCACCTTTGCGCGTGATACATTCAGAATGACGCCGACCTTCAAGTGGGAATAATGGTTTGAAAGGTGTATAATGAGATTCGGCCCCGGACGTAATCCGGGGCCGGTCTCTTGATGTGCTAAATTTACCGGGAGGGAACGACCATGGATGCTGCAGAAGTGACGAAAAAAGTATTTGAACTGGTTGAAAAAAACCAGGGGAAGAAGAAGATGAAGGCCGGCGATATCACCAAGCACATGGAGGCGGAAGGCGCAACGAGGGAAGAGGTCAAGGCCGCCATTCGCGAGCTTATTGACGGCGGCAGACTGGTCTATTCCTATTTTGGCGGCAGTTTCATCGAGATTCCGCATACGGAAGGTTCGGCAAACCCGCAATCATAATGCAGACCGTACCGAGGCTGGTGATTTCAGCCGCGAGGGGCGGGCTTGGCAAGACAACCCTGTCCCTCGGCATTATCGCAGCTTGGAGAAAGCGGGGCCGGCAGGTTGCGGTTTTTAAAAAAGGACCGGATTTCATTGACGCGGGCTGGCTCGGGGTGGCAGCAGGAAAACCCTGTTATAACCTCGATATGTTCATGATGAAGCCGGGCAGTATCCAGCGTTCTTTTTCTGACCATACTGCCTGCGCAGACGTGGCCATCATCGAAGGAAACCGCGGGCTGTACGACGGCGTAGACGAGTCCGGGACTTACAGCACCGCCCGATTAGCAAAACTCCTAAAGACACCCGTTATTTTAATCGTCGACGGTACGAAGGCTTCCGCGACGGTAGCGGCTGTCGTTCTAGGGTTGCGGCACTATGACGCAGACGTTTCGATCGGGGGGATTATTCTGAACAACGTTTCGTCGAATCGCCATGAAGACGTCATCCGGAAGGCGATTTCAGCGAGCAGCGGCATCCCCGTCGTTGGCGTTGTACCGAAACAGCGGCACGGCGAGTTTCCCGAGCGTCATATGGGTTTGACGCCGTTCCACGAACACCCTGAGGTAGGGCAGGCGCTAGACGCTTCGGCAACCATCGCAGAAAACCACCTCGATCTTGAAGCACTGTGGAATATCGCTTGCACGGCTCCCGCAATCGAAAAGAGAGAAAGCACGCTAGCTCAGACGCCCTCGCGGATAGGGGGCCGTGTTGTTGTGGGAGTCATCAGGGACCGGGCATTTCAGTTCTACTATCCCGATAACCTGGAAGAGCTCGAACGACACGGGGCGCTGATCAAAGAAATAAATGCATTACATGATAATAGACTGCCCGACGATATCGATGCCCTCTATATCGGCGGGGGATTTCCGGAAACGCAGGCCGCTGAATTGGCTGCTAACCAAGGTTTTTGTACATCGCTCAAATCTGCAGCAGAAGATGGATTGCCGATTTATGCGGAGTGCGGCGGGCTGATTTACCTGGGAAGAAGCCTTACCGTCGGTGGCGAACGACATTCCATGACAGCGGTGCTACCGCTCGATTTCGTTCTAGAGAAAAGACCACAGGCGCATGGGTACACGATATTGGAGACCG
>DASPQB010000242.1:0-13163 GCA_035625205.1 Nitrospirota bacterium | reverse complement strand
TCTGCAAAAACCCACACTCCCTTATAGGCCGAAAGATCAGCGGCGGCCGCTGTTGATTCGTCGATTTTTTCGATTGCTTTGAATTCGCAAACTTCAACGCAGGCCCCGCACATGGTACAGGCCTCGGTAATGAATGCCTTGCCGTCGCGCATTTCAATTGCACCAAAGGGGCACGCGGTCACACAGCTTTCGCAGCTTGTACACTTATCGGATACGACTCGAACGCTCATGGGAACTCCTCAAGCCAGAACAGATATCAGGCTGATGATTATGCGACGATCTCTGTTTTGCCTGGTTTCTGCAATCTGAAACGGCATCTGTTTAAATGAACGATTGTTCTCTCAACTTTGAAACGACTGCGGTGATTTGGTCTTCCATGCTCCCGGTCAGGACCTCTCGCTGGCCGCGGGCCGCGGGCGGGAATATTTTCACGACCTTCGTGGGAGAACCCTTGAGCCCGCATTTACTGTCATCGGCGCCGATATCCTTGGCGTTCCAGCTTGTTACCTTCAGGCTCTTGGCTTTCATCTTGCCCTTGAGCGAAGGGACGCGGGGTTGATTGATTTCTTTCACGACCGTAATGAGCGCGGGAAGGGATGTTTCGACGACGTCATATCCCTCGTCCATAAGCCGTTCAGCCAACATCTTGTTCCCGTCGATCTGTTCGATTTTCTTTATATAAGCGACAAAGGGGATGCCGAGCATATCAGCGGTCTCAGGGCCCACCTGCGCAGTGTCTCCGTCGATTGCTTGTTTGCCGGCAATGATCAATTCATATTCAGCGATTTTCTTTATCCCTTGCGAAATGACGTATGAAGTGGCCCATGTATCCGCACCGGCAAATGCACGATCAGACAGCAGGACGACCTCGTCAACACCGAGCGAAACGGCTTCTTTTAGCGCCTCAGCGGCCTGTGGTGGTCCCATGGTGACGGCTGTAACTTTACCACCATGTTTTTCACGAAGACGCAGAGCCTCTTCGATGGCATACATGTCAAAGGGGTTGATTATGCTCGGAACCCCATCACGGATAAGAGTGTTGGTTTCTCGATTGATTTTGACTTCCGCTGTGTCCGGAACTTGTTTCACCAGGACGATTATGTTCATAGGTCCGATCCTTAGTTAAGACGAAGGCCCTCATATTCGCATGAGTTTTTTCTGCCTTGGCGACTCCGCGATGAATGATTACTTTGCTCTGGATGCTTCCTTGATCATGTCCAGTGCGACGACATTGCGCTGGATCTGGTTCGTGCCCTCGTAAATCTGAAGGATTTTAGCATCGCGCATCATTTTTTCGACTGGATATTCCTTCATGTATCCCGATCCGCCCATGACCTGGACCGCATCGGTAGTTACTTTCATTGCTACATCGGTGGCAAATAGTTTGGCCATCGCGGAGGCGCGAGAAACGTCTTTTGCACCGCTGTCGATAAAGCGTGCAACGGAATACACGAGCGCGCGCGCCGCTTCGGTTTGGGTTTGCATGTCGGCAAGCATGTGCTGGATGGCCTGGAACGATGTGATCGGGTGGCCGAACTGGATGCGCTGCCTTGCAAATCTGATCGCTTCGTCAATGGCTCCCTGCGCAACGCCTACGCCTTGGGCTCCCACGCCGGTGCGGGAGCTATCGAGCGTTTTCATGGCAATGATGAACCCCATGCCTTCCTTGGCAATAATGTTTTCCTTCGGGATGCGGCAATTGTTGAAAATAAGTTCTGTGGTAGACGAAGCACGAATGCCCATTTTGTTTTCCTTCTTCCCGAACGTGAATCCCGGTGTGCCTTTCTCCACGATGAATGCTGATGCGCCACGCGGACCTTTTGCCTTGTCGGTGATCGCGATGATGGTGTAAAGTTCGGCTTCGCCACCATTCGTGATCCACTGCTTGGTCCCGTTCAGCACGTACTCGCTTCCATCGAGTTTTGCCGTGGTCTGTACGCCACTGGCGTCGCTTCCGGCGTTGGCCTCCGTGAGACCGAACGCTACGAGCTTTTTGCCAGTCGCGATGTGGGGCAGATATTTTTTCTTCTGGGCGTCGGAGCCGTGAAGCAGGATAGGATACGTCCCGAGCGCGTTGGCGGCATAGCTCGTCGAAACGCCCACGCAGGCCTTAGACAGCTCTTCTACGGCGATACACAGTTCAAGCGATTGTTTGCCCAGCCCCCCGTACTCCTCGGGAATGAAAATGCCGAAGAGGTCTGCCTGAGCCAAAGCTTGCATGATGTCTGTCGGGAATTTGTTCTGTTCATCGAGCTCGGCGCGAATGGGAACGATCTTTTCTACGGCTATCTGCCGGGCAAGGTCGCGAATCATGATCTGTTCTTCTGTCAGCAAATAGTCCATTAAATCCTCCGCAGGGTATCAACGTTAAATAATCCCACTGATTGGAACTTTTGTACTACCAACGCACAAGCGATGAAGCCCACGTCAGGCCTCCACCGAAAGCTTCAAAGAGGAGGAGGTGATTTTCTTTAATTTTGCCGCTCCGGACCGCTTCGTCGAGAGCCATGGGGATGGATGCGGCAGAGGTATTGCCATACATGGGAAGCGTCAGCACAACTTTTTCCATGGGCATATTGAGGCGTTGTGCCATGGCCTGGATGATCCGCAGATTCGCCTGGTGAGGAACGAGGAAATCGATCTCTTCCGCTTTTACCTTGTTATGCTCCAATGCTTCCTGTGCGACACTCTCCAGTGCCCTCACCGCAGCCTTAAAGGTTTCATTGCCTTTCATTTTTATAAAATGCATTCGTTTATGGATTGTCTCGTGAGACGTCGGGTGCTGGGCTCCACCGCCGGGAACATGGATCAAGGTGCCCTGTGAGCCGTCGGAATGGATGTGCGTGGAAAGAATACCCCGCTTGCCGGTATGCCGTTGGATAACTGCCGCTCCTGCGCCATCTCCGAAGAGAATGCAGGTCGAACGGTCGTCCCAATCCGTATAGCGCGATAGGACTTCGGCCCCGACGAGCAGGATGTTTTTATACATTTCAGATTTGATGTATGCGCTGGCAAGAGACATCCCGAAGATAAAACCTGAACAGGCGGCAGAGATGTCGAAGGCCGCAGCTTTTTTTGCTCCGAGTTTTTCCTGGAGCACGCACCCCAAGCACGGCAGGATTGTGTCCGGCGTCAAAGTCGCCACCAAGATGAGATCGATGTCTTCAACGCCGATCCCTGCGGCTTTGATGGCCCTTTTGCTTGCCTCATAGGCAAGGTCCGATGTGGTCTGCCCCTTTTCTGCGACCCTGCGCTCTTTAATGCCTGTTCGTTCGATGATCCATTCGTCGGTGGTATCAATGAACTTTTCCAGATCCTGGTTCGTAATGATTTTCTTGGGTGCAAAGGACCCGGTTCCGGTTATTCGTGCTTGAATCATTTAGTCCTCGTCAGCTCCATATTCTTTTCAATGTCTTCATGGATGTGTTTGTTCACCTCGCTCTTTGCAAGCTCGGCTGCGACACGGATCGCATTCTTGATCGCCCGGTCTGACGAGCGGCCGTGGCTGATGATGCTGATGCCGTTGATACCGACGAGGGGCGCTCCGCCGTATTCGGCGTAGTCGACCCGGCGTTTGAGCGAATCGAACGCAGGTCGCATGAGCAGATAACCGAGCTTGCGCATCAGGCTCTTGCCGATACCCTCTCGTATAAAGAGACCGATGGCTTCTGCAACAGATTCGGAAACCTTAAGCACGACGTTCCCGACAAAGCCGTCGCAGACGATTACATCGGCGTTGCCGGACGTGACATCACGTCCCTCTACATTCCCGATGAAATTAAGCGAGGTTTCGGTCAGAAGCTTAAAGGCTTCCTTGGTCAATTCATTCCCTTTGGTTTCCTCCTCCCCGATGGAAAGGAGCCCAACACGGGGATTAGGAATTCTTAACAAATACTTCGCGTAGACATCGCCCATAACGGCGAATTGCAAGAGGTGATTCGGCTTACAGTCCACGTTCGCTCCCATATCGAGGATGATGGACGTGCCTTTGATGGTCGGCATGAAGGTTGCAATGGCAGGCCGTTCTACGCCCTCAAGCGGCCCCAAGACAAAGAGCGACGTTGCCATGGCGGCTCCCGTATGTCCCGCACTGATTACGGCCGATGCCTCTCCACTTTTGACGAGATCGTTGGCCACGCGGATGGACGAATTTCTTTTTCTGCGAAATACCGTAGCGGGGGAATCGAGCATGTCCACGACTTCGGTGGCATTTTGAATCTCAATGGGGAGCGTTTTTGCGTGAGGGTGCTTAGCTAACTCAGCTCTGACAATCTGCTCGATGCCGACCAGGATTACGCCGACTCCGTACACCCTTGCAGCCTCTACGGCACCTGCGATGACTGCATGCGGCGCGTTGTCCCCCCCCATTGCATCAACGGCAATCTTCATACAGACTCCCTACAATATAAAAGGCAAAGGGTCATACGGAAACATAGTATCATCCCTTTGCCTTTGAGCATGCCTCTGCTTATATCTGCTGGACTGTCACGATCTCACGGCCATTATAGGTGCCGCAGGACAAACAAGCATGGTGCGGTTGTTTGACCTCCTGGCACTGCGGGCAGACTGCAAGGTTGGGGGCCTTGAGGTGTTTGTGAGTGCGTCTTTTGTCCCTGCGGGACTTGGAATGTCTGTGTTTTGGATTTGCCATGGTTAGTAATGCTCCTTCTATTTTTTTAGTAAATCTTTTAAAGCAGCAAAGGAGCCGAAATCTTCGGGCCCATTCCGCTGGTGAGCGCATTGTGCTTTGTTCAGATCAGTTCCACAGACACTGCAAAGCCCCTTGCATGCAGTGTTGTGAAGCGGGACAAAGGGGACCGCGATGAGCATTTGCTCCTTTATAAACTCGACAGGGTCGATTTCATCGCCTGGATAGAACTCTATATCAAGTTCTCCCGAAACAAGTTCATGCTCCGGTCCCGCGGCGAGCGATTTGACAGGGACGAGATCAACGTTTAAGTCGATGTCCATGTTATAGGGAAAGCTTGTCAGACAACGGCTGCATTCAAGAATGGCAATTGCCTGTATTCGCCCTGAAAAATGGAGGATGCCTCTGCCTTCCGGTTTGACACGCAAAATGGCCTTAAACTCCGCCAAGTCAGTACCCTTTTCAAACAAATCGAGTTTTTGCGAAAGTTCCAGGGTAAGCCCCTCTGGCGGTATGTCATTGATTTTGATAGCCATTTCTTTTTTTACCGGGGCTGTAAGATTGGAATTATATAGAGACAACCATGTTTTGTCAAGAAAAAATACCGTTGTTTGTCTCAAAACATCACAACCGCATTGCTTTTGCATCGGGTTTCGTGTGGTGTTCATGATCCTTAGACGTTCATCCCGGCTTTCACAGAATGCTGGATGTAACGATATGTTCACTCGGTTCCTGCCGATTCAGCGCGAACAAGCTTCCGGTTTCAGCCATGGGGAAGGTCAGTTACCGTGCATGCACGTATCCCCTGAAAATATCGCGTTGCTTTGATGACTTCCTTGGGCGGTTAGCAAAAATTAAATCTCGTTAAAAAATCAGGAGTCACTCAATGAAAGCAAAACTCCTGCCTCTGCTCGGCATTGTTTGCCTCTTTTTTTGTCACTACAACACGGTACTACAGCAATCTCTACGTATATTTTGACAGGGCCGTTTTGCTCAGCTTTACAAACAATCTTCAATCAATTCCTGCACAGTACCAAGCGAGCGCACATGCCGCAAGTGACGATACAGATGAGGAGAACTACCCATCTGTTCAAAACAACCGGTCACCAGGCCAGCCGAAAGGAAATCCGGGGCATATCCAGGCACTAGACCAACATAAGATAAGGAAATCCATGTTCGGGATGAAGATAATTTTTTCAATAATAGCATACTTCTTGCCGTACTTGTCGTTGTTCGTGCTTTCTTCGCTTTCATAATTCTGCGGCTTATTGAGCCTGATCAAAAAAGTGGCTGCAAAGGTTTGCATCGCCTTCTCGGTGGAAGCGCAATCTTCTCATGGCACCTGCAGCGGATGCCATTCGTATGATTCGAACTGTCGGCAGTGCAATCGATGAGGTGAGGAATCAGGCTTGGGAAAAAGGAAAGAACGCCGCTAAAGCAGTAAAAGCCATGAGCGCGTTTGAGGGACGGGCCGGCGAGGCTTCCTCATCTGCTCTTCCAAAGGCAGTGCAATCGGGAAAAGAGCAGCCTTTATACGCTAAATCGACTGTTCTTCGTAACCTTTTGGATGGAAGCATAAATAATTTGCAGCATGCGATTCAGTTCCCTGAGTGATATGGAAAGCGGCGGCATGATTACAATCACATTGCCAAGCGGTCGGATGATGAGGCCCCGCTTCCTGCATTCAACAATAACTTCGATACCGATTTTGCTTTCTACGGGATAGGGTTGCTTCGTGTGCCTGTTTTTCACCAGCTCGATCCCGACCATGAGACCTTTCTGCCTGATCTCGCCTACATGTTCCAGTGCTTTGAATTGCTTTAGGCCTTTTGCGAGTTCAGTTATCTTCGGTTGAATCTTTGCCAGTGTATTCTCTTTTTGATATAAGTCTATGTTGGCAATCGCTGCAGCGCAGGCGAGCGGGTTACCGGTATACGTGTGGCCATGGAAGAAGGTCTTGAACTCCGAGTAGTCGCCCAGGAAGCCCGCATAGATATCGTCGGTTGTGAGCGTAGCGGCAAGCGGAAGGTATCCGCCGGTGATCCCTTTTGCAATGCACAGGATGTCCGGCGTGACCCGTTCATGTTCACAAGCGAACATTTTCCCCGTGCGCCCGAAACCCGTCGCGACCTCATCGGCAATCATGAGTATATTGTATTTCGTACAGAGTTCTCGGATTTTTTTCAGATAGCCTGCCGGCTGTATAAGCATGCCAGCCGCACCCTGTACCAGGGGCTCGATGATCAAAGCAGCGGTTACCGAGGAATATTTCTGGATCGTCCGTTCGGCGTGCACAAAACAGGTGTTCTGGCATTCCGGGTAGTTCAGGCCATACTTGCAGCGATAACAGTGCGGTGACTCGATCTTGTAGGTTTGAAAGAGGAGTGGTTTATAGATCGTGTGGAAGAGCTTAATGCCTCCCACGCTTACAGCCCCTAGAGTGTCGCCGTGATATGCTTCCGTGAATGAAATGAACCCCGTCTTTTTTTGATACGGGGTGCCCTTCTGTTGCCAATATTGAAAGGCGATCTTCAGTGCGATCTCCACAGATGTGGAACCGCTGTCGGAATAGAAAACCTTCGTAAGACCTTTCGGGGCGATCTTAACCAGTTTTTCTGCGAGGCGTACAGCCGGTACATGCGACAGCCCGAGCAAGGTGGAGTGGCCGATTTGCTTAAGCTGTGCTGCAATGGCAGTATCAATTTCTTTTTTCCGGTGGCCGTGGATTGTGACCCAGAGCGAGGATACGCCGTCGATATAGCTTGAGCCGTGAATGTCGGTGAGCGTACATCCTTTGCCGCTCTCGATAATAATCTGTTTTTCTTTTTCCCAGTCCTGCATCTGGGTAAAAGGATGCCAGATATATCTTTTATCCAGTTTTTCCAACTCTTGTGCGTCTTGTTGTTTTCTCGAGCGTCGAAGCGCCAAAGTAGGGTTATCCTCTATTTTTCAGTTTGGACAAAATCTGCCCGATATTATAGTTAGTATGCTATTTTTGTCAATAATAAAAAGGGCTTGAAAACTCTCACTTCTTTCTGGTAATATAACAACTTGGGGTAGAAATGCATTCTCATCCGTGACGCCGTGCCATCGTTTGCCTCATCCAGCCTGGAGGTTTAATCGTACACATGCTTAATAGGAAGAAATTTTATGTATCGGCTGCATTGATACTTGTTCTCGGCGTGTTTGTAGGACTTATATTGTCATCGCATATCGGCATCATGTCTCCGTTGCCTGCCAAAAGCCAATTATCGTCCAAGTCGATAGAAATTCTGACGCAGCTAAGCGATGCACAGTCTGAGGTCGCAGCGGTGGCTACGCCGTCGGTGGTGAATATCTCCACAACGAGGGTGATTAAATCGCGGGAAGAGACCACGTTCGATCTTTTCGACGATCCGTTCTTCAGGAAGTTTTTCGGTGACCAGTTTCCGCACCCCAATGTCCCAAAAGAACATAAGGAGCAAAGCTTGGGATCGGGCGTGATCGTATCGGAAGACGGTTATATCATAACGAATAACCACGTGATAGAAAAGGCACAGGAGATAAAAGTACTTCTCTTGAACAAGAAGGACTATAATGCAAAGCTTGTAGGCGCTGATCCGAAAACCGATATTGCCATCATCAAAATCGACGCCAAAGGTTTGCCGGCGCTGCCGTGGGGCGATTCCAATAAATTGAGGGTCGGCGAGATCGTGTTCGCGATCGGGAATCCTTTTGGACTGAACCAGACTGTAACAATGGGGATCATAAGCGCTGTCGGACGGGCGAATGTGGGCATTGCCGATTACGAGGATTTCATCCAGACCGACGCGGCCATCAACCCGGGAAATTCCGGCGGCGCGCTCATCAACGCGCGAGGTGAGCTGATCGGCATCAACACCGCCATACTTTCTCGGACCGGCGGCTACCAGGGCATCGGGTTCGCCGTGCCGAGCAGCATGGCGCGGCAGGTAATGGACAGTCTCGTAAAATACAAAAAAGTGGTGCGCGGTTGGCTTGGTGTCAGTATCCAGGAAGTCACATCCGATCTTGCCGAGGAGTTCGGCGTCAAGGACTTGAAGGGCGCTCTCGTCAGTGGAGTGATGAAGGGAAGTCCGGCGGAAAAGGCGGGAATCAAACAGGGAGACGTGATTCTTCAGTACAACGGCAAGGATGTAGAGGACACAGGGCATTTGAGGAATATGGTTTCACAGACGCCGATCAACATGGCCATAAAAATCAAGGTTCTCCGTCAGAAGAAGGAAATCGTACTGGACGTCGTCATTGCTGAATTACCGAAAAAGATGGCCGAAGAGTTGACCAGGAATGAAGAACAAGGCAACGCGATGAATGAGGAAGAAAGTGCGGCCTTGGCCGGACTGGTTGTCCGTCAGCTGACGCCGGATCTCGCCCAACGATTCGGTCTTGATGAAAATGAAAAGGGTATCGTCGTGGTCAGGGTTGAAGGCGGCAGCAGAATGGCTGAGGCAGGGATCAAGGCGGGAGATATCATCCTCCAGATAAACCAGAAAAATATAGCAACGATAGAAGATTATAAAAAAGCGTCATCAAAAATCAAGACAAAAGAAAGAATACTGTTTCTCATACGCAGGAAGGGACAAGACCTGTTCGTAACCGTCAGGCCTGAATAACTCGAATTCCTCTCGCTAGAGTTGTTCCCTCAATCAGCTGGTTTGTAATCCATAACATCCTATTCATTCCAGGTGGGAAAGGAGGTGAGAATTATGGGACTAATCCTTATTCGCATTCTGTTTGTTTTTTTGTGTACCTTGCTCGGCTACTATGTTTCTACGCAGCTCTATGACCAGGTCAGCAAGGTCGAAGGCATGGCAGTCGGTTTCAGCGTGGCGGTATTGATTATCCTTACTGAATTGTTGTTCAGACGGGTCTCATTAAAGGTTATCATCGGTGGTATCCTCGGTTTTATCCTCGGGCTGACAGCCGCGAACATTATTGCAGCCCCCCTCAAGCTCGTACCTCTCGAAAGGAGTATCGTAAACTTCATCCTGCTCCTCATGAACGGTTTTTTTGGATACATCGGCATTATGATCGGTGTTCGGGAAGGTGAGCGGTTTAATCCTGCCAACATCAAAAAGCTCTTTAAAAGCGGCGGCGAAGAGAATATTAAAATCATGGATACGAGCGTGATCATAGATGGTCGGATCGCCGATGTATGTGAGACGGAGTTCCTGGACGGCACCATCATTATTCCACAATTCATCTTGCACGAGCTCCAGCATATTGCCGATTCTTCGGATTCGTTGAAGCGAGCACGCGGTAGAAGGGGGCTCGATATTCTTCACCGTATACAGAAAATGAGCCATATGGAGGTCCGCATCGTCGAAGAGGACTTTCCGAAGATCCGAGAGGTCGACAGCAAACTGATCGCGCTGGCAAAAAAACTTGGCGCAAAAGTCGTTACCAATGATTTCAACCTGAACAAGGTTGCGGAACTCCAGGGTGTCAAGGTGCTGAATATTAATGATCTCTCGAACGCTGTGAAGCCGGTCGCGCTTCCCGGAGAGAGCATGCGAGTCTTCGTGCTTAAGGAAGGTAAAGAGCAGGGCCAGGGAGTCGCCTATCTCGATGATGGCACCATGATTGTGGTCGAGAACGGGCGAAAGTATATCAACAAGAATGTAGATGTAGCGGTTACCAGCGTGCTCCAGACTGCGGCAGGCAGGATGATCTTCACAAAGCTGAGGGAAGACATGGAACAAGATTTACAGACTGCAGAACGTTAATCATTACCGGAGACAGGACGTACTGGCGGGTAGGGAGGGAAGCATTCATGGCAGTTCGGCTTTTCCCAGCTTGCACGATCGTGTCTACTAAAGTATTTTATATTTCAGGAGGCTCAATGTCTGGTCATTCAAAATGGGCAACGACAAAACACAAGAAAGCCGCAACTGATGCGAAACGGGGGAAGATTTTTACCAAACTTGCCAAAGAGATAACGGTTGCGGCCAAGCTGGGAGGCGGTGACCCGAATGGGAACCCTCGCCTTAGAACCGCGATCGCCAAGGCCAAGGGAGTGAGCCTGCCTGCAGAAAATATCAAACGTGCGATCCAGAAAGGGACAGGCGAACTGCCGGGAGTGTCCTACGAAGAGGTCATGTATGAAGGATATGGTCCGGGTGGGGTGGCGGTCATTGTCGATGTCATGACCGATAACCGGAACAGGACGGTATCTGAGATTCGCAATATTTTCAGCAAAGCAGGCGGAAATATGGGCGAGGCCGGGTGCGTTGCCTGGATGTTCCATAAAAAGGGATATCTCGTTGTCAATCGTTCGAAGGTCGGTGAGGACAAGCTCATGTCACTCGCCCTCGAGGCAGGGGCCGAGGATATGCAAACAGAGGATGAAAATTATGTTGTCACGACACCGCCGAACGATTTTGAAAAAGTGAAAAAAGCGCTCGAGGATGGTGGCGTTGTCCCAGACGTGGCCGAAATTACGATGATTCCTCAGACCTACGTAGAGCTTACGGGCAAGGAAGCCCACCAGATGCTGCGTCTTGTCGAAACACTTGAGGACAACGATGACGTGCAAAACGTGTATGCCAACTTCGATATTCCCGAAGAAATCATGAACGCCATGTAGTCTGCAGCGGGCGAAGCATGACGAAACAGATAGTAGCAATATGATTTGAGGGGCACGTGAATGCAGTTTGCGCCCATTCAGCATTTTGTAATATCCAATCTTCAAGCTCCAATTTTTCAATGTTTTTTGTTCCACTAAGGGGGGGCTCATGAGAGTGCTGGGAATAGACCCGGGAACGCTGACGAGCGGTTATGGAATCGTGGCGGAAGAAGATCACAAACTTTTTCATGTTGCCTCGGGAGGTATCAGTCCCTCGGCAAAACAGCCATTCCCGAAACGGCTTAAAAAAATCTACGAAGAGCTCGAAAAGATCATCGACAAGTATCGACCTCATGCTATCGTTGTCGAAGACCTGTTCGTTTCGAAAAACATAAAATCGGCGCTCAAACTTGGTCACGCGCGGGGCATTGCAATTCTTGCGGCAATGAATGCCGGAGTGCCGGTTTTCGAATATGCTCCGTTGGAAGTGAAACAGGCGGTCGTTGGCTACGGAAAAGCGGAGAAGAAGCAGGTGCAACTCATGGTCAAGACCCTGCTTGATCTTCCCAAGGTTCCCCATCCGGCCGATGCCGCCGATGCGCTGGCCGCAGCGATCTGCCACATCCATTCCTCTAGACTTCGGGAAACACTGAAGAATTCTGCATCCCTGAAGCAAACCGGCAGAGGGGGCAGTGCACTGAAACGGACGAACAACCGAGCCACCTCCTCGGGGCTGCGGTAGGCGGATAGAATGATAGCTTCTCTCACTGGCAGACTAAGACGTAAAGCCAACGATTACCTGATTGTCGATGTTGCCGGCGTCGGTTACCAAGTGCAGGTCCCGCTTTCAACTTATTGCCGCATTCCCGAAATCGGCGACGAAATCAGCCTACATATCCATACGCATGTCCGAGAAGACGCGCTGTCACTCTTCGGTTTCCTAGAGCAATCCGAAAAAGAGATGTTTCTTCTCCTGATGGGCGTATCCGGTATCGGTCCCAAGCTCGCCCTTTCAGTGCTCTCCTGCTTATCAGTTGACGACCTTTGCTCTGCTATTTATGCCTCCGACGATTCAAAGTTATGCACAATCTCCGGTATT
Source organism: Nitrospirota bacterium (assembly GCA_035625205.1). Lineage (GTDB taxonomy): Bacteria > Nitrospirota > UBA9217 > UBA9217 > UBA9217 > JAJYKN01. The sequence goes on along the minus strand of DASPQB010000242.1, from coordinate 833 downwards.
GGCAAGAAAACGGCAGCTCGTATGGTCCTCGAATTAAAGGACAAAATAAGGCAGCTGGCTACGGACCGATCACGGACGGGGATGATGCCCGCAGGGGCAGATGATGTGGAGGATGCCATTTCCGCTCTCGTGAACCTCGGATATAAAAAGCCGCTTGCGGAAGACGTGCTAAAAAAAATCAGGCAAAGAAAGCCTGGTTCCGCAATCGAGGATCTTATCCGGGAAGCATTGAGCGTATTGATGAAAAAGTGAACGAATCAGTAACAGCTGTTTTGCCGTCCTATTTCCTGACCACGTTTCGGTATACGGGAGAAGTCATTGGTGACTGAAAGAATCATAGAGCCAGAACAAAATGAAGACGATGCGCAGCTTGATCGAAGCCTCAGGCCGCTCCGATTCGAAGATTTCGTTGGCCAGGATCGAATCAAGGAGAACCTCCACATATTCATCGAAGCCGCAAAAGGGAGGGGTGAAGCGCTTGACCATGTCCTTTTCTGCGGTCCGCCTGGACTCGGCAAGACGACACTGGCGAACATCATCGCTCACGAGATGGGTGTCAGTATCAAATCTACTTCCGGGCCTGTCCTGGAGCGTGCAGGCGATCTGGCAGCAATTCTGACCAACCTTGAAGCCCACGACGTCCTTTTCATTGACGAGATTCATCGCTTGAACCGAGTTGTGGAGGAGATTCTCTACCCGGCAATGGAGGATTTCCAGCTTGACATAATTGTCGGCCAGGGCCCGGGGGCGCGCTCCATTAAACTCGAATTGCCACGCTTTACACTTGTGGGTGCCACTACGAGGACGGGTCTCCTCACCTCTCCACTCCGCGA
>DASPQB010000241.1:0-4073 GCA_035625205.1 Nitrospirota bacterium | reverse complement strand
GTATGGTCGGGGAAGGGGAGTGTCGCACTCCCTTGGTGTGACGGCCCAAAGGCCAGTTGAACACGGTCTGAGACTTCAGCAATATACGTTTATGTTAATCCTGATTGCAATCGTGTTTTGTTGCATCACTACAAACATGATAAAAGGCGGCCGCGTCTTATATGATATCGTCGAGATGACGCGAACCATGCACAACTCTGTGAATTTCTATGGTACGGCCATGGATCACATAGAACACAAGGCTGAATTCAATTATTAAAACGCGATATCCATACTCTGCAAGTTTATCATGTTTGGGCACCCGACCAAGATGCGGGTTGACCGTGAGAGCGCCGATCAGCTTGTCAAGCTTTACCGTGAAAGTGGCCGCCCTGGCCGGGCTATCACCTGCGATCCAGTCATAGATCGAGAGCAAGTCGTCCACAGCAACCGGAAGGTAGCGGATCGTGCACTTATCTGACATGGGCGCGCTGACGCAGCTTTTGCATCATCTGTGAATGAGTGATTCCCTTGGCGCCAGTTGCAGATTGTGATTGCGCCACGCCAAGCTTCTCAAAAAGACCGATTTTCGCGTTCATTTTTTCGTAGTGCTCAATGCTCATTACGACAAGGTCGCCTTCACCGTTCGTGGTCAGATAAACCGGCTCGTCCTGATCATGGCAGATGGAAGCGATTTCCCTGGTTTTATTTCTAAGGCTAGATATAGGCTTGATTATGGGCATTAGTTGTCTCCTGTAGTCACTAAGGTAATGCTATCACCAAATTATGATAAAATCAAGAGCAAATTATGATATTAATATATTCGAAGTATTTGCTCTGATCTCATGAATCCTTCCGTTCTGGAATCCCTCAGGCCTTGACAGCAGATATCAATATTGATACTGTAACAACATGACTACCGCGGCAGACCTCCTTGGAAAGTGCAGAATAATCCCGTCAGAATCTGTTTTGCTGAATTCAGCAAGATTTGCGATCTTTATTGGGGAAACGAGCGCTGGTTGGGGGAAGCCATCGAGTGGACAAAGCACCATGGAATGGTGATCGACAAGGAACTATTCACATCAACAAAAACAGCTGAAGCCGGTGTTAACCTTAATCGAGGGGCAAGCGCAAACGTTCTGCGCTAGCTCTGGGAAAAATTCAATACAACTTCACGCGTTCGGAGTATCGGTTGAAGCCACTCACAAACTTGACGGCTTGCCATCCCATCACACGTTAGGATTTGCATGCAACAGCCTCAGGAATTCATAACTGTCACGATCGATAAAAGCCATATCACTACTATAGGCGAACGGCTTTACGCTGAGAGCATCGAGTTCGTGCGAGAGCTCGTGAACAATGCCTATGATGCCGACGCGGAACTTGTAGAGATCATGATGACCGATGATGCAATTGAGATCCGCGATAACGGCACGGGTATGGACATTGAGGGCCTCAAGCAGTACTTTAACATCGGCTCGCAGCAGAAGCTCTCCTCACCCAAATCCCCGAGATTCAACCGGGACCGGATCGGCATGTTCGGCATTGGTAAATTTGCCAGTCTTTCAGCCTGTAAACGTTTCGAGGTGATTACGAAGCGCGAAGACTTCGTCGGCCGCGTGATCTTCGACAAGGAACAGTGGGAACAGTCGCGAGACGCATGGCAGCTCCCTTTCGAACGACTTCCGGACGATTTCCGCAAACAGAATGGCACGACCGTGATACTCATCGGTCTGGACAGGCAATTCAAGACCGGTGATATCGAGGCAAAGATCATTGAAGGCACGCCCATCAAGGCGCCGCACTTTAAGGTCAGGATAAACGGCCACACAGTTCAGCCCCGAAGCCTCACAGGACATAAAGTGACAGTTATAGACGGTACTTCTTTTGGCCCCGTGACCGGAGAGATCGTGATTTTACCCGAGACCGCTGCTCAGACGAAGGATCTCGGCATAGAGATCAAAGTGAAGCAAGTGACCGTTCGAAGAGAACTTTTCGGTATGGAGACCTGGGGACGAGCGATGGCCAGGATATCCGGCGAGGTAAACGCGGACTTCCTTCCCATCACAAGCGATCGTACAGGGTTTCTCAGAGACTCCGCTGAGTACAAGGAATTCCTCGTCGTGATGGACAAGGTAATGGAGGACGTAAAGGTATTCCTCCAGAAGCTCATTACGAAGAAGGAGGGAAAACGCGTAAGCCGGGCCTTGAAAGATGCACTCCAAAGGATTTATCGCTCTCTTGCATTGAACCCGGACCTCTCGCCATTCGGGGCTCTTCCTTTAGGTGATGAGGCCAAGGGTGTCGGTAGCGCGGCTGAACTCACGGAGAAAAAAGAAAGCCTCTCCGAGAGCGAGGTTAAACCTGAAGGCCAGCAGGTGGTAGAGCAGGCCCCCCAGATGGAAAAGAAGCGTAAGAAAAAGCCGAAAGTGAAAAGACTTACTCCGAACGCCATAATCAAGCGGATGAAGTTTGGTGAATCGGGCGTGTCCTGCGTTGTGGATAGCTTCGGCGAGGATGGTCCTGAGACCTTCTCCGAAGAAACAACTATCTACATCAACCGCGATCATCCACTCTACAAACGGGAGTCTGGAAAAATTGAAACCCATACCTTAAACCTTGCTCGTCTTATCACTCAGGAGATAGCCCTCATGAAGGATCCCCGTAATCCCCGACAGGCATTCGAACGCCAGAGCAAGCTCTTGAAGGACGCGTTTATCGAGAAGGAAGTATAAGGCGACAGCCAGTAGAGAGGGGATGCTGATGAGTATTCGGATCTCGACGTATTTATCGAAGTCGAGGTAACCACTGCTGCTCTCCATGATGCAACTTCCGAAGCCGCATGGGAGGTGGGCTACCAGAATTATACGGTCATCTCACCGCTCAAGGTCTCGCAGATCGCACAGGTTATTGCTGAGAAAGCAGGAGCCTACAAACGGACCATACGATCGCAGGACATGGATCTCGATGATTGCATCATTGCCGCAACTGCATTGATGCAGCATGCTATCCTTGCAACAGGAAACATCAGACATTATCCGATGACTCATGTTAAAAAAACGTTCTTGGTTGATGAAACTCAGGTTCTGGGAGGATAGGAAGATATAGAGGCATACTGAATCGAATGATCCCCATAGCCTGGTCCAGCTCGCATCGCGTCGTACCTGCCGAACCCCAAAGCTCGTAATTCCATCCGATACGATCGACCCTGTAACTGTCCTGATACTGTACTGTTGAACCTAGCTGCGTTTCTCGAGTCTTAAGTCCTTGATTTGCTGGTCGGGCAATAGGCTATTTTCACCCCTTAGGGTAAAGTGCCTGACGGAGTAGAATTCAGGAGTGGGAACGTACTCATTTCCGGGGAGAATCAGAAACGCGTTTTCGCGGTCGTTAGGTGGGGCTGGACCAGTGGCTGATCAAATAGCAAGAAGCATCAAGTTGCGCTCAGTGGTTGTATACGCCTAAGCTTCTTTTCCTGACGCTTCTTTGCCTCCCGGAGATCTACCGTCCGATGAGCATTGAGCCAAAACTCTGGAGAATTTCCGAAAAGGCGCGACAGCATCAATGCCATAACCGTGGAAATCGCTTTGCGTTCACGCAATGTCTCATTGATCGTTTGACGGGAGATGCCAAGAGCCCCGGCAAGACTTACGGCAGTAAGCCCGTAATCAGGCATAAAGTCTTCACGAAGCATTTCTCCGGGATGAGTAGGTTTCATAGTTCGTACATCTGTATATGCGATAGCCATAACACACTCCTCAACGATAACCGGTTATCTTCCAGCATCTGCATGACACCACTCAGTAAATCAGCCGGAAGACGTCTGGAATTGGCAGTCAGGTAAAATCCATAGGTGTGCTTGTCAGAAAATGTCCTTATCACCTATCTGGTTAAAAGGCGTCACGTGACTGTTGTCAAATAGAATATCGCAAAGGAATACACGATATACATAATTTAAGCAGTCCGATGCCGGAGTGGTAATGCTCTGTATTCTCCCCATGAAAAGACCTGACAGAAGCCCCGCAGTACCCAAATCCCGCGATAGAAAAAGCCATTGAGTAATAAAAAAACCTTGTTGGCCGCTGTAGAAGCGG
>DASPQB010000240.1:0-5424 GCA_035625205.1 Nitrospirota bacterium | reverse complement strand
AAAAAGCTTATTCAAGATAAAAGTATTTCAACCGATTTAATAAGGGGGTGATCGTTTATCGCTAAAATTACGACAAGAATCAATTACATGATCAAGTTAAAGGAAGTCCGCGTCATTAATTCCGATGGAGAGCAACTCGGGGTTCTTGATACGCGGGAAGCGATCAAAAGGGCGGAGGAGCAGGGACTCGATCTGGTCGAAGTAGCACCTACGGCAAAGCCGCCGGTCTGCCGGATCATGGACTTCGGCAAGTACAAATACGAAATGGCCAAAAAGGCCGCAGAATCCAGGAAACATCAAACCGTAATCGTTGTCAAGGAAATCAAGCTGAGGCCTCGGACGGACGACCATGATGTCAACTTCAAGATGAATAACATCAAGCGTTTCCTCTTGGACGGCAACAAGGTGAAAGTCACTGTTATGTTCCGGGGCAGGGAAATGGCCCATATTGACCATGGAAGGGCAGTACTGGATCGCATCGTGAGTGAACTGCAGAATGATGCTGTCGTTGAGCAGACGCCGCGTCTGGAAGGCAGAAATATGACTTTGTTGCTCGGCGCAAAGGCAAAGTCGGCGTAACGTTACAAGGGTATTAGAGGTTCATGTCCACACGCTGATTCTGCGGAGGAAAGCTGCCTCCGCTGTCTATAGAAGCAGGAGCATAAACTCAGCATTTTGGAAGGGGAATGAATAATGGCAAAGATCAAATTGAAGACTAATCGGAGCGCTGCCAAGCGGCTCAAAGTAACAGGTACAGGCAAGATCACGAGGCGCAAGGGCTGGAAGGGCCATCTGCTGAGCGGCAAGAATGCCACACGCAAGAGAAGGCTAACCGGCGATTTTGAAGTTGATAAGGACAATGTAAAGAACGTTAAGCGCATGCTGCCCTACGGGCTGAAGTAGATTCTATATACTATGTAATGTTCAAAGTTCTACGTTCAGCGTAATAATTGCTGAGTACTGTGAACTATGAATTATGAACTGAGGAGGTTTTAAGACTATGCCTAGAGCTAAAGGCGGCCCTAAGACACGGGCCAGAAGAAAAAGGGTGCTCAACCTGGCAGAAGGGTACTGGGGTGCAAAATCCAAACTGTTCCGCTCTGCTACCGAAGCCGTTGACCGTGCACTCAAGTATGCGTACCGTGACCGGAAGGCCCGCAAGCGGGATTTCCGCAGACTCTGGATCGCACGTATCAATGCGGCTGCGCGTCTGAACGGTGTGACCTACAGCAGGTTCATGGCCGGCCTTGCAAAGAACGGAGTGTCAATCGATAGGAAGATCCTTGCTGATCTTGCAATCAGCGATCCGGCAGGCTTCTCGAAGCTTGTTGAGACGTCCAAGACCGCATCATAGAATCTGACTCAGTGACTATTGACACGATGTTGTCGGCACGCAGATTAACATGGGTCAAAACCGTTTTTTCCCGGAGGCCAGTTCATCTCCGTTAATGTGACGTCCGGTTTCGTGCAACAGTGATTCTCAAGGCCCCGAACATTCGGGGCCTTTTTTTGTTGACAATGACGCGCAATTCGGTTAAAAATCAACAAGAAATTATGTGGATACGCGGCCGTTCCTGTATCGCGGCCTTCATGGCTTGCGCCATTCTGCTTCTCCTGCGGACACCTGCATACCCGTCTTATAACACCGAAGCCGGGCGTAAGTATGCTATCGCCTGTCAGCGCCTCACGGATCTTAGAAAATCACCGAAAAAAAAGAAGTATCGTTCCTACTGGCTCGACTGTATTCGTACGTTCGAGGTTGTGGAAAAGAAATATCCCAGAAGTCCGAGCGCAGGGGACGCCTGCTTCGACCGGGCTGGAATTTATCAAGACCTCTTTCTCTTCAACAAGCGTTCGAAAGATTTAGACGAATCACTTCATCTAAACGATAGGTGTCAAACCATCTATCCGAAGCATACCAGAGCGCCCGAAGCGCTTTTCCACATCATCGAGCTTTCCCTCGGTTACAAAAAAGAATATTCACTGGCTGCGGAAACATACTCGAAGCTCTCAAAGTTATATCCCGATAGTACCTGGACGTCAAAGGCAAGTGCGCTTCTCAATCCGATCGTGCGCAATAGCAAAAAGCATAAACAGGAACCCGAATTTCGGAAAATACCCGAGCCAGTAATCGTCGCAGCAGGAAAAGGCAAGCCTGAGGGAGTAATAAAAAGCATCCGGTTCTGGTCCGGCGGCGAATATACCCGGATCGTGATCGACCAGGATAAAGAGGTCAAATTCCAGGCACAAGAATTGAAAAAACCCGATCGTCTTGTTTTCGATCTTTTGAACACAAGCCTGGACACCGCGGTCTATAAAGATCCCTTGCCGGTGAATGACGGTATTCTTAAGCAGGTCCGCGCCAGTCAATACGCACCCGATATAGTACGTGTTGTCCTTGATCTGGCAAGCATTAAAAGCTATGCGGCTTTTCCTCTCCATGATCCGGAACGTCTCGTTATCGATGTTACTGGCGAGGGCGGAAGAGGTGGAGAAGCTCGTACCATGAGCGAGGAGACCGATACGCAGCAGAAGACCGTAAACCCCGTCGAGCAGCAAGTAGAAGCGAAAGAACAGCTGAAGACGGAGCCTTTGACGACGGCCCCGCTTTTGCCCAAGATCCCTGAAGCCCAAAATGCTGATGATCAAAAACTTTCTCTGTCCAGACAACTTGGACTGAAGATCAAAACTATTGCTATCGATGCCGGTCACGGCGGACACGATCCTGGGGCGATAGGCAGGAGCGGCTTGAAGGAGAAAACGATAACCCTTGACGTTGCAAAGCGGCTAGCTGCCCTTGTGAAGGAAAGGCTCGGGTGTAACGTGATCATGACACGCGATCGAGACGTTTTTATACCGCTTGAAGAGAGGCCGTTTATCGCCAAATCAAAAGGTGCTGATCTGTTCGTGTCCATCCATGTGAATGCCAACAGAAAACGGAATGCGCGAGGGATTGAAACGTATGTTCAGAGTCTACGAGCTTCAGACCGTGAAGCAATGGCAACGGCAGCGCGGGAAAACGCCATGTCCACCAAAAAGCTGAGCGAACTTAAATCCGAGCTTGACAGAATCTTTGCAGACCTTACAAGGGACGATAAGATTGAGGAGTCGCTCTATCTGGCCGATTCAGTGCAAGGCGCGCTTGTCAGCAACCTTAAATCCGTTAACCGCCATGCCGATGATCTCAAAGCCAGGATAAAGAGAGCATTCTTCTATGTTTTGATCAATACTGAGATGCCGAGTATTCTTGCCGAGATCGGGTTCATCAGCAATCCCGAAGAGGAAAAATTGCTCAAACAGGATTCCTACAGGCAAGCGATAGCCGAAGCGCTGTATCGTGGCGTTAAGAAATACGTGGAAGCGAGGTCGCAACAGATAGTAGCTATGTAAAGATCGGCAGATAGATCGGTTGCACCGAATAGATGGATTGCAGATGAACGACCTCAGTTTTTTTACGACGTGCTATTTGTTATTTGCCATTATTAAGTATGCTTCAATGAACTGGTCAATGTCGCCATCCATCACAGCACTGACATGGCCGACTTCCACCCCGGTTCGATGGTCCTTCACCATCTGATAGGGCTGGAAGACGTATGACCTGATCTGGCTGCCCCAGGCAATATCCTTCTTCTCACTCACGAGCTTGCCGAGTTTTTCATCGTGCTCTTTCTTTCGTAATTCATAGAGCCGTGAACGAAGCACCTTCATGGCAACATTTTTGTTCTTGAGCTGTGAACGTTCGTTCTGGCACTGTACTACGATGTTCGTCGGCAAGTGCGTGATGCGCACGGCAGAATCAGTCTTGTTCACATGCTGGCCACCTGCGCTTGATGAACGGTACGTGTCGATACGCAAATCTTTTTCATCGATTGAAATGTCGATATTATCCTCGACCTCTGGATACACATAGACGGATGCAAAGGAGGTGTGCCTGCGCTTGTTCGCGTCGAATGGCGATATACGGACAAGACGGTGCACGCCTGCTTCGGCTTTCATCCTGCCATAGGCATATTCCCCTGACATCGTGAAGGTAACGGACTTGACTCCTGCTTCTTCGCCGTTCTGGTAATCCAGGATTTCGGTCTTATAGCCTCGTTTCTCGGCCCAACGAAGGTACATGCGCATGAGCATCTCGGCCCAGTCCTGGGCTTCCGTGCCGCCGGCCCCGGGGTGCACTGATACAATTGCGTTCGATGCGTCTTGTTCACCTGAGAGCATTGCCGCAACTTCGGCAGAAGCAATGTCTTTCTGAAGTCCCGTGATATCCTGCTCAAGCTCTATGCGCATGGATTCGCCGCCCTCTTCAGAGGCGAGTTCAGCCATGGCCTCAAGATCGCTCAGCCGCTTTTCAAGAGTGTTCCAGTCTCTCAGTGAACGCTCGATAGATGATTTTTCTTTTAAAACGGTGTTTGCTTTTTCGTTATCGTCCCAAAAACCGGTGGTTTCTGTGAGGCGGGTAAGTTCTTCTAAACGGGATTCCTTCGTAGGGGTGTCAAAGATGCCTCCGCAGGGTCTCCAGCCTGCTTTTGACCGTATCGAGTTGTTGTTTGAGGTCTTCTAAAAGCATTTACGTCTCCCGTGAGATAAATTAGCAGAGCGAAATTATACCATAGTAAAAATAAACAATCAAAGAGAAACGGGAAAAACATTTTGACTTTCAGTGGATGCTGTGATATAAAACCCTAAAAATATCATTATTTACATTCAGGCCAAGGGAATCCCGTGAAAATCGGGAGTGGACCCGCCGCTGTAATCCCGGCCTCGTGGAATGCGAGGCCGCATGCTTCTGTCGAACAAATGCCACTGGCCCGGTCGGGCTGGGAAGGCAGTCAGAAGGGGGAGAGCCAGAAGACCTGCTTGGATGTTCTCGCACAGTCTTCGGCGCTAAGATAATGTGTGGGTTAATACTTTTTATTAATCCCCAGTCATGCAAGAAGACTGGGGATTTTTTTGTTGAGAACTGTACGGTAAAGCACAGGAGCGCAGCAAAACGCTTTCGTGCCATGGCTAAAGCGGGAAAAGGGCGGATCACGCAATGAAACGTATTACGATATTTTTTTTCACTGTCTATGGTGAATACCTGCTTCGCCGCCGAATATGCGTCTCCGCCCAAGCGCATTGTGTCGCTCGCTCCGAGCATGACCGAGATCCTCTTTGCGCTCGGCTTGGGAGACAACATCGTCGGCGTCACGACATTTTGCGATTATCCGGAAGAGGCGAAGAAAAAACCGAAAATCGGGGGTATGTCCAATCCTTTGCTTGAAGCGGTGCTTTCACTCAAGCCGGATGTCGTCGTGATGACCACGGATGGGAATCCGAAGGAATTCGAGGAACGGCTTACGTCGATGAAGAGCAAAACCTATGTCTTTAAGGCCCGTACCCTCAGGGGGCTTCCGCTAGGCATTCGGAGCATGGCAGCAGCCA
>DASPQB010000239.1:0-7453 GCA_035625205.1 Nitrospirota bacterium | reverse complement strand
AATAAAGCCAGAGCAGATGTGATGAGCCTCTTTGAAAAACCGAAAGATATTAGCTTTGATGCCATGCGGATCAAGATAGCATCGCCCGACAGGATCAAGGAATGGTCTTTCGGCGAGGTAAAAAAACCTGAAACCATCAATTATCGCTCGTTCAAACCGGAGCGGGATGGTTTGTTCTGCGCCAAGATTTTCGGCCCCATCAAGGATTGGGAATGTCTCTGCGGAAAATACAAGCGCATGAAACACCGTGGCATCGTTTGCGACAAGTGTGGCGTAGAGGTGATACAGTCGAAGGTCCGGCGCGAACGGATGGGCCACATCGAACTTTCATCGCCGGTCGCTCACATCTGGTTCCTGAAAGGGCTTCCGAGCCGCATCGGGACGCTCCTTGACATGACGCTCCGGCAGCTTGAAAAGGTCCTTTACTTTGAAAGCTACGTGGTCGTCGATCCGGCTGATACGCCGCTCAAGCATAAAGAGCTTCTTACCGAGGAAAAATTCCGAAAGGCGCAAACGGAGTATGGCTCCGGCGCCTTCAAGGCTGGGATGGGCGCTGAGGCGATCCGCGAGATGCTGAACGCCATCGATCTCGAGGTCGAATCGGAAGACATCCGTAAGAAAATAGAAACGGCGACCTCGATGGCCACGAAGAAGAAGCTGACCAAGCGTCTGAAGGTGATCGAGGCCTTCCGCAAGTCCGGTAACAAGCCCGAGTGGATGATCCTCGACGTGATCCCCGTGATTCCGCCGGAACTCCGCCCGCTCGTTCCGCTCGAAGGCGGCCGGTTCGCAACGTCGGACCTGAACGACCTCTATCGGCGGGTCATCAACCGCAATAACCGGCTACGCAGGCTTGAAGAGCTCAAGGCGCCTTCCGTCATCATCCGCAACGAAAAACGGATGCTGCAGGAAGCGGTTGACGCGCTCTTTGACAACGGCCGCAGGGGGAGAGTCCTGCGTGGACCGAACAAACGTCCGCTCAAGTCACTGTCAGACATGCTCAAGGGTAAGCAGGGGCGCTTCCGCCAGAACCTTCTTGGCAAGCGCGTGGACTACTCCGGACGTTCGGTGATCGTCGTCGGCCCCGACCTCAAACTCCACCAGTGCGGTCTTCCGAAAAAGATGGCGCTTGAGCTGTTCAAACCCTTTATCTTCAACAAGCTCGAGGAAAAAGGGTATGCGACGACCATCAAGAGCGCAAAGAAGATGATCGAGCGCGAACGCCCCGAAGTGTGGGATGTGCTCGAAGAGGTTATTCAGGAGCATCCCGTTCTTTTGAACCGTGCCCCGACGCTCCACCGGCTCGGCATCCAGGCATTCGATCCCGTGCTCGTGGAGGGCAAGGCTATACGGCTTCATCCCCTCGTGTGCGCCGCGTTCAACGCGGACTTTGACGGCGACCAGATGGCAGTCCATATCCCGCTCTCGGTCGAGGCCCAGCTTGAGGCGCGGGTGCTCATGCTGTCTATCAATAACGTCCTTTCGCCGGCGAACGGGCGGCCGATCACAGTTCCTTCGCAAGATATCGTACTCGGCTGCTACTACCTAACGAAGTTGCGTTCCGGCGTTCGCGGCGAGGGGAAGATTTTCTCCAGCCGTGAGGAAGTACGCATTGCCTATGACCAGGGCGTGGCCGACATTCATGCACGCATTCGTGTGCGCATCAACGGCAAAATCGAAGAAACGACTGTCGGGCGCGTACTTTTCAGCGAAATCCTCCCGGAAGGGATTTCCTTCTCCTCGGTGAACAAGGAAATGACCAAGAAGGAACTGGCGAAGCTGATCGACGAATGCTACCGGAAGCTCGGTCTTCGGCGCACGGTGGTGTTGATTGATGATCTGAAAGAATTAGGATTCCGGTTCGCGACTCGATCCGGCATATCAATCTGCATTGCCGACATGCACATCCCGAGCAAGAAGCAGAAGTTCATTGAGCAGGCACAGAAGGAAGTGATGGAGATTCATCACCAGTACACCGAAGGCCTCATTACGAACGGTGAACGCTACAACAAAGAAATCGACATCTGGGCGAATGTGACCGAAAAGATCGCCGATGAAATGATGGGTGAACTCGGCATGGAGGCGGTGGAGATCGGGGTCGCAAAGAAATCAGAACTCCAAGAAGCCCGCTCATTCAACAACATCTTCATGATGGCCGATTCGGGGGCGCGCGGCAGCACGCAGCAGATTAGGCAGCTCGCTGGTATGCGCGGACTCATGGCCAAACCGTCAGGTGAAATCATTGAAACGCCCATCACGGCGAATTTCCGAGAAGGTCTTACCGTGTTGCAGTACTTCATCTCGACCCACGGTGCACGCAAGGGCCTCGCGGACACGGCGCTCAAGACCGCTAACTCAGGATACCTGACGAGACGACTCGTCGATGTATCCCAGGACGTGATCATCACCCAGGACGACTGCGGAACGACAGACGGTATCATCGTGGGCTCCCTCGTCGAGGGTGGCGAGATCATTGAGCCCCTGTCAGAGCGCATCCTCGGTCGTGTTGCGGCTGAGGATGTTAAGGACCCCATTACGAAGGAAGTGATCATCGGCACCCGCAGGGAAATCAACGAGGACCTCGTGAAGAGGATCGATGAAGCAGGAATTGACCGAATCAAGATCCGTTCCGTGTTGACCTGCCAGTCCCTGCGAGGTGTATGCCGGATGTGCTACGGCAGAGACTTGGGGCGCGGCAAACTTGTCGATATCGGCGAGGCCATCGGCATCATTGCGGCGCAATCCATCGGTGAACCGGGCACGCAGCTCACCATGCGGACATTCCACATCGGTGGTACTGCGAGCAAGGTGGTCGAGCAGACGGTACTTGAGGCCAAGAACTCGGGCATCATGAAGTATCTGAGCCTGAATACCGTAAAGAATAAAGAGGGCGATTACGTTGCCATGTCCCGGAACGGCAATATCGCCATTTATGATGAAACGGGTCGTGAGAAGGAGAAGTACGCTGTCATCTACGGTGCCCGCATAAAAATCCAGGATGGTCAAAAGGTTGAGGTCGGCCAGAAACTCGTGGAGTGGGACCCCTATTCATTGCCAATCCTTACGGAAATAGGCGGGAAGATCGCTTTTGGTGATATCATCGAAGGCGTCACCATGCGTGAAGAAGTGGACGAAGTCACCGGTCTGTCGCGCAAAGTGATCATTGACTATCCGAACCAGAACCTGAGGCCGAGGATCTCGATCAAAGATCAGCATGGGAAGACCGCAAGACTGCCAGGGTCCAATGTCGTCGCACGGTATCTTCTCCCGGCAGGAGCACACATTCTCGTGGACAAGGGTGACGAGATATTCCCGGGCGATATCCTGGTGAAGATTCCGCGTGAAACCACGAAGACCAAGGATATTACGGGCGGTCTTCCGAGAGTCGCCGAGTTGTTCGAGGCACGGAAACCGAAAGAACAGGCGATCATCAGCGAGATCGACGGTACCGTGGAATTCGGCGGTTTCGTGAAAGGCATGCGCCGCATCCTCGTGAAAGACGGTATGGGCAACGAGAAAGAATATCTCATCCCCAAGGGCAAACATGTGAACGTTCATGAGGGAGATTGGGTTACCGCAGGTGAACCCCTCATGGATGGTCCGGTAGACCCGCATGACATCCTGAACGTGCTTGGCCCCAAGGAGCTCCAGAAGTATCTCGTTGACGAGGTGCAGCAAGTCTACCGTCTGCAAGGTGTTAGTATCAACGACAAACATATCGAGGTCATTGTGAGACAGATGCTCCGCAAGGTCAGGATCGAGGATGCCGGCGATACTTCATTCCTCATCGGGGAGCAAGTCGACCGCTTTGCTTTCGCACGGGAAAATGAAGCAATGATCTCCAAGGGAACAAAACCGGCAACGGCTCGGCCTATCCTCCTGGGCATCACGAAGGCGTCGCTCACGACGGACAGCTTTATTTCCGCAGCATCATTCCAGGAAACCACTCGTGTACTGACCGAAGCCTCCATTACGGGTGCGGTAGACGACCTGGTCGGTCTGAAAGAGAACGTCATCATGGGAAGATTGATTCCAGCCGGTACTGGCATGACCGAGTACCGTAACACGTATGTGGTTGTCAATGAGGATCCGTCGGAGGAGAAGAAACCGGAAGTTGCAGAATAGTGTTAAATCAGCAACACAAAAAAACCCTTGACAACAGGCGGTTTTATCGATATAATCACCAGGTTTTGACTCAACGTTTCTGAAAATTTGCTATATATGTGTTTTTAAGGAGTAATTCCCGTGCCGACAATTAGCCAATTGGTAAGAAAAGGCAGGACCTTGGCAATAAGCAAGACCAAGAGCCCTGCGCTGAAGAGTTGCCCTCAAAAGCGGGGCGTCTGCATCAGGGTCTATACCACAACACCGAAAAAGCCGAACTCGGCTCTCCGGAAAGTGGCGAGGGTGAGGCTCACGAACGGGATGGAAGTGACAACCTATATTCCCGGTGTGGGGCATAATCTGCAGGAGCACTCCATCGTGCTCATCCGCGGCGGCAGGGTGAAGGATCTTCCAGGCGTGCGCTACCATATCGTACGGGGAACGCTGGACACGGTAGGCGTCGCCAATCGTAAGCAGGGCCGGTCAAAGTACGGAGCAAAGCGGCCCAAATAATAAGCTGGCAACTCAACGTGCGCGTGGGTGCGCAACTGTGTAAGAGAAGGAATAGCATACTATGCCGAGAAAAAGCATCGTTGTAAAAAGAGAATCACTGCCGGATCCGAAATATCACAGCCAAATGCTGGCGAAGTTCGTGAACGTGCTCATGCGCAAAGGCAAGAAAAGCACGGCAGAGGCGATTTGCTATAAGGCGCTGGATCGTATTCAGCAGAAGACGAACGGAGATCCCATCGCCATTTTCAAGAAAGCCGTCGAGAATCTGAAGCCGACGCTCGAAGTGAAATCGCGCAGGGTCGGCGGTGCTTCCTATCAAGTGCCGATTGAAGTCAAGCAGCCTCGCAGGCTTTCGCTCGCCTTCAGGTGGCTCAGGCTCTACGCCTCACAGCGACCGGAAAAGTCCATGGTTGATAAACTCGCTGCGGAAATTCTTGATGCATCGAACAACACCGGCGCTGCCGTAAAGAAAAGAGAAGACGTTCACCGTATGGCAGAGGCCAATAAAGCCTTCGCCCACTATCGCTGGTAAGGTGCGTATCTAGAAGCGGAGGAAGTTTTGGCAAGGCAGTATTCACTCGAAAACACGCGTAACATCGGGATTATGGCTCACATCGACGCCGGGAAAACGACGACGACGGAGCGTATTCTCTACTATACCGGTGTTTCCTATAAGATCGGCGAGGTGCACGACGGCACTGCGGTCATGGACTGGATGGTGCAGGAGCAGGAGCGCGGTATCACCATCACGTCTGCCGCAACGACCTGTTTCTGGCGGGACAAGCGTATCAACATCATCGACACCCCCGGCCACGTGGACTTCACCATTGAGGTCGAGCGCTCGCTTCGCGTTCTCGATGGAGCCGTTGCCGCATTCGACTCGGTGAGCGGGGTGGAGCCCCAGTCCGAGACGGTATGGCGTCAGGCTGACAAATATAAAGTTCCGCGCATTGCGTTCATGAACAAAATGGATCGCATCGGTGCCGATTTCTACATGAGTGTGCAAAGCATGATTGACCGGCTCGGTGCGAACGCCGTGCCGATCCAGATCCCCGTTGGCGCAGAGGACAAGTTCCGCGGCTGTGTTGATCTTGTAAAGATGAAGGCCGTTCTGTTCGACGACGAAACGCTGGGTGCGAAATTTGTTGTCGAAGAAATACCGGCTGATCTCCTTCCCAAAGCAAAAGAGTACCGGGAAAAGATGATCGAGAAAATTGCCGACGCTGACGATACCATCATGGAGAAATTCCTGAACGGAGAGACGCCGACGGAGGCCGAGATTATGGCTGCGATCCGCAAGGGTACGATCGCGATGAGCATCTTCCCCGTTATCTGCGGTTCGGCATTCAAGAACAAGGGCGTACAGCTTCTCCTCGACGCGGTGGTGGACTACCTCCCGTCTCCGTTGGACATTCCGCCTGTCATGGGCATAGGGCCAAAAGGCGAAGAAGTCGTGCGCCAGACCTCTGACAGCGAGCCGTTTGCGGCTGTGGCGTTCAAGATCATGACGGATCCCTTTGTGGGTCAGCTCACATTCATCCGGGTCTATTCCGGGACGCTGACGTCCGGGTCCTATGTATACAACTCTAGCAAGGGGACGAGAGAGCGGATCGGCAGGCTGCTCAAAATGCACGCGAACAAGCGCGAAGAGATCCAGGAGATCTACGCTGGCGATATCTGCGCCGCCGTTGGGCTCAAGAGTACGCTCACGGGCCATACGCTGTGTGATGAGAACAAGCCTGTTATCCTTGAAGCGATGACCTTTCCTGAGCCGGTCATCTCCGTGGCCATCGAGCCCAAGACGAAGGCAGACCAGGAAAAGCTCGGTTTCTCGCTCCAGAAGCTCATGCAGGAAGACCCGTCGTTCCGGGTGTTTACTGACCAGGAGACCGGCCAGACCATTATTTCAGGTATGGGCGAGCTCCATCTCGAAATTATCGTTGACCGTTTGATGCGTGAGTTCAAGGTTGACGCGAATGTCGGCAAGCCCCAGGTGGCATACCGCGAAACAATCAAGAAAAAGGTTGTCGCCGAGGGCAAATTTATACGTCAATCGGGAGGACGCGGTCAATACGGCCACGTTGTCCTCGAGCTCGAGCCGCAGGAGCCGGGAAAAGGCTTTGAGTTTCTAAACAAGACGGTCGGCGGCTCAGTTCCGAAGGAATATGTCGCCCCGACCCAGAAGGGGATTGAAGAGGCCATGGAAAACGGCGTCCTTGCCGGATACCCTGTGGTCGACGTCAAGGTCACGCTGATCGACGGGTCCTACCATGATGTCGACTCTTCGGAAATGGCATTTAAGATTGCCGGCTCCATGGGGTTTAAGGAAGGCGCGGCGAAGGCCAATCCGGCCTTGCTCGAGCCGATCATGGCGGTAGAAGTCGTCTGTGCCGAGGAGTACATGGGTGACATCATCGGCGACTTGAACTCCCGCCGCGGCCGTGTGCAGGGCATGAATATGCGTGGAGCAGGACGTGTCATCACCGCCCAGGTGCCGCTTTCAGAAATGTTCGGATATGCGACCGACATTCGTTCCAAGACCCAGGGGAGGGCGACGTACACGATGCAGTTCGCTCACTATGAAGAAGTACCGAAAACCATTGCAGAGCAGATTATCGCCAAGGTGAAGGGCGAAACAGTCAAGAAGTAATTAACAGTTTACTCGTTAAACGCAATTTTACACTTCCTTAGAGGAGGCGAACAGCATGGCAAAGGCAAAATTTGAGAGAACGAAACCGCACGTGAACGTTGGCACGATTGGCCACGTGGACCACGGAAAGACGACCTTGACGGCAGCCATCACGAAGGTGCTTGCACTCAAAAACTTTGCGAGCTT
>DASPQB010000238.1:0-18769 GCA_035625205.1 Nitrospirota bacterium | reverse complement strand
AACTCATCCACATAGACCGTCCCGCGGTTGCGCGAAAGCAGGATGATGATCGCGAGTGCCACAGCGGCCTCTGCTGCGGCCACGGTAATGACGAAGATCACGAAGATCTGGCCGGTCAACGATTGCAAATAGTGTGAGAATGCGACAAGATTGATGTTCGCCGCGTTCAACATAAGCTCTATGGACATCAGAATGATGAATATGTTGCGGCGGCTCAAGACGCCTACGACGCCGATCGAGAACAGTGCTGCGCTCAAAAAGACATACCAAGACAGAGGAATCATCGTAAAACCTCCAAAATGCGGTAGAGAGCGGGCGGGAGACGGGAAACCTGCAGGCCCTGGCTACCGTCTACAGTTTCCCATCTACTCGTTACTCCTTTTTTTCGCCAGCATGACAGCGCCCACCAGACCTACGAGCAGGATAATGGACGCTGCCTCAAAGGGTACCAGATAATTCCGGTACAGCAGTCCTCCCAGTTCCCTGACGCCGCTTCCGGAAAGCTGCATGGTCTGCCCCGCCTCTGCAGAGAAGGTGCCGCGCGAGACAAGCAGGATGATCTCCGTGGCGATCACCACTCCAAAGCCGACCATCCATCCCCAGTAACGGTTTGCACGTGCAGCGGAACTCTCTCGATCCACATTCAGGAGCATCACCACAAAGAGGTAGAGGATCAGGATGGCCCCGGCATACACAATGAGTTGCACTGCAGCCAGGAATTCAGCGTTCAGGAGCACGAACACTCCCGCAATGTGAAAGAATAACAGCAGCATGAACATCACACTGTGAATAGGGTTCCTTCGGGTTATCATCATGACCGCCGACAGCAGAATGACGGTCGCAAAGTATATGAATATAAGCTTGTGCATCATTTTTTGTTTACCGCCTTCCCGCCCATGAAGCGATCACCTACGTCAATCAGACGGTCCTTGGTATAGAACGCGTCTTTTCTCGCATAACAGGCCAATTCGAACTCGGGCGTCATCAGGATTGCCGATACGGGGCAGGCGTCGATGCAAAACCCGCAGAACACACACCGAAGGAGGTCAAGCTCATATGAGTTCACAAGTTTTTCGTGCTCAGGCCCCTCGGAGGTCACCACGGTAATGGCTTTCGATGGACAGACCGCCTCGCACAAACCGCAGCCGATGCATGCCCCTTTTCCCGTTTCATCACGCCGCATGGCATGGAGGCCGCGCGAACCGGGAATCGGTTTTCGCTTGAACGTGGGATACTGACGGGTGACGGCCGGCGTCAGCATCGTCTTGAGCGTCAAGGCCATGCCCTGGGCTATTTCGATCAGAAAGATCGTTTTGAGTAGCTGTTTCACTTTTTTCATCGTCGTAGACCCCTTACTCCCTACCCCGACTCTTCACTCCTGACGTTTCACTGCTTCCCTCACAGCCATCCCATCTGTTTCATGCCTGCTGCAACGAGTAAGGTAACAAGCGACAACGGGAGTAATATTTTCCAGGAAATGGCCATGAGTTGGTCGTATCGGTACCGAGGGAGCGTGGCGCGAAGCCACATATAGAAGAAGATAAAGAAGTACAGTTTGCCGAGCAGCCAGATCGTCGGGGGAATAGCTGCCAAGAGCTTATTGAGAAACGCGATGGGGGCTATATGGCCGAGCGTATGCGGCAATATCTGCACCGGAAGCCAGCCGCCCAGGAACATGATGGAGACGAGGAGAGATACTACGATCATATTCATGTACTCAGCCATGTAGAAAATGCCGAAGCGAATGCCGCTGTATTCGGTGAAGTACCCTGCTACGAGTTCACTTTCTGCTTCCGGCAGGTCGAAAGGCACGCGGTTCGTCTCGGCAATGCCTGCCATGAGGTAAAGAAAGAACGCCACGGGACCGACGGGCAGCGCCACGATAAACCACTTATGCGCCTGGGCATTCACGATATCGGACAGGTTCAGCGATCCCGCCATGAGCACGACCGTGATGATCGCAAAGGCCATCGGAATCTCGTAGCTGATCATCTGCGCAGCCGAACGGAAGCCTCCCATGAGGGAATATTTATTGTTGGACGCCCACCCCGCCATTATTACGCCGTAGGTGCCTACGCTTGAGAAGGCAAGAATATAGAGCACACCAACATTCAGGTTCGCCACCCAGAGGGGAACCTTGTTCTGTAAAAGACCGAAGAAGTCTGTGGGCGGGCCGAACGGAATCACAACCATCGCCCCGAACGCCATGACGAGCAAGATCAAGGGCGCTATCCTGAACACCCACTTATCGGCCCGCTCGGGAATGATGTCTTCTTTCATCATGAACTTGACTGCATCTGCGATCGGCTGAAGTATCCCGTGCCAGCCGGTCCGCATCGGACCGAGCCGTCCCTGCATGTGGGCCAGCACTTTGCGCTCCATAAGCTGCAAGTACATAGCGTTTGCCAGGATGAACGCAAGGAGAACGGCAACGGGTATCCCAAGCGTGAATACGTAATGAAGTATTTGGTTCACATCGGGCATGTTCTGCTCCTATACTTCTATCTTGTAGTGTCGAATCGTACTGATTTCTTGAGAACGTGTTATCATCCCGCCTGACGAGAACAGGAGGCGCTCCCCGGTGATCACTTCCTGTTTCATGATCAACTCCGATGAAAGCGAAAGATCGTCGGTTGTTCCGACAAGTGGTGATTTCTCACGGGCCCAGCATGCTCCTACACTGAGGTCTTTGTAGAAGGGAACAACGGACCGTATCTCTGAGAGGATGTCCATGGCCGAGCCGTAGTTCATGGAACCGCCCATCCTTTTCGCAAGGTCTTGGATGATTTCCCAGTCTGGCCGAGACTCCCCAAAAGGTTCCTCGGCCCTGTTGATTTGCTGGAGCCGGCGTTCGAGGTTCGTAAACGTCCCACTCTTTTCCGCAGAGCTTGCGGCGGGAAGCACGACATGAGCGAGCTTTGCCGTGTCAGTCAAGAAAATGTCCTGCACCACGAGAAATTCGAGCTTCTGAAGAAGTGGGCCAAGAGATGAGTCGCTCCCCACGGGATCGTCGCCCATGATGTAGAGTGCAGACAGCATGCCCGAGGCGATCAAGTTGATCATCTCGACGGCGTTCATGCCGGACCGTTGGACTTTGCGATAACCCGGCAGGTAGCCCGAAATCACTCCCATATCGAGCGAGCCCTGGAAGTTGCTTCTCCGGACGAGCGGATAGTAGGTAACGCTCGGGAGTTTCCCTGCAAGGTCCTTGATGAGGGAAAACTCGTTGTCCGTCAGCCGCGCGGGAACAACGATTGCGACTTTCTTCGCTGTTTTCAATAACTCGGCCGCCATATTGGCCTCGTTGGTCCCTCTTGTGGAGGTGTATGCTTTGACCAGATTCTCCAGCGCACGTTCCGTACTGGTCGGCAATACCACCCTCGCAATTCTGTTGAACTTGTTGAACCCGTCGTTCACCAGAATCACCTTCCGATCCTTTTTATTGAATGCACGGACAATTTCGATGCCGGTGAGCGGGTTGATTTCGCCAACATTTTTATCAAGCACAAGAATGACATCGTGCTCGGCCATCTGGTTCAGTTCTCCGGAAAAAAACGATGTGTTCAGTCCCTGGGGAATCTTGAGCCGGGCGAGCGAATCGACATTGTCGGTTTCGACAACGGTGCGCAGGAATTTCTGGAACACATAGCTGTCCTCGTTCGTGGTTCTTACTGACCCGAGGCCACCGATCTTCCCGGCGCCGTTCTTACGCTTGATCACATTGAGGTTGGTCGCGATGACCGAGAGCGCCTCTTCCCAGGTACAATCGACCAGCTCGCCCCCTATCCGCATCTTGGGATTCGCCAGGCGCTCGCTGCTGTGAACGGCGTCCCACCCGAACCGACCTTTTGCGCAGAGGTAATTGTTCCGAGCAGGACCAACCCTCATGATCATCCCTTCACGTGTTTCATAGTTGATCCCGCAGCCGCAACCGCAATAGTTGCAGACGGAGGACGTTGCTTCCAGGTTCCATGACCGGGCCTTATATTTGAACTGACGTGTCGTGAGTGCACCGACAGGGCAGATCTCAACACACTCGCCGCAGAATTCACAGTCAAGCGGCATGTCGAAACAGGTGCTGATGCGCGCCCTTGTTCCCCGGCGCGTGAAGGCCCACTCGCCCACTGCGTTCTGCTCATCGCAGATTCTGACACACTTGCCGCACAGGATGCAGCGGCTGATGTTGCGCTCGATGACCGCGCTTGCGTAATCTGGCGGAAGATATCCCTTCTGAGCATCGAACCTGCTCTGACCTAGCCCGTACTCATGTACGAGGTCCTGGAGGCTGCACTCGCCAGCTTTGTCACAAACCGGGCAGTCGAGGGGATGCTTGATGAGGAGCAGTTCGAGGACCATCCGACGTGCCTCCGTGATCGCCGGCGTCGACGTTCTAACGACCATATTGTCCGTAATCGGCGTGGTGCACGAAGGCGTGAACTTGCGCGGCGTTCCTTCAACCTCAACGAGGCAAATGCGACATGCTCCGTAAGGATGGAGTTTGTTGTCATGGCACAGGGTAGGAATCCGGGACCCCGCGGCAACCGCCGCCTCGTAGATAGTGGAGCCCGCCGAGACCTCCACTTTTTTTCCATCAACCGTTACCGTCATTTTCTGCATATGTGGTTACCTTCGCGTTTGTATCGCAAATATAGATTTTACGAATCATTAATCAATTGCCCAGAAGCGGCAGTTCTTGATGCAGGTTTTGCATTTGGTACACTTCTCCTGATCAATATAGGCGACCTGGCCCTTTTCCCACTTGATCGCGTTTACAGGACAGTTCCGGAAGCAGAGGCCGCATTTTTTGCACTTCTCTTCATTTACCTTAAACTCAATCAGTGGCGTACAGACCCGGGCGGGACACTTATGATCCTTAATATGCGCTTCATATTCGTCACGGAAGTACTTGATCGTCGTGAGCACCGGGTTCGGCGATGTCTGGCCGAGACCGCAGAGCGACGTGTCCTTGATCTGCTGTGAGAGATCAAGCAGCAGTTCGATGTCGCCTTCGCGGCCCTCGCCGTTCGTGATGCGGGTGAGGATCGAGAGCAGCGTGTTGTTTCCGATCCTGCAGGGCACGCACTTGCCGCAGGATTCGTCTTCGGTGAACTCGAGGAAGAATTTGGCCATGGCCGGCATGCAGGTCGTCTCGTCCATTACAACCATACCGCCGGACCCCATGATCGCACCGGTCTTGTTGATGTTCTCAAAATCCACGGGCGTATCGATGAGCGAGGAGGGAATGCAGCCGCCCGACGGCCCGCCCATCTGCACGGCCTTAAACTTCCGGTTTCCCTTGATGCCGCCGCCGATGTCGAAGATCACGGTCTTGAGTGGGATGCCCATGGGCACTTCGACGAGCCCGATGTTGTTCAGCGCTCCCGAGAGCGCGAACACTTTCGTGCCTTTGCTCTTTTCGGTCCCGAGGCTCGCAAACCAGTCCGCCCCGTTCAGAATAATGGGCGGAACGTTGGCAAAGGTTTCGACGTTGTTCAGGACCGACGGCCGCTGCCAGAGTCCCTTGACCGCGGGAAACGGAGGTTTGGCCTTCGGCATACCGCGTTTACCTTCGATGGATGCCATGAGGGCGGTCTCTTCACCGCAGACGAATGCCCCGGCTCCCTGATAAATCTCTATATCCAGATCGAATCCGGTGCCGAGAATATCATTGCCGAGAAGACCCCGTTCTTTGGCCTGTTCGATCGCCAGCTGCAGCCGCTGCACGGCAAGGGGATATTCGGCCCGGACATAGATATACCCATGATGGGCATTGATAGCTTTTGCGGCAATGATCATGCCCTCGAGCACGGAATGTGGGTCTGCCTCCATGACACTGCGATCCATAAACGCGCCCGGGTCGCCCTCGTCTCCGTTGCACAGGATATACTTGATTTCGCCCTGGACCCGCGCACAGAGTTCCCACTTGAGTCCGGTCAGAAATCCCGCTCCCCCCCGGCCGCGAAGGCCAGACTTCTTCACCTCGCCCACGATTTGTTCGGGCGTCATATCGGTGAGCGCTTTGGCCGCCGCCATATAGCCGTCGCGAGCAATGTACTCCTCAATCTTCTCGGCATCGATAAGGCTCCGGTTCCGAAGCGCACGCAACACCTGGTGCTTGAAGAAGGGGATCTCGTTCATCACCGGGATCGTCTTCTTTTCCGTCGGAGGGGTATACAAGAACTTCTGAACCGGCCGTCCCTTGATGAAGTGCTCCTCAACCAGGTGAGGAACATCCTCGGGCTTAACTTGCTGGTAGAAGATATCCTCGGGGTAGACGACCATGACCGGCCCCTTGGCGCAGAACCCATTGCAGCCGGTCAGTATGATCTTGACCTCATTTTGAAGGTTTCGCTTGATAAGCTCGGTTTCGAGTGCGTCTCTGACCTTCAGCGAACCGTTTGCCACGCAGCCCGTGCCTGCGCAAATCATTATGTTTGAGCGGTATGTCGTTTCCACGTTACCTTACCCCATTGAACAGTTTAAGCGGTCTAGCAGTTCAAACCGTTATTTTAATACGTCGTCTCATGACCGACGACCAGTGCATATTCTTGAACCGGCTTGCCTCCCACCACGTGTTCGGCAAATATCTTCCGCATCTTCTCATCCGTCAGCGAGATATACTTCACCGGCGGCTCGCCGGCAAGTTCTATCGAGGCCATAGGCTCTTTGCTACAGAGCCCCGCACAGCCTGAAGTGGTTACCGCAACATCCTTGAGGTTTGACTTCGCGAGTTCATCCATGAGCACATTCATGATGCCTCGAGCACCCGCTGCGATGCCGCAGGTTCCCATATGCACCGTTATCTTGACCCGGAAACCACCCTCGCGCAGTCCCTGATGATACTCTTGCTTAATCTTTTTCAAATCCGCTATTGTCAACTTTGCCATAAGCCCCCCCACTGGGGAAATCCTCAATTCGAAGATCGGCGTCCGGAGCGTTTCCGTATACCGATCTTATCTGGAATTTCGGATTTCGTGCATCGAATCATCCCTTAATCGTATTTCTTTACGATTTCCATCACCTTGGTAGCCGCTACGTCCCCGTACGTATCCTGTCCAATCACGACGACCGGCGCGAGTCCGCATGCGCCGAGGCACCGCACGGCCTCGATGGAGTACTTTTTGTCTCGAGTGATCTCTCCAACCTCGATGTCCAACTCTTCCTTCAGCTTCTCGAGGATCTCCTCGCTCCGCTTTACATAGCAGGCCGTACCGAGGCAGACGCGTATGACGTATTTACCCCGCGGCACGAGGGTGAAGAACGAATAGAACGTAGCAACACCGAACACAACGCTTGGCGACATCCTCATCCCTTTTGCGATATACCGCTGCACCGCATGAGGCAGATAGCCGCACACCTCCTGCGCCTGTTGGAGCACCGGGATGAGTGAGCCTGGTTTGTCTCTATACCGTTCGATGATCGCATCGATCTTCCGGTACTTCGCCGGATCGATGACATCGACATCGTCGTTTGCCGCGGCGCTGTTACCGCCGCCTGCAGGTTGTTGGGCTACCGCTTCATTGCTCATCTTCAACCTCTTTAATCAGATGTAGTGTTACTGTTTAAGTTTTATTTCGTCCTGCAACTGGCCCCTGATCGCGGCGAGTACCGCAGGCGCATTGATCGGAACACCTTCAAGCTCGGCCTTGAGCTCCCTGGTATCGAATCGGAAGGTGTGATCTCCCTCCCGTTCTTCATATATATAGTCCCTGTCTGCGTGGCCGGCGATCAAGGTAATCAGCGTTTCTGCCATGTTCCCTATCGCCGGACGGTCGATATGACTCAGGCCGAACGTGACCTGCACCCTCGTCCCTGCGCCCGGAACCGATTCAATGACCAGCGTTCCTCCGGTCTGCTCGGCTGCCTGGGTCAACAGGGGAATCCCCAAGCCTGTTTTCTTGTGTTTCGTCGTAAAGAACGGGTCCCGCACTCTGGC
The DNA here is from genome assembly GCA_035625205.1 of Nitrospirota bacterium. Taxonomy (GTDB): domain Bacteria; phylum Nitrospirota; class UBA9217; order UBA9217; family UBA9217; genus JAJYKN01. Next base: position 10,833 of record DASPQB010000238.1, on the reverse strand, counting down.
AAGCGTCTCTGCATCCATTCCCTTGCCGTCATCAATCACTTCAATCCGGAGCAGGTCGTTCTTCCCGTCCCGTACCACGATTATTGAGATGCATTTCGCATCGGCCCGGATCGAATTCTCGGCGATATCGAGGATATGGAGCGAAATATCTTCCATGGCCTCAGCACTCCGACTTCCTGCCATCCCTGCCGATCAGTGCTTTTTTGATTTCAGGTACCGTTCCGTCTTTGACAGTAAACCAGGTGAACCGTTTTCCGATATCCGCCGGGTTGTGTGCATCAGACCCGGTTATAATCGGATACTTCCTGCAGTCCGGGAACCGCTCCCTCGCGACCGATGCGGTCGTCTGCGCCGAGACTTCCACCGCGTCCAGAACGAGCGTGGAAGGGATAAACCCGAGCTGCCCGATAAGGCTGAAGGATTCCCGATCCACGTGCGCGGCCACGACGAGACTTTCGTTTTTTGCTCGCCTGGCTGCTGCTACAATCGCTTCTGCCGGAAGCGACGTCGCTGTAATCAAAAGCCGGTCACAGAAACCGCTCACTCCATCTTCATCGTCAGCGATCACCTGCATGCCGAAGGCATGTTCATCATTCGTGCCTTCCAAATGCCGGTAAATGAATTCCTGAAAGCCCAGCAAATCATCGTCGTCATCAAAGAAAACCAGGATGTGAGCTTCTTCGGAAGAGGTTACTTCCATCCCGCCGAGCACCATCAGCCCGTTTCGGCTGCCTGCCTTCTTCACGGCCAGCGCGTTTTCGGCCGAATTATGGTCGCACACGCCGATCAAATCAAGGCCCATCGCAAGGGCCGCATTCACGACTTCACGCGGCGACATATCCAGTCCGGAACAAGGCGATAAACACGTATGCACGTGCAAATCGGCTTTAATCCGCCTCAGCGCCACGGATCCCCGCCTTATACAATCTGCCGACCAGTTCGAAGGCTGAAAGGTCGCTAACGAGAATCGGGATATTCTCTTCTTCAGCCTTGGCTATGGTATCTTGTTCCGGCTGCCTGCCATGGACCAGAACGATCCCCGAGAGCCCCTTGTGCGATGCCACTGCTACGATATTCTGATGAATATGGAGCGTGACCCAGAGGATCCCTTCGTCAGCATGCGCCATGACGTCCGACAATAAGTCGCTCACGTAACCGCCGGTCACTTCTCGATCGAGATGCGTGGAACCGGTTTTTACTTCGAGGTTAAATTCTCTTACAATGTCTTTCAGGTTCATGGCAAGCTTCCGTGTCAGCTCGTGTAAAAGAACTGCATAGTTAGGTGCGTTCCTTTAGGCACCGACGATTTGAGATCCATTTCGTCGGCGCATTTTTTCATATTGACGAGCCCCATGCCGGCACCAAACCCCATTTCCCGGACCCAGTCTGGCGCCGTTGAGTACCCCGGCTGCATGGCTTTTTCGATGTCTGGGATGCCGGGGCCTGCATCGATCGCTTCGACGGTGATCCCCCACTTCTCTATCTGGGCCCGGATCTCGCCGCCGTTGGTGTATGAGGCGAGGTTGATCTCAGCTTCATACGTTGCCACTCCGATCCTTCTGAGGAGCGGCGGACAGACGCCTAATTTTTTGAGCGCGTTCTTCAACTCGCTCGCTGCCTTTCCCGCATCCTTTAAGGTTTGTCCGGCAACTTGATATTTGAAAGAAAAGCTGATCTCGTCTGCCGATATGTCTTCAAAAAACTTCTGCACCGTCGGCCGAAGACGAACCACCGTTGCTTTTGTCTCGGACTGTTCGTATTCGACCTCAAGTTTCCTGAGCAGGCCCTCGACGATACTCCCCTTGGTAATGATTCCCACCAGCTCATCATCCCGGTTCAGGACAGGATATCGACGGTACCCGAATTTTGAGAACTTGGCGATGCAGTGGACGAGAAGTTCGTCGCTGTACAGGCATTCAACCTTCCGTGTCATGCGCTCCCGAACAGGGGCATTAATAGCATTATCAGTAAATGCGGTGATCAGGTCTTCAATGCTGATCATGCCGACGAGCTTTCCATTCTCCACCACCGGTGTACCGGAAATGCGGTTGTCCCGCAGAACGAGCCTGAAACCCGACATGGGGAGGCCCGGCCCGACAGTGACCATTTTGGTGGCCATGACCTCGCCGACGGTGAGTTCATAGACCATCTCCTGGGTTTTTGTTACGCGGTCTGTCGTCTCCAGCTCTTTACCCCGTAGTGCCATCGTCTTATTGCCGCTCGGCTACCCCTTTGAGACCGTTCGTATATAAAATCCCGCAGGCTTCAAACATCGTCAGTTTTGTAACGAAGAGGGGGATCTCTTTTTGTTTCGCCAGTGCCACCATGCCCTCATCGGGCTTTTTGCCGCGAACCACGCAGACTGCTCTGATCTCGGCTATATCGGCTGTCCGCACCGCCTGGGGATTCGTGATGCCCGTGATCAAAATACCGTTTGCATACGAACGGCCAAGAACATCGCTCATCAGGTCGGCACTGAAGCACCGGTCGACTTCAATCTCATCGAGGAACCCGTCACCAACGAGGACCTCTGCTTGAAGCAGCTTGATAATGTCTCTCAGTTTCATAGTGCGATTCCCGTCCGCTATCGATCGCACTCGCCGAGCACGATGTCAATCGTTCCGATACACGCAATAACGTCCGCCACCATATGCCCGGTCACCATCTTCGGGAGGGCGCTCACGTGAACATACGATGGAGCGCGGATCTTGATACGATACGGCCGTCCGCTCCCGTCGCTTACGATATAGAATCCGAGCTCGCCTTTCGGCGCCTCAGTGGCAACGTACACCTCGCCCTTGGGCATGGGCACCCACTTGCTCATCAGCACAAACTGATGTGCAAGCGACGCCATGTTCTGCATCACCTGGGTCTTCTCGGGTACGGCGTAGCGCCTGTCGTCGGTGTTGATCGGACCGGGCTGCATCATGTCCAGGCACTGTTTGATGATCCGGTTGCTCTGACGCATCTCGTTGAGTCGCACGATATATCGATCGTACACGTCGCCGTTCTTCCCGAGCGGCACATCGAACTCCACCTTGTCATAGGCAGCGTACGGCTCGACCTTGCGCAAATCATAGTTCACGCCCGAGCCGCGCAGCGTACCGCCGGTCAGGCCATAGTTCACCGCGTCCTCTGCGGAGAACACGCCGATGCCAACGGTGCGCTGAAGCCAGATACGGTTCTCACGTATCATCGTGTCATATTCTTCAAGCCGCTTGGGAAAGGTCTCGGTGAACTCGCGGCATTTATCAATGAATTGGCGTGGCACATCGTTGCGCAGTCCGCCGATGCGGACATAGCTTACCGTCTGTCGTGCGCCCGTCACCATCTCCGCAAGGTCCAGAACCAGTTCGCGTTCCCGAAGTGTGTACATGCAGACCGTCATGGCGCCGATATCGAGGGCGTGAGTGCCGAGCCAGATCAGGTGCCCGGAAAGACGCGTAAGCTCGGCCATCAGCGTTCTGATGAACTGCGCCCGTTCCGGGACCGTAATGCCGGCGAGTTTTTCCACAGCTACCACGTACCCCAGATTGTTGTTCATGCACGTGATGTATTCCAGCCTGTCCGTCACAGGAATATTCTGATGGTAGGTCTTGCTCTCCATCAGTTTCTCGATCCCGCGGTGTAGATAGCCGGGACGCGGGTCGCACCCCACGATGGTCTCGCCCTGCAGGTCGAGCACCAGGCGCAACACGCCATGCGTGGCCGGATGCTGTGGCCCCATGTTGAGGGAAATTTCTTTTTGAACAATCTCTTTCTGTGCTGCTTCTGTCGAGGACATAAGTTTCACCATAGAATAAGGGACCGGAATCCAGCGTCGGGGTCCAGGAAACGATTCCTTGTTTTTCCTGACCCCGGCCCCAGTTATTTATCAATAGCCTTTCAGCGGATATTCCTTCCTCAGCGGGTGCCCTACCCAGTCCTCTGGCAGCAGTATCCTGCGGAGGTCCGGATGGCCGTCGAACTTTATGCCCATGAGGTCATAGGTCTCCCGCTCATGCCAGTTCGCCGTATGCCAGATCGAAGAGACCGAATCTATCCTTGGGTCTTCTTCCGGCACCCTCACCTTCAAACGAATGCGGTGACGGTATACCGTCGATATCAGATTATACACAACTTCAAAGCGGGGCCCGGTGTCACCAGGATACCGGGAAAAATCAACGGCAGTCAGATCGGCCAGGTGGTCCATCTTGAGAGAGGGCTCATCACGGAGGAACAGGCAAACGTCCCTGATCTTGTCCTTCGTAAGCATGACACCGACCTGCCCGGCATGCGTCTCCGTACCGAGCACGTTGCCCGCAAATTTTTCTTCCATCATTTTAGCGATTTGTAAAGGATCCATACGACCTCGTCCCGAGCCGAACGCGCCGAACGCTCTTGGTGCGCGGTTCTACCTTCGACTATTCGTGATAACAGCGTAATAACGGTTTGTGGAGACTTGTTACTTCCGGATGTAGTGCTCTTTCTTAATCTTTTCCTGAAGCTTCATGATGCCGTTCATCAATGCCTCGGGCCTGGGAGGGCAACCCGGGATATAGACGTCCACAGGAACAATGTTGTCTACACCCTGTACAACGCTATAGGTGTTGAATATGCCGCCGGATCCCGCGCAGCTCCCCATTGCGATCACGTACCGCGGCTCGGGCATCTGATCATAGACGCGCCTCACGATTGGGGCCATCTTTTTTGTCAGCGTACCGGCAACGAGCAGGAGGTCGGATTGTCTTGGAGAGGGACGCGGCACGGTCCCGAAGCGGTCGAAATCATGCTGGGGTGCGGAATAGTATTGGATCATCTCGATCGCGCAACATGCAAGCCCGAATGTCATGGGCCAGATCGAACAGGACCGGCAATAGTTCAGGAACCCGTCAATTGTTGTCGTGAGATACCCTTCTTCAAAAATGTTCTGGATCATTCCCATTCCAGGGCCCCCTTCTTCCACGCATAGAGATATCCCACAACCAGTATGGCGACAAAAATCACCATTTCCACAAAACCGTACATACCGATATGGTTGTAGGCTACGGCCCAGGGATACATGAACACGGCTTCGATGTCGAAAATGAGGAACAGCATTGCAATGATGTAATACCGGATGGAGAACTTCTGGTGAGCGTCCATGAAGGGCGTGATGCCTGATTCGTAGGTGAGCAGTTTTTCCGAATAGGGGTTCCGGGGCCGAAGAATCCAGCTAAAAACCAGCATGCCGACGCCAACAGCGATGCCCACCAGCAGAAAAACTGCGACTGGCAGAAAGTGTTCCGGAAGGTAGGTACTTGGAGTCATACGCTACTCCCTGCAAATGAATTTTTGTTCAGTTTTACATCGGACCGGTTTTGAAAACCTGTGTATGTTATGATAACTTGCGTCGTTTGTCAATAAAAAAGACATTACGCAATAATAATCCCGGTTCATATTGGCGGACAAAGGTATGATGATTGACACAAGTACCATAGTATTGATTTTTGTATTTACCTCGAGCACTTGTATTCGCAATTCCGATAAAGTACAATAGCGTGTTGGACGGAGGAGGACATGGATCCCTATTCTAAGGAGCAGTTGCTGTCGTTCTACAACTTGCATTTCAAAAAATTCGGCGAGCGGCCGGAAGCACTCCGCTGGACGCCGCAGGGGCAGCTCAAACGATACCATACGTTTCTCGACATCGCTCCGGACCTCAACGACCAGACGATACTTGACTACGGCTGCGGAATGGCTGATTTTTATAAATTCTTGAAGCGGCGTGGCATCAACGTGAAGTATACCGGAGTGGATATCAATTCGAACTTCATTAACGTGGCGAAAAAAAAGTATCCAGAATGCACCTTCCGCGTGATGAACGTGGACGAGGATTCCCTGGAAGGATTCTATGACTACATTTTCATCTGCGGAGTCTTCAACCTGCAAGTTCCCGGCGTAGACGACGATCTGAAGAATGCTCTGGTGACGCTCTTTAAGCACTGTAACAAAGGCCTGGCCTTGAGCGCGTTGTCAACTCACACAACCGTCAAGGACTATGAGCTTCACTTCACTTCGCCTGAGGATATAGTCAAGTTCTCCATCGAGAACCTTTCGCCTTCGGTCGTATTGCGTCATGACCGGCTCCCGAACGACTTTACTCTCTTTGTCTATACGTCATTTAATGAAATAAAACTCTAAGAATAATGACGGATGGTCCGTCATTCAACATTGACGCTGCCGCGCTTCATGCACCGTTCGAAAGAAACGGCCCGTACCGCAACGTCCCCCGGACCATCAGCGTCACCTCGGTCGCGACCTTCCCTTTCCCATGATGATGTACTCTCCGAATCAATAAGGATACGCATGCCGCAATTCTATTACGCGACCCATCTTCGTTTTCCATAATCCCGCGGTCCCTCAGAGAGCTTTTCCCTCTCCTCGATTGTTGTCGCCGTGGGAATGGTAAAATTAACGTTGTCGGCATCAATCTTCGCGAGCGCCCGGCGATGGTGTGTGGCATGATCCAGCACTTTTTTCCGCACTTCAGCGCGCTGCACCCCGTTGGCACGGGGCAAAGTGGCTTTTCTGGATGCCACGTTTTAGGGCACTTCCGCGGACAATTCGAACTCCTCGTCCGTCTTCCTGCCGTTACAGATCAAACCGCTGCATGGCACATCTTCGAGCGCGTCGGAAGACACAGAATCCCTATCGTCGCCGTAAGCACTGTTCTTTTTCAAAATCTTGATGACCATGGTCACTCTGCGGCCTGCGCAGCCCATCCCGAGCTCTGGTCCGCCGGATTCGGCGCACTGGTAATTTTTTAAGCCGTGCAGGAGTTCTTCTGCGAGTTCCAGGTCATCCTCGTTCCCCCTCTCATACACCATGCACATAACCTTGCCGTGCGTTTTTCGGTTCAGAATCATCCGTGTGAAAGCCGCCTTGAGGTCCGATCCGCATGCACATGTGGCCGGCTGCTGCTAGCGCCGGGATCAGATTATGGGTCATCGTGACTTCGCCATGCCGGCTATGCCGTCGATCGCGATGTCTTCCCTAAACAAATCTCCTGTTTGGTGGGTTACGTACTCTCATCTAGCAGCAGGTGTGTCAGTTCACAGAGGACTTTCGAATTGCGTTTTCTTACGATCAATTCAAAAACGAATGCCTAACGCGGGGCTAGGTGGGTGAAGGTTATGCGAAGCGTGTCCTCGTCAAAGTGATAAATCTCGTACGTCTTTTGCTTTTCAACGCCGATATTCTATGCTATATTGCTGCCGTTCAGGCTCAGGATACGAGACGCATCTTTACAGAATCATCATAAAAGGCTAGAGAGATAGCATTTCATAACGACGGGAAAGGCAGAACAATAATGAAGATGTCCGACATGATCAAAGCAGCTTTAGAAAAGAAGGGTTATCGGAATCTCAAAGATGCATCGAAGATCCTCGGGATAAGCCCTGAGCTCGTCCGGGTAATAATCAGTAAAGGGCATGTCCCCAAAGACAAAACGCTCAGGATCATAGCGAACAAACTGGGTTTGGACAAGTCGTCCCTGATCCTGGCGGCGCACCAGGAAAAAGTGCCACTCGAGGTAAAAGGTTATTTCCTTGCACCAAGTACCTCGATGTACCGAGAGGGGAAACGGATATCTCCTCTATCCCAAGAACAATGCGACTACCTGGAAAGGGTCTTGAACACGGAAGAAATACAGATTATAAGAAAATACCGGCAGGTGTCCGAAGATGGCAAGACGCAGATTGTTGGCTATGTCGATTTCATATTTGCTTCAAAAAGAGAGCCGAAACCGTGATTCTTTCCTGGCAGATGCTGGGATCTTGGACGATACATACGATAGTCTTGCACATGCACGGTGAACAACCGCTTTAGCGTTAAGACAGGCCTGCTGTTTTTATGCATCTCGATAATGCTCGGGACCCAACGCTCATGCGCTGAGGTTGGTCCGCTCGCGTTCTACGCCGGCAGTTCCATTCAACGGCGATCCGGGCGCACTTGGAAACTTTCTTGTCAGGAGCATTCGCTCCAGCCATGTTCATCAAGGTCATCTGCACTCCATTTGTTGCACAATGCCTCGCGGGAGGGTTTCGTGGAACGGAAAACAAGCGTTGATTACCGCCATATTTTCAGTTTGCCTGTTATTGTTGCCGCTCTCGGTTATTTTGTCGACATCTACGACTTGGTACTTTTCAGCATCGTCCGCGTGCCGAGTCTCAAGTCCCTGGGGCTTTCCGGACAGGCATTGATCGATAAAGGAGTGTTCCTCTTGAACATGCAGATGGCGGGCATGTTGATCGGCGGGATCATCTGGGGCGTCCTTGGCGACAGGAAAGGACGACTCAAAATCATGTTTGGTTCGATCTTCATTTATTCGGCCGCCAATGTTGCGAACGGTATGGCAACATCCCTGCCGGCCTACGCCGGCCTGCGCTTCGTCGCCGGAGTCGGCCTTGCCGGAGAGCTTGGTGCAGGTATCACGCTCGTTTCCGAGGTCCTCCACACCGGCATTCGGGGGTATGGCACCATGCTCGTGGCCTCTGTAGGCGTCTCGGGCGCTATCCTCGCGAATGTAATAGCCAACGCCTTCGACTGGCGGAACGCCTTCATCATCGGAGGCATTCTCGGTCTCCTGTTGCTCATTGCCCGCATCAGTGTTGCTGAGTCTGGCATGTTCCGAGCTATGCAGGCAAGAACCAGCGTGAGCCGCGGGAACCTGATGGCTCTCTTTACGGACCGTAGGCGTTTTCTCCGCTATCTCAACTCTATCCTGATCGGGGTCCCGATTTGGTTCGTGGTAGGCGTCCTGATCACTTTTTCTCCGGAATTCGCCAAGACGCTCGGAACGACCGGCCCAATTTCTGCAGGGAATGCGGTCATGTTCTGCTACCTGGGGCTGGTTTTCGGTGATCTTTCGAGCGGCCTTCTGAGCCAGGTGTTAAAAACCAGAAAAAAAGTTGTTTTCCTCTTCATGCTCATGACCTTAGCAGCTATCGGCCTGTACTTCTTGCAGGGGAGCACGAGCCCGGGATTCTTCTACGGGGTCTGCCTCTTGCTTGGATTTGCAAGCGGCTACTGGGCCATCTTCGTGACCGTTGCCGCCGAGCAGTTTGGCACGAACCTGCGCGCGACCGTCGCCACGACCGTTCCGAACTTCGTACGGGGAATGGTTGTTCCCATCACACTGCTGTTCCAGGTATCGCGTCAGTACTTAGGCCTCGAGTATGGAGCATTGATAGTCGGTGCTTTGTGCGCTATTGCGGCGTTCTTTGCATTGAACGCCCTGGAAGAAACGTTTCACAAAAATCTTGACTATTATGAAGAGTTCCCCTGATGTCCGGAGGAGGCTGCCGAAGGCTGCAACCGGTTGGACATAACCAGTGGCCCTACAGACGCCGCTGAGTATCTGACAATTCAGGACGAAGCGCTCGGCGCGACAGAGAGTTGCGATTCGTTCGGGATGAGTGATGAATCAATCGAACCCTCACGTACAGGCCAAAAGAAATGCATATCGACAGCATGGTTTGCAACTGATTTGCAGTTGCACGAAGACTTCCGCAAACCTCATTTTCACGGACGGCACTGCCAAGAAAAGTCAAATCATCCAGACGTTCATTCCAAGCGGCACCAACGCTTCACATGCAATCGTAACATTGAACAGGAAGGCTTCAGTTGCATTATCATGTGAGATGAAACATACCGAAGTTATAAAAGCTGTATGGTGGCATACAAAAATTCCACTGGGGATTGCGTACGGTATGAGCAGAGAAGCGGTACTTCTTCTTAATTATCGGGGTTTTCATTCTTTAAGCATATCTCGATGATACCTCAAATCCCCTGTCGACGGCGGGCTCTTCATGACCTGGGTCGAGCGAAAGGAATGAAGGAGAATGAAGAAAACCGTACTCATCGGTGGGTGTTCATCCGGCATCGGCATGGCGACCGCCACGTTCTTTGCAGGGAGGGACTGAAACGTCGTCGCAACGATGCGCGCGCCGGCCGCGGCTACGGATCTGGGCGGCATGGACAACGTGTTGGTAACCCGCCTGGATGTTCAGGACCAGGAAAGTATCTACAGGGCGATCGAGGCAGGCATCGTGCGTTTCGGAAGGAGCGACGCCTTGATCAATATCGCGGGCTTCGGCTTGGCCGGCGTATTCGAACCCATTCCAAGAGGGAAGGTGCTCGAGCAGTTCGATATAAATGTTTTCGGCGTAATGGAGGTTACGCGAGTCATCCTGCCACACTTCAGAAAACAGATGGGCGGGCTTATCATCAACATCAGCTCACGCGCCGGCATTGTAGGCTTGCCGATGCTATCGCTCTATTGCGCCGCCAAATACGCGCTGGAAGGTTTTTCAGAGTCACTGGCCTACGAACTGGCATCCCAAAACAACGTCGTGAAGAATGTCGAGCCTAGCGGCGGCGTATCGATCACCAACTTCTCCGAACGGATGGGCAGGGAGCAATTCGCTTTCGGATTACAATGTCTTCGCTACCCGCATGAATGCGCTTTTCGCCGCCCTGCAGGCGAACCGGAAGACGAGTGCGGACGATGTTGCCGAGGTCATATATGATGCCGCAACGGACGCCACGGGCCGGCTTCGATATTTCGTCGGCGAGGACGTGGGAAATCTCATTCGAGCGAAGCGAGAGATGTCCGATGAGGACCTCGTCGCGTTCATGAAGGCGTGGCTCCTGCCGAAGTCGTAGGCTTATGGCTATCTAAAATCGTTCCCGGGCTTCCCCATTTTTTTAATACAATGACCAACGGAAGCAGTGCCATTTCATTGATGCACGGGAAAAAGAGTGCACACACAGTACGTCGAGCTGGAGCTGTTGCCCGCAACAGCTTATTCG
>DASPQB010000237.1:0-7461 GCA_035625205.1 Nitrospirota bacterium | reverse complement strand
CAGGATGGCCCCCTAATCAAGAGGTAAGTATACGCATCAAGATTATTAAACATGTTTTGATAATATGCATCTGTACCGACAATACCAGGGATTTGGATGAATGCTGTAAGTTCTTCTGGCATACTAATAACGTAGGTATTGGGTCCGGTCTGAGTGGAAGCAGAAGACAAATATATAGTTTGGCTTTCTATCAGAGTTGATGGATTAATGGGTGCTACAAATGAAAAGGTTTGAGCCGATATAAACTGGGGGCCACCGCTACTATAATTGCTACAGGATTGGAAAATAATCGCAATCGAGAAAATCGCTAAAAAAATAATTTTTCTCATGAACAACTCCTTGGCTTTTAATCACTTATTATCTGGGATGAATATATGCCGGACGAATGTAGATGTCAACAGCCGAGAATGGGGATCGCAGATGGGCAATTGCAGTGTCTCGGTTATTTAATTCTGAAGGTACTATTAACTGTTACTAGGAATGTTAACTCCGCACTTGCAGGATGTCCTATTGATAAATAGCTTTAGCAAGAAATGAATATTTCAACTTGAAGTCCGCACTCATTTCGGTTATGTGGCGTGTGAACTTGTAGTTGCAGCACGCAGTAACTGCAAGACGCAAGCCTTAAGAAGCACAGGTAGCAATGCGTGAGGAAAATTTCGACCGTAAATTGTTAACTTCCACCCTATGGATCCATATTGTCTGCACCTACTACTAAACGGATTTCATGAATTGAAACTGTAACGGTGAGCCTCCCCCGATTTGATGGATACCCCGAATTGTTGTACTCCTCGTGAGAGGAGGCCAATATGGGGGTGAAAGATCGCCGGCAGTTCAATCTTCCAATAAAGCTTATTTTCCGATATAATCCCGTTTGAGCTATTTTCCGCCTGTCAGTGTTTAAGATACCTGGAAGCAGGAGGGTACATGAAAGACAAGGACAAGTCCTCTCAAAAGAAGAGAACAAGTTCCAAGGATGCGACAGATGCAAAGCGATTCGGGCCAAAAGGCGGCGCACGACGAACTGGGATAATGATCGAAGCTCGTTTTCAAGCAGTATTTGAGAGTTCGCGAGACGCCATTGGAATTTCTAAGGCTGGCATTCATGTGTTCGTAAATCCTGCGTATCTTGAACTGTTCGGGTTTCCCCTCGGGATCGTTCTTGCAGGCAAACCGGTACTGGACCTCATTGCGCCGGAAAGCCGCGATCAAATGAAAGCATACATCCTTCGTCATGTGCCTGGAGAGGCTTCACCATCGATCTACCATTCACGCGGCATGCGTACTGACGGAACTACGTTCGACATGGAGGTCAGTGCTTCTCTGTATCAGGAGGACGGTGAAGACCTTACTCTTATGATCCTGAGGGACATCACTGAACGCAAGCGGGGCGAAGAGGAGATCGCCGAGCGCGGTGCCATGTTGCAGCAGATCATGGACACAGCGAGCGTGGCGATCTTCCTGGTAGACAGGTCCGGCCGGATCGTCCACGCCAACAGGCGAATGGCTGAGATGTTCGGCTGTGTGATGGAAGAACTTATTGGGAGCGAATACGTCGACCATGTAGATCCATCGGAGCGGGAGAGTGGGCGACAAAAGATGCTGGCCCTGCTGGCGAGCGAGATCCCTTCTGTAGATCTCGAACGCCTCTACTGGAGTAAGGACGGCACCCAGTTCTGGGGGCATCTTGAAGGCCGACGCTTCTACGACATCCATGGCGACGAACTCGGCCTGATCGGCGTGATCACCAACATTACCGAGCGAAAACGGGCAGAGGAAGCATTGCGCGAAAGCGAGGAGAGGCTTCTTTCAGTGATGGAGTCGGTAGCGGATTCAATATACCTAATGGACTCGAAATACCGGTTTTTGTTCATGAATAAAAAACATATCGAGCGACTTGGTCTGAAGGGAGAGGACTATATCGGTCGAGCTTTTAGTGAATTTCATTCGTCTGAAGAGACTAAAGAGCTTATCGAATGCGTGGATAAGGTTTTTAAAACGGGCGATACGATTCGACATGAACATTTCAGCCGAAGGGACAATAAATATTTTTTACGCTCATTTAGCCCAGTGAAAGATGCCGGCTCGCGAATAGTCTCCGTAACCGTTGTCTCAAAAGATATTAACGATCTGAAGCAGATGGAGGAAAAACTACGGAACCTCTCCATCACGGATGAGCTTACGGGTCTGCACAATCGGCGCGGATTCTTTATGATGGTAGAACCGCTGCTGAAACTGGCCAAGCGTCACAGAACGTCAGCCTACCTGCTGTATGCCGACCTGGATAATTTAAAGGAGATTAACGATGTACTTGGCCATCACGAAGGTGATCGGGCAATAATAGATACGGCAGTTGTCTTAAAAGCGACCTTTCGCGAAACGGACATCGTTGCACGCATTGGCGGCGATGAATTTGTTGTCATTCCCGTGGCCATTGACAAGGAAAATGCCAATATAGTTATCGCGCGTTTTAAAGAGAATGTCAGGGCGCATAATGAAAAAAAAGAACGCGTCTATAAACTGTCTATCAGCATGGGAATGTCCTGTTACGATCCGGATAATCCACGTTCTATTCATGACCTGCTGACACAGGCAGAAAAATTGATGTATGAAGAGAAAGTGCTCAAGCAGAAGACGAGTTAAGAATACTCTTCATTGCCGCCGTAGACGGGATTGTAACAAAAAAACCGATCCATGTACTAGCCATAATAAGAGAGTGCATATTTGTATTTTCACACCATCGTTATAATTATGAAGTAACAATCCTTTTTTTAGAAATACGGTTGGGTACATTTAATTTGAGTCAATTCGGCACGGGATCATCGCTATCGAATAATTGACTCGTATATACTTTATTTTAAGTTACAACCTTACATTTCGCTGAGCACGTGAAGTTGTCCTGTTCTACAAGCCCGAACATTATTGCATGAAGAGGTCGTGGTGATGGTCACAGACTCAAAATTATTGGCGATTAAAAAACTGCTTCTTAAGCAGCGGCGAGTACTTCTTTCCGAAGTCGTGCAGACGCTGAACAGTAAAATTGATGCTGAAAAAGAAAGCTTTCCCGATCCTACGGATCAAGCCGTAGCTGAACTTTACAATAACTTACTGTTGAAACTCCGCGGTCGGGAACAGAAACTGCTGAATAAAATCGACGAAGCTATTTCCCGGATAGACAGCGGTACCTATGGCGTGTGTGAGGAATGCGGCGGTCAGATCAGCGTCAAGCGCCTTGAAGCGCGGCCAGTAACAACGCTCTGTATTAAATGCAAGACGCAACAGGAAGAGAAAGAGAAGATGCAGTCGGGCTGACGGGCATCGCACATTAACATCTTACCAATGAAAAGGGGGGCAACCTCATACAGGTTGCCTTCTTTATTATTTCGATAGTGGTCGCTGCTGGATTTGAACCAGCGATTCTTTCCGTGTGAACACAATAAAGCAATAATTTTATTTCCCTGATGTATTACCTGGTTTTTCGTTTATGGCTAATTTTCAAAGGGGTATCAACGTTTCACTACCTATGACCATTACGATGATCCTATCCTTTTCGGTTTGTTTTAATATAAAATTAGCACATTTTTAGCAAAGTGAAATTTGTTCTCAATATGCTTAAAGATTGCTGATCGTTTAGCAGCTCATTTCCACTCTATCATTCTCGTTATATTTTAAGAAACGTTCTTGGATACATTGCACACTGAGCACAGCCAGTCATCGGGAAGGTTTTCAATTTTTTCCCCGTTCGGTACTTCATCATATATGTACCCACATAAGGAGCATCGCCATATCATCGCCTCCTCAAGAAAATATTTACTCATGCAATGATCATCTTTTCCATGCCCAACAAAAAGGTTCTCTAATCCTTTATTACCATTAAAGATTACCTTTATCGCGAAGAAATTAGATTTTGCTATATCAACATACAGAGGCCTTTTCATATAGGCCGCAACAGATTGTGTAATACTTTAATCTACGATTATTTTAACAATAAAATTAAAATTTTACGTTGATTTATTTCGAATTCCATGATAACTAATCAGCATCGAAGCAAAGTTGTCCATCCCTTGAATAAGCTGTTAAGATCAGGTTTAGCTTTACAATTTAATCGTACAATTAAACTGGTATCAGCGCTTGCGACAGAATCAACATGTGCTGCTAATAGTGCCGGGAGGAAAGATGGATGATATCGGCCGCATATTAAAAGAAAGACGAATGGCCTGTGGGCTCGAACTTGGAGACGTAGCAAAAAGGACTTGTATCCGCACCTATTATCTTAAAGCAATGGAAGAAGGGCGATTTAATAACATCCCGAAAGTGTTCGACAAGGGCTATCTCAGGATTTACGCGAAACTGCTCGACATGGAATCGCTACCGTTGCTCGCGTTGTATGAGCGACAGCAATGCGTCAAACCGGTTCACCCCTCAAACTTCACAAAGCAACCGAAACGTTAACGGCCTTTACCCATCGAAGTAATTTACACTCTCCTGATCCATACAATCTTGAATTTTATCCGCTTACTTCTGTAACTGTGCAGGCAAATAGCAAGCGTGGGCGTGGAGATTGCAAAGCAAGCTCACACGATTAGTTTGGCATAAACAGGTGATACGTACCCCTGTTATCATGGAAAGAGTATTTTTGATTATAGGTGTTGTAACCTTGACCTACAACCACTCAATCGAGGTCAGATGCTATTTCTATGAAATTCAGCTTGAAACGTGATAAGCGCGGCAGTTAAGCCATAGCATCATTACTTACAAAAGGATAATCTGTCACGGCATTGCAACTACCTTCTTTTCGATCACCGTAAGAAGATCGATGATCTCATCCGACATCGGCCCGATATTCAGGTACTCGGCCTCGGCTTCGACAGTCTTGCCCGAGTTTTTGAGCGCCACGATGTTCTTCACGGTCTCATGCAGTCTGATATGTACGTTCTCAAGGCTCTTCATCTCCGGTATTGTACTGTAATGTTGCAACCCGCCGGCGTACATCCACTTGCCCAGGCTGCAGTCCTTGTGTGAGATGGCCTGCGTTTCGGTAAGGCCGCCTTTCCCCTCCAAAAAATCCTTGAGCCTCATCTTCCATACACGATGCTTGATTCTGAAGGTGTTGAATGTCTTCGCGTTCATCGATTCACCCTCCAAGAAAGAAACATAATGATTCTCTAGCTGATTACTATATCACAAATATGCGTCCGCCGGATGATTGTTAGCTACACCTTGAAATATGAACGTTTTCAAGGATTGCAACTCGTGCATGTTTCAGGAAGCGTATCTAATAGATTCCCTAATCGAAGGCTATAATGTTTCTAACAGAAATTCTTACTCTATGTGGTTGCCGCATGTGCGAGTTTGTAGTTGGAACATGGAATACTTAAAAGACTCAATTGTTGCGGCGTTCAGTATGGATCTTTTGACTGTATACTTCAAACAGCATTCGCTACTTTTTCACGGTCCCTGGCTATTCTAACAGCAACTACAACACTCTAAAGTTGCGATAGACTGATTTATGACTGCGGTGTTGAGCCTCGCTCAGCCGCCTCTCTCCAGTGCCTCGCGCACTTTTGCGGCCAAGTTATTTATCGAAAACGGCTTCTGAAGGAAGTGAATGCCTTCTTCCAACACACCTTGGTGAGCGATAACATTGGCTGTATAGCCGGACATGAACAGACTCCTGATATCCGGGTAAAGAGAAATCAGCAGTTTGGCGAGGTCTCGGCCGTTCATCTCCGGCATCACCACATCGGTCATGAGCAGGTGAATCTGGCCTTCATGCGTCTCGGCAAGGTGGATCGCCTCACCTGAGGTCCTCGCGGTCAGCACCGTGTAGCCCAATTCCTTGAGCAATGTCTTGCTGAGTTCAAGGATCATCGGCTCATCCTCGACCAGCAAAATCGTCTCTGTACCACCCTTTGCCGTTTGTGCCGGGCCTTCCACTGCCGGGACCGGCATGGTTTCGGTCGTGTAACGGCGCAGATAAATCTTGAATGTTGTTCCTTTGCCTGGCTCGCTGTAGACGTTAATGAACCCATCGTTTTGTTTGACGATGCCATACACTGTTGCGAGGCCCAAGCCGGTGCCCTGGCCCACGCCCTTGGTGGTGAAGAAGGGTTCAAAGATGTGACCGAGTATCTCCCGGTCCATGCCACATCCATTATCGCTCACTGCCAGCATAACGAACTCTCCTGGCAGGAATCCGCTGTGCCTTGCACAGTAGGCCTGGTCTAATACAACGTTCTCGGTCTCGATTATGACTTTGCCTTCGTCGACGATTGCGTCACGGGCATTGACCAAGAGGTTCGCGAGTATCTGATCAACCTGGGTGGGGTCGATTTTGACCGGCCAGAGGCCGCGGCCGGGTATCCAAGCGACCTCAATGTCCTCCCCGATGAGACGGCGCAGCATATTCAGCATCCCCTTCACGGTTTCATTCAGGCCGAGCACCTTGGGAACGATGGTCTGTTTTCGGGCGAAGGCCAGCAACTGACGGGTAAGATCGGCGGAGCGCTGCGCAGCTTCTTGGATTTTCTGGAGGTCGTCACGGACGGGCGAAGTCTGGTCTAGCCTTCGCAGCGCCAATTCTGCATGGCCGAGAATAGCGCTCAGCATGTTATTAAAGTCATGGGCCACGCCGCCAGCCAGACGTCCGACTGACTCAATCTTCTGTGCCTGTGTCAACTGAGCTTGGAGCTTCGCCCGCTCATTCTCCGTCTCCTTACTCTCGGTCACGTCTCGAACAGCGCCGACGGTGCGTAATGCACGGCGTGCACCGCCCTCGCCATCGAAGAAGGTCTGCGACCGAGTGGTCAACCAGCGGATGACGCCGTCGCGGCGTATGATTCGATGTTCAACATCAAAGAAACCATCACCTGCGGGGTCGTGGGCACGACGAACAGCCAGCGCGATTCGCTCCCTGTCCTCAGGGTAGACTCGGTCAAGAAACGCAGATAGGGTTACTGTTTCATCCGGGCCCCAGCCATAGATTTCCCGTTGCTGTGGCGACCAGTAAATGGTGTCGGTGATGTGGTCGTGATCGAATATGCCGATTTTGGCGACGCGGATGGCCTGCCGCAACCTCTCCTCGCTTCCACGCACCGCCTCTTCCGCCTGCTTGCGATGGGTTATATCCCGGAAGACTCCCTGCAGGACCTTTTTCCCTTTAATGGGAACCAACTGCGCCAGGATCTCCACGGGCACTTCAGAGCCATCGGGTCGGAGAACGGCTATTTCAGCAGGATGTAATCCCTTTTGTTCCGTCGCTTCGGTGACATGCTGTTTAAAAATCGCACGAGAGTATGTTTCCCTCTGGGACGGATGTATTTTAGATTGATGGAGGCCGATGATTTTATCATATGGCCGTGCGAGGAGCCGGCACGCTGCCGGATTTGCATCAAGGATGATGCCCGTTTCTGGGTCAGCAAGAATGATTGCATCTGGCGAGTCTTCGAATATGGTCCGATA
>DASPQB010000236.1:0-10185 GCA_035625205.1 Nitrospirota bacterium | reverse complement strand
GCGACTTAGTCAGACACCCGGAGCGGCGTGAAGTAATTTTAGGGACTGCATTTACACTGAAACTCATGGGAGGGTTTCTTTGCCTGTTCATGACTCTCACTTCGATTGCAATAATGCGGTCTGGTGACAGCCTTTCATTTTGGTTGGTGGGGCTCAGTGCCGCTGGCTTCATCTTTCAGTCGCTCAATGTCATAAACCTTTACTTTCGGTTCCGTGTAGAGTCAAAATATGCTGTTTACGGATCCGGTGCAGCCTTTATAATTGTATCTCTGGTTAAGATTGCTTTGCTCATGGGCCATGCGCCATTAATCGCTTTTGGATGGGCAGGACTTGCGGAGGTAGTACTTGCCTCCTTTTTCCTCTTAATTGTCTATCGACGACACCATAATGATGTCAGAGCATGGAAGTTTAAGAAAGATATCGCGCTTGAGCTGTTGAGAGATAGTTATCCGCTGATTCTCTCAAACTTAGCTATTATGTTATACATGCGCATCGATCAAGTTATGCTCGGGCAAATGCGGGGGGATGCCGAAGTCGGTATATTCTCAGCTGCTGTAAGAATTAGCGAGGTATGGTACTTTATACCGGGAATTATCTATAGTTCCGTATTTTCGACAATCATCGCGATAAGAAGGCATGATGAAATATTGTACTATCAAAAACTGCAAAAACTCTTCGATGTCATGGCTTTAATAGGGTTGAGTGTTGCAATAGTTTCGATATATATCAGTCCTTATGCTGTTCGTATCTTGTTTGGAGTGAATTATGCAGCATCTTCCGATGTATTGTCTATCCATATCTGGACAGGTGTATTTTACTGTTTAGGGGTGGCGAGTGGATGCTGGTTTATTGCAGAGAATTTGCAAAAATACGTTTTTTATAGAACTGCATATGGAGCAATAATCAATATTATGCTAAATTTGTATATGATCCCTGCGTATGGATCAAAGGGCGCTGCGATATCAACGATTATTTCACAGGCATTTGCTTCTGTGTTCTTTAATTCGTTCAATGCGGAGACAAGACCTCTCTTTATACGTCAAATCAGAGCTTTATCTCCATATAGAATCTTTTTAAAATGCTAGATGATTTACTTATGACAGAATTTTGGGCAACAAATATCTGATAGGGTAAACAATAAAATTCCAATGTCAAAGACTTTTTCAATAGGAGATGCTTCTTGAGCAACTTAGTCGCGTTGAAACAAATGATAGGACGCAATTCCCCTTTCATTGTTAGAATTGTTGGGCACTTGAATAAGCATGAATTAGTTTACCAGGAATTATTCTACCTGCTCCTCTATAAATTTTTCGTACTGATGAGACTGACTCGCGTTGGACGACGCGTGCTCGAACACGGAATGGCAAGACATACCGGCTCCCTTGCGCTATTTTCGGAGCTCTGCATATACTATGCGAACCAGAAAACGTTCGAGATGACGCTCGCTTTTTATAATCAGATGATTGTTGCCTATCCTCAAGTCAGACATGCCGAAGTTGCAGCACAGCTCGCTATGTTTTATGAGCAGGCCATGGAATTTGAAAAAGGACTGCTGTATTGGCGCCTTGGGGAACGAGGATCGGCAAATATTAACGGATTACTTTGCCAAGCACTCTTAAAAGATCCGGCTGCCACCAATGCCTCTCTAATGGAGGCACACCGTCAGTGGGCAGCAAGATGGGTATCTACTAATGCGCCGCGCTGTAATAACATACCTGCAAACCGACCTGATGCCGGCGCGGATGGTCGACCCGTGCGGATAGGATTCACGTGCTCTTTTTGGGCGGCAAGTACCATTAGATTCCAATTTCTTTCTTGGTTAAAACACATAGATCGATCTAGATACAGTATTTATTTTTATGTTGGTGATCCAGTTGTCCCTATCCATCTGTATGGTTATGCCGACGTTGTACGTCATACGCCAGTTGCAACGGTGAGCGATGATGCATTTGTGACTTTGGTGCAAAATGATGCAATAGATATTTTCTTCGAGTTGAACGGATATAGTTTTGGCCATCGCTTCGTTGCCCTCGCTCAGCGTTGTGCGACTGTCCAGGTGTCATATCTCAATCACACTGCTACCTGCGGCGTTCCCAACGTAGATTACATCATCGCGGATGACATATGTGTTCCCGAGGGGCAAGACAAATTTTACACAGAGAGGGTGTTCCGGTTACCGCGAAGTTTTTTCTGCTTCAACTTCGAAGAGGAAGACATGCCGCTTAGCAATACACCGCCTGTAATGAGTAACGGATATGTCACTTTTGGATTTTTCGGATCGCCAACAAAGTTCAATAATATATTTATCCGATTGATGGTGAAGGTGCTGCAGGCAACGGAAGGCAGCAAACTGTTGATGGCGAACAGCGGGTTGACATTGCCTGAAAACCGCATGAATATAAAGAAGCGATTTTCCGCCTTAGGGATTGATCCATCGCGCCTTCTGTTGTATCCCGAGCAGAACCGCTACGGAATTGCAAAATTGCATATGAAGGTCGATGTTACTCTTGATTCCTGGCCATACTGTGGAGGCAATACTCTGGCTGAAAGCCTATGGTATGGCGTACCAGCTATTACTCTCAAGGGAGATCGCTTTTCAAACAGGTATGGAGCCTCTATCCTTTCTGCCGCCGGACTGCCTGATATGGTAGCTTGTTCCGAGGAGGAATATGTGCAATTATCGGTTGCGGTAAGTTCCAATGTTTCACGTCTTGCAGATCTCCGCTTGAATCTGCGTCGCACGATGTGTAGGAAGGGCATGTTCAGCGACACAAAAGCCTTTGCCCACGATATGGCCCGTGCCTTTGATACGATGTTTCAAGAAACTGCAAACTAGCGATCAATCTCAAAATTAACTACATTGGCTACTAGTAAATTATCAAGAATACCATGACTCAATTGAACTCATAGACTAGAAGAAGTAAAAGGGATTAACGATGGCAAAACGCGCGCTCATAACTGGGATCACCGGAATGGTAGGTTCCCATTTGTCAGATTATCTTCTGGCCAATACCGACTGGGATATTTATGGGATGTGCCGCTGGCGCAGTCCGCTCGACAATGTCGAGCACCTGCTCGACCGCGCGAACAAAAAAGATCGTCTTCACTTTCTTAACGGGGATCTCTGCGATTACATCTCCTTGCAGAACGCCGTCGAGCAGAGCCGGCCAGATTATGTTTTTCATCTCGCAGCCCAAAGCTATCCGACGACCAGTTTCACGTCACCCTTGCAGACGTTGGAGACCAATATCCTCGGTACGGAAAGTCTCTTGGAGGCCTTACGAAAATGTCCCGGCATTGACCCGGTCATCCATGTGTGCTCATCTTCAGAGGTCTTTGGTCGGGTCCCGCATGAAAAACTGCCTATCGGTGAAGAGAACCTGTTTCATCCTGCGTCACCGTACGCGATCTCGAAGGCAGGCACCGATCTCGTAGGGCGTTTCCACGCTGAAGCATACGGGCAGAAGACTGTGGTAACAAGAATGTTCACGCATACAGGTCCGCGCCGCGGTGATGTCTTTGCTGAATCAACCTTCGCGAAGCAGATTGCGATGATCGAGCACGGATTGATCCCTCCCGTTGTCAAAACCGGCAATCTGAATTCCATGCGTACTTGGTCTGATGTCCGCGACGCGGTGCGGGCTTATTATATGCTGGTGACGATCAATCCTGTGCCGGGCGAATACTACAATATCGGCGGATCGTTCTCCTGCTCAGTGGAAGACATGCTTAAGCATCTTATTTCCATATCCTCGCGAAAGAACGATATCACAGTGGAGACCGAACAAGCCAGGATCAGGCCATTGGATGCTGATCTGCAGGTACCTGATACGAATAAATTTAAGAGCCATACAGGCTGGACCCCGCAAATCCCGTTTGAGAGAACGATGCAGGATCTTCTTGATTATTGGCGGGAGAAAGTGCGGAGCGGAAGAGTGTATCTTATCCGATAGACTGGTTACCATGGGAAACGACCGAGATCTCATTATCACCGCGATTGAAAATACGATCGTATTGAAAAAAAACATCCTTGCTGACCAGGGCCTCATTACTGCCGTTGCAAGGATAGCCGACAGCATTACCGCCGCATTCACGAACAACCGCAAAGTTCTCTTATGCGGCAACGGTGGCAGTGCGGCAGACGCCCAGCATCTGGCAGCTGAATTCTCCGGAAGATTCTATATCGACAGAAAGCCGTTGGATGCCGAAGCGCTCCATGTGAACACATCCTATTTGACGGCAGTGGGCAATGATTATTCTTTTGACGAAATATTTGCTCGGCTAGTCATGGCAAAAGGTCGAAAGGGAGACATCCTGATCGGGATTTCCACATCTGGAAATTCCGCAAATGTCGTAAAAGCTCTGGAAACTGCAAAAAATCTCGAGATGACGACTGTAGGATTTACCGGCAGCAAAATCGGTCTGATGGATGCCCATTGTGATCATTTGGTCAAGATACCGTCGTCTGATACGCCGCGGATTCAGGAGGCTCATATTGTGATCGGCCACATCATCTGCGAACTGGTCGAGAAGAAGCTATTCGGCGCTCGTGCATAAAGACAGTTGTCATTTTTGCCTACTAATGAGATGCCTCTGAAGAACAACACCATATTCCTGGCAGGAGCCACGGGGCTGGTCGGTACAGCCATTATCAATACCCTGATCAATGCGTATCCGTCTGTGCGGATACGTGCAGCCTATCATCATTCGGTTCCATTGCTGCAGAACGACCGCGTCGAATATGTCCAGGGCGACCTCGCCTCTATGGCTGATTGCAAGCGAATGGCGACGGGCTGCGATTGCGCGATCATGGCCGCAGCCAGAACGTCCGGCGCTGCGGTGCTCACGAGCAGGCCGTGGGAACAAGTGACCGATAATCTTCTTATGAACACGGTCATGCTGCAGGCGTTCTTCGAACTGGGAATCAGGCGCGCCGTTTTTGTCAGCTCGGCATCGTTGTACCAGGAGCAGCAAGGGTTAATCAAGGAGACCGATCTTGATCTGAACAAGGAGCCCCACACGGCACACAGCGGCATCGGCTGGGTGATGCGATTCCTGGAAAAGCTCTGCGGTTTCTGGCACCAGCAGGGCATGGAAATAGTCATAGCGAGAGCTGCGAACATTTTCGGGCCGCGTGCGCGTTTCGATCCGGCGACGTCCAATTTCATCCCCGCGCTCGTCCGAAAGGCTGTTGATCGGATGGATCCGTACGAGGTGTGGGGCAACCCCAGAGTAACGCGCGATGTGATTTACGTCGATGATTTCGCACGAGCGGTGGTGACGATGCTCAACAGGGATGATATTAAGTTCGACATCTTCAATATCGGAACAGGCACTGCGACGACGGTGGCAGATGTCGTCCGGTGGGCGTTGAAATATGCGGGCCATACCCCCTCTTCCGTGCTGTATAGCGACAAGGGGCCGACCACCGTGCCGTTCAGGGTGCTCGACTGTACCAGGTCCGGAACCGTTCTGGGGTGGAGGCCTGAGATTCCTGTCGAAGAAGGCGTCAAGCGAACTGTTGAATGGTGGCAAATATATAAGACCAGGTGGGAAAAATGAAAACCGATAAACATGATGCGATCGTTTTATCCAGCGCTTCGGAAAAGGGCTTGCAGCGTGAATTCACCCAGCAACTGAAACAAACTCCACTTCCCGATGATGAATTGCTGCCTAATCTCGGGCTCTACCTCAGTTCCAAGTCCCTATCGAGGATCCTGTTCTTCTCGGAAATATACAAAAAGATTATTCACAGCCACGGGATCTGTGTGGAATTCGGTATACGATGGGGCCAGAACCTGTCGCTGCTCTCTGCCCTGCGCGGCATTCATGAACCCTTTAACCGACACCGCAAAATCGTAGGCTTCGACACCTTCGCGGGATTCAAAGGAGTATGCAAGGAAGACGGTTCGCGAGCAAAATGTGCGGACGGGTCCTTTTCCGTGACCGAGGGGTACGAA
This sequence comes from Nitrospirota bacterium, assembly GCA_035625205.1. Taxonomy (GTDB): domain Bacteria; phylum Nitrospirota; class UBA9217; order UBA9217; family UBA9217; genus JAJYKN01. The sequence goes on along the minus strand of DASPQB010000236.1, from coordinate 4,225 downwards.
CAGTATCTGGACCGGATTCTTGCTTTGCAGGAGCAGCTCAACCCGATCCCGCATCTGAAGAAATATGAGCTAGTCAAGGGCGACGCTGTTATAACGATCCCCGATTATCTGCAGCGGCATCCCGAAACAATCATTTCCCTTGCGATCTTCGACTTCGACATCTACGCGCCAACAAAGGCTGCGCTGGAGGCCATTAAACCGCACCTTTGCAAAGGAAGCATCCTCGTCTTCGACGAGCTCTGCGACGACATCTTCCCAGGCGAGACCCTTGCGCTCCGGGAGGTGTTCGGTTTGAACAGTCTCAGAATCCAGCGTTTGCCCATGACAGCGCGCGTTTCTTACCTGGAGATAGAATGATACCTGCATGCAAACAGATCAGGAAGGACATCCTTTCCATTGCCAAGTCCAGCGGCCACGGCCATATTCCAACGTGCTTTTCCATCGTGGAAACGCTGTACGCGGTCTACGACGTCATGAACCATAGGTCGGCTGACCCCAGGTGGGAGGGACGCGATATCTTCGTCCTCAGCAAAGGCCACGGAGCCCTTGCCCATTATTGTCTGCTCGCGAACCTCGGATACTTCGATATCACCAGGGTCCATGCGTTTGGAGCGTTCATGTCCGACTTCGGATGCCATGCGGACCGGATAAAGGTGCCGGGCATCGAAGTGTCTACCGGATCGCTCGGACACGGCATCGGCGTGGCAGCCGGGATCGCGCTTGCCTTCAAGATCAAAAAGTCCCCTCGCAAAGTTTACGTGCTGGTCGGCGACGGCGAATCGAACGAGGGTTCCGTATGGGAGGCGGTCCTGGTTGCCGTCAACAGGGGCCTCGATAACCTTACCGTCCTCTACGACGACAACCGCTCCCATTCACGAGGACTCCAGATCCACGATCCGGTCGCCCATTTCCGCGGGTTCGACTGCGACGTGGTCGAGGTCCCCGGCCACGACCTGCCAGCGCTCAAGGAGGCAATCCAGAGGCCTGCCAAGGGGGTGAAGGTTATCGCTGCCCGTACGGTGAAGGGCTACGGTTCACCGACGCTCATCAACGACCAGTACGCATGGCACCGGCGATCGCCGAATGAAGAGGAATTCAATATCATGATGAGGGAGCTCGATGAGAAAACAATTTAGAGACACGATCACCGCCCTTGCCGCATTAGACGAGCGCATCATCATGCTTCTGGGTGATGTCAGCGTCTACCTCATGAACGATTTTCAGCAGCGGTATCCCGACCGTTTCTACAACCTCGGCATTTGTGAGAATTCAATCATCAGCATAGCCGCCGGGCTCGGTTCGCAGGGGTTCATCCCCTTCGCCCATACCATTGCGCCGTTCATCACGGAGCGAAGCTACGAGCAGATCAAGCTCGATCTGTGCTATAACCAGTTCGGGGGCAGCATAGTTTCTTGCGGAGCGTCGTTCGACTATGCATGGGATGGCGCAACGCATCACACCTATACTGACCTCGCAATCCTGCGGCTGCTACCGGGATGTGACGTCCTGCAGCCGGGCTCTCGCAAAGAACTCGATGTCCTTATGCGCAGCCAGTATACCAGCGGCAGGACGACCTATTACAGGCTTTCCGACCATCCGCATAGCATAGATCTGCCGGTGAAATTCGGGAAAGGCGTTGCACTAAAGGATTGCGGAGCTCCGGTGACGGTCATGACCGCCGGGCCGCTACTCAGAAACGTACTGGAGGCCTGCAAGGACCTCGAGGTGAACTTCGTGTATTTCCATACGATCAAACCCATCGACCGGGAGCTCATCACGAAATTCGCGAATACAAAGATCCTCGTCATCCACGATGCGTTCGGACTGCATGAGGCCATCAATGAAGTGCCGGGGTTGAGAACTTACTACCATGGGCTGCCGGACGCGTTCTGCGGCTGGTACGGAAGACTTGAAGACATTCGAACGAAACTGGGACTCGACGTCCAGGGGATCCGCACCCGCGTACAGCGTGCGCTCTCATCCGAGAAAGGATAATCATGTTCTATAACAAAAAAAGAGTTCTTGTCACTGGCGGTACAGGCTTTATCGGCAGACACTTCGTGGAAGCGCTGATTGCGCAGGGAGCGGCCGTGCGCGTACCCGTGCATGAAAGGCCGCTGCCGGATATATTCAAGAGCAAAGTCGAAGTCGTGTCCGCGGACTTGACGAGACAGGAGGATTGTCTCAGTGCCCTGAACGGCATGGAGTATATATTTCATGCTGCAGGTGCTGTAGCCGCTGCAGCTGTCACGACGAGTAACCCCATGGCTGCCATTACCGCCAATCTGGTCCTTACGGCCCAAGTCCTTCAGGCAGCATGGACGACTAAAGTGGACCGGGTTTTGATCTTCAGCAGCAGCACGGGGTATCCGGCGGTCAACCACCCCGTAAAAGAAGAGGAAATGTGGAACGGGCCGACACATGCATCGTATTTTGGATACGGATGGATGCGACGCTATCTGGAGAGGCTGGGTGAGTATGTAGCCTCCAAATCCTCGGTTAAGGTGGCGATTGCACGCCCCTCTGCGGTCTACGGACGTCACGATAATTTCGACCCCAAGACCAGTCATGTCATTCCAGCGCTCATTCGCCGTGCGGTCATCAAGGAAAATCCGTTTGTTGTCTGGGGAACGGGAAATGATGTTCGTGACTCTCTGCACGTGACCGATCTCGTTCGAGGCTGCCTTCTATTGCTAGAGAAAAATCCGAATGCCGACCCGATCAACATCGCTTACGGTAAAGGATATTCCATCAAAGAGACCATTGACATCATCCTTAAATCTGCAGGCCATGAACTCGCCGATGTCCGTTTTGATGCGACTAAGCCGTCGACCATCCCGTTCAGAACGATGGATACCTCCAAGGCGAAACAACTGCTCGGCTTCGAGCCAATGATATCGTTTGAGGACGGCCTGCGGGACACCATCGCGTGGTTCAAGGACCAAACACGGAGCTGACGCTCGAACGAGCGCCGGTTCAGATATGAATAGCGAGGTTTGCAATGATTAAGAAAGATATTCTCGAATACTTCAAAGGAAAGAAGACATTAGTAACCGGAGGAACGGGATTGATCGGAAGGCAGGTCGTCGATATCCTGTGCGGCGCAGGCGCGAAGGTAACGATCGTTTCGCTTGACCGAGTCAATGTTCATGCGTCGGCCGAGCATGTGCTCGGTGATATCACCGATTTTTCATTCTGTCGGCAATTGACCCACGGCGTAGACCTGGTCTTTCACCTCGCCGGCATCAAGGGATCGATTGAGGTCTCGCGCACTAAGCTGGCTAGCCATTTCGTCCCGACGCTCATGATGAACACAAACATGCTGGAAGCAGCACGGGTCAACAACGTTGCGAAGCTCGTCTATACCAGCTCCATTGGGGCATATGCCAATGCCGAGGTATTCAAAGAGGCTGACTACCGGCTCGACAGCTTGCCGATGGATTTCGCTGGCTGGGCCAAGCGGGTGGCGGAATTGCAGGTGCACGCCTACTGTGTCCAGTATAGGATGGAAAATTTCGCCGTCGTTCGCCCGTGCAACGTCTACGGGCCGGGTGATAATTTCGATCCTGAAAATGCTATGGTCATCCCATCGCTGATGTGCCGCATTCACCGGGGTGAAAATCCGGTCAAGATTTGGGGAGACGGTTCTGCGATTCGGGATTTCGCCTACAGCCGTGATGTGGCCGAGGGCGTCATCCTCGCGCTGTATCACGGCACCAAGGGTTCTTTCGTGAACCTCGGCAGCGGGACCGGCCACTCGATCAAGGAACTGGTGGAGGCGCTGCACAGTTTTATCGGTTTCAACTATGAATTCGACACGACGAAGCCCTCCGGTGCGCCGATTCGCGTGATGGACGTCTCACTCGCAAAGGAAACGATCGGTTATCATCCAACCACGTCGCTGCGTGACGGACTCAAACTGACCTGGGAGTGGTTCCTCTCCCACCAGGACGAGTATCGCATGAAGAAAAACTATTTTGTCGAGGGTAAAAATGGAAATTGAGAAAACTCAGTTGGACGGCGTACTGCTGATCAAACCTTCAATCTTCGAGGACTTTCGTGGCGAGTACGTCGAGACGTACAACGAAGAGGAGTATCGCCTCAAAGGGATCACGTGCAATTTCATTCAGGACGATATCTCGATCTCCACAAAGCATGTCCTCCGAGGCATCCACGGCGATGCTGAAACCTGGAAACTGATCTCGTGCATGTCCGGTAAGTTTTA
>DASPQB010000235.1:0-17541 GCA_035625205.1 Nitrospirota bacterium | reverse complement strand
ATACTCTCAAAGATGCCAGATAACAAACAGTATCGTGCACTGGCATGCATCTGCTTTTTCATGGGAAGATTTCCCGGAAGCGCCGGGAAGCATGAGTCGTAAGAGCTTGAAGGATTCGCTCGAAATGCCTGGAAGCTACCTTCCGTGATCCGCACCAGTCGAACATCACTTCATCGATGTTACTGTTTCCCGAATCCCTTGACTGTATGAAGTTGCCTTCAGGGCGAAGGCCTTGTCGAACTTAGTGCTGTCAAACAGATAGTCTGCGTCATTCTGATAAAGCATCTCCACGCTTTCTCGCACGATCCCGTTAAAAAGTCCTGCCAGGTGAACCATCCAGCGTGAAAGCACCCAATACTTGGGTGATAGTCCGAACTCCTGAGCTGCTTTTTCGATAAATTCCTTCCCTGTCAAGGCATTCCTGTCCGTTGGCAAATGCCAGACCTGATTATAGGCGCTCCCGGTATTCCCCAGGAGAGCGGTAGCGTTGCCGGCACCAGGCGTATAGGTCAGGGAATGCCTCGCCTTGTCATTGACGAGCCACAAGGCCATCTTTCCTTTCTTGAAATTGTCAAAAACCATGATATTGACAAAGCTGAGCGGGGTATCAGGACCATAGAAATCCGCTGCCCGTGCGATTATGGCTTTCAAATTCCCTCTGTCCACTTCATGCATTACCATATCAGCAATCTTTTTTCTCACCTCACCCTTCTTGCCCGAGGGATGCAGGGGGGTATTTTCTGTCATGCATCCCGTGACGCGTCCATAGGCATAGACATTATCGAAGAAAACCAGCTTCACGTCGTGCTTCTTGCATGCGTCGATGACGTTTTTCATGATCAGGGGCCATTGGCTTTGCCACGTCTTGATGTTATAGGAAAGACCCATCGTGAGGTAAGCGATCCCGGAGCCCTGAACCGCTTTCAGCGTTTGATCTGCATCTAAGAGGTCAGCAGAAACTGTTTCATCGGTTGAATTTACTTTCTTAGGAGTTCGACTCACCAGCCTGATCCTGTCCGTGTATCGGGGAAGGCTCTTCGCCAATTCTTTTCCGATGATGCCCCCTGCCCCTAAGATGGTTTGCATAGTGTCCCTCTTGACGCTAGAGTAAGCTCCTCGATGCCTGTTTACGATGTCACGAGCACGCTGCAACGCTCAGAACAGCTTTCGACAGGAGACCCCTGCCTTTTCAAATTCCGCGCTCAGGTCTTCTCCCATTTGATTGAAGAACTCATCGTCCATGGCCCACTCCATCCCATATTTCTTAAAAGCCCAGTCTGCATAATGGTAATTCAGCCGATCCAGCAGCACGTGGCCAACATTACCCTTCAGCATCCCGACCAGTCCGAGGGCACCGGGAAGCATGGGAGCGATCATGACAAAGGTTCGTATCCCAGCTCTGTGCAGAATGGACAATGCCTCGACCCGTTTGGCAATGGGCGGTGCATAGGGTTCAAACATTTTCCTCGTCGCATCCTCCGCCGTGGTTATGGTGAACCCAACTTCGCAATCGGGAGCCTTCTTCAATAGTTCAAGGTCCCTCACAACCAGCGGTGATTTGGTTTGAATCGTAAAAGGCCACCCGTTTTCCACGAGAATTTCGATGCATCTCTTCGTCAGTTCGTATTTCCTTTCCAGTGGCTGATAGGCATCGCACACGCCGCTGATCCAGACACGACCGATTCTTTTTTTCTTTACCTCTTTGGCCAGCAGCTCCGGAGCATTTGTCTTGACATCGACAAAATCTCCCCATGCCTCGCTATGCCCGGTATATCTCTTCATGAAACGGGCATAGCAGTAAAGGCACTTGTGCGAACATCCAATATAAGCATTCAATGCGTAATTGTAAATCTGGGACTTCGAGAGGATGCTTTTTGCTTGTATTTCTTTGACGATCATTTTTGAATAGTATGCTGAGGCATTATCTCACAACCATCGCATTATACTGCAGAACCGTTCTCTGAAGGAAGAAGTATTCGGGCATGCCGGAAATCCGGCCTGGACAGACGCCGGGAACGCTCATGAAGGGGATTCGATGTTCCGCCCTGGAACGGTCATGTCTCCGGGAGGCGCATGCGGGAAAAGCGCCTGCCGTTCGCAAGCGACCTTCGGGTCAGCCACCCGAAGGGGGTTTACGATCCCCCCTCCCCGTCCAGCCAAATCAAGGGCTTTGAGCATGCGAAAATTCGTTTTCCCGTTGCAGGACACAAACAGGACGGCAGCGGGAAGGTTTCCGGGCTATTCGAGTGCTTCATCCCTGAGCCGGCAGTTCCCCCTGTCTACTTCCTCCTGATCGAGAGTTTTTGTGACAGGACAGGCGTAGCCGCCCCTCTGTATCCACGGTGCGAAAACCCTGAACGGACAGCCTCTAAAAAAAGAGCTTCCTGCGGAAGCCGCTCTGGACCACACGGGATACTGCCCTCTCCCGCGAACACTTGCCGGATCAGCACGCTTCCCGTTTACGACCTACTTCATCGACCTGGACGTGGGCAGCACCACAGGGGCCGGCCGATTACCCGCCGGACCTGGTCCCACCCGCGATACCGGTGAAGAGAAGCGCAAACGAAACCTCCTCCCCCGGCATCTCAAAGAATGACGCGGAAGGCGTGGAGATCCCCGGTGCGTCCTTCTTTGATGCACATCAGCTGCCAAGCAACTGTTTCTTCACTGCAGTCAACGCCTCACCCAGTTTTCCTGCCTCCGGAAGCTTCCCGTTCGGCGTCAGCTTGTCGATCAGTTGAGGAAGCAATTGAGACAGATGCTGCGATACTGCGTCTTTCGATATGCCCACCTTCTCGGCGATCTGCGCTATCTTATCGGCCCCCAGCGCATTTATTAACTGATCGGGAGAAATGGGCTTGTTCGCCCCCGTGCCGATCCAGGAGTTGATCACCTCGCCCAATCCTTTGCTCTTGAATGTTTCCACAAGCCCGGCAATTCCCCCCGTCGCCGGATTATTGATGAGGCTCATGGCGTGGTCAAGTACGCTGTTCAGCTGGCTGCCGCTGCCACCCAGCTTTGATGTAATTGTCTCTTTCAGTTGATCAAGTAAACCCATGGTATCCTCCTTTTCCTGAAGTTCTTCCCTGATCAGATTGCCAAGCCCGATCATATCGAATCGGCGAAAGGAAAGCATCCTGTAACAGTACGCCGATAGAGAGGATGAAGCATGCACCGGCGGCTGGGTGCCGCGGGAGCATGTGATGGATCATCTCGTTTCTGCTTTTACTTACCTTTCCCCTTTCCTTCCTTGACCTCGATGCTGTCCGCCCTCATTTCGTACTGGATCGTTACCTTGGAACCCACCTTCAGGTCGCCAGTAACCTTGGTGTTGGCATCGCGCGCAATTTCCCATTTGTCCTTGCCTTTTTGCACGGTGATCTTGTCGTTTGTTAATTCCAGGACCGGCCCTGTTACCTGATACGTCCTCATCATGCCGGCAAACGCCAGAGATACTACGAACAGAAATGCCACGACTGCTATCAAAAGACCCCTCATCACATAACCCTCCTTTAGAGTAGAGATATCCTCACGCCCCTAAGAACATGAAGACTGAAATGCCCCGGTACCTCAACGGACCGTGATCAGGTCCTTTATCTTATCGTAGGTCTTCTGCTTGATTCCCTTAACTTTCATAATATCCTCGGGTTTATTATATGGTCTGCCATCGATAATGGCCTGAGCCTTGGTCTTGCCGATCCCCGGCAGAGCGTCGAGTTCTTCCTTGCTCGCTGTATTGATGTTGACAACCTGGCCGGGTGCGAGTTTGGTCTTGGTCTGTTCAGCCTTCTCCTTCGCAGCCTTCGTTTCGGATGACGCCTTGGCTTTCATTTCCGCTGCTGACGGCATTGCGGCAGGTGCAGGGGTGGCTCCGGCCGCACCGAAAGTAACCTTGTCCTTGATGGCATTGATCTTCTTGTCGCTCATGCCCTTGATGCGTTTCAGGTCGTCAATGCCCTTGTACGGCCGCCCCGCGATGATTGCTAATGCCGTCGCTTTTCCTACGCCGGGAAGAGTTTCCAGGGTTTTTTCATCGGCACTGTTCACATCAACGATCGCCGTCGCGTCCTTCTTGTCCTTCGCATGGGAAGAGGTCGGCATGCCGAGAACCAGGGCCGCCATAATAGCGGTACAGAAAAGTAAAAAAATGATTTTTGAGGCTTTGAAGCTCATGCTCGATTTTTTCATAGGTAGTACGCTCCTTTCTTTTGATAGTTATCACCATCTATGATGATCATCACGAACGTTTATCCATCGCCGGCATGCTTCTCCGCTGAATTTCATGGGCCGTCGCCGGGCATTCACAATCATCGAGCCTGGCCACCCCGGTCACACCTCTGATTCCTCGGAGAGTGCCGCCGCCTGTTATCCCGGCAATAGAATTGCTGACAATGCCGATCTACGAATCCTTCACGCACGATCCGACGATATCCTCCCGATTGTACCGCACTTTTTTTTGAATGATTAATTCAACAGGGCGCGAACCTCCCCTCTCCCTGTTCTTGCGAGACAGACCGCCAGCGCATATTCTGCATCCTAGAGGAGGTATCCTCGTGCGTCATCATCGCTCTTTTCAAAATTCCGAAGATGGCCTCCTGCGAACTGATGGTACGGACGCTCCCGGCACGAGTCAAAATAAAAAGGCCGGGCATGCCCTCCGTTCATCTTTCGGCAGCTCGGCCATCTTGAAATTTTAAGATCCGTTGCTTTCCGCCCCCTTCTCACGAAGGGAATGGCTTTGTCGAAGTTCATCGATTGTTGACAATATAGATTTTATTATAGTATAGCGAATTTTGAGATTGCATGCCGGAGATAAGAGGGGAAATCACAGGATCATGCAAAAACTGGCGAAAAAGAACAAACTATCCGTAAAAGACAGGCTTCGGCAGAAAGCCGGCGTTTACATGCACTTAGGAATAAAAGTCGAAGGATACAATATTCATATAATTATTATGCTCTATGTCATGCTTATTCTTGATCCTCGCCGCCTCACCGCCCCCGAAGGTAGAAATAGACAGCGGCGAGAATGATTGCAAGAACAACTCCCGCAAGAATATACCGTGAAGCCCCCTTCTTTTCCTTGAAGGGATCGAAGAGCTGGCGATCCGACCCTTCGGGGATTCGCGCGGAGGACGTGAGCTGGGCACCAAAGGGAATATTGATCTTGGCTCTGGCGTTGACGGCCCATCCGCCGGCATCGAGCAGAGGGCCGAGGTTTCTTTGGCGAAGCTTGAACCAGGCGATGATCATGGACGGTCCGGAAATGACCAGCAGAAGTCCCGCGAACACCAGCGGTATCTGCCACCAGGCCAGGCGTAGCAGGCCCGTCATGATCGACGCGATGGCGGTGCCGATTGCGCCGATCGCCAGTCCGATGGCCGCGAAGATGCCGGCGAATTTACCAACGTCGAAGGCTGCCGGCGCGGCTGCCTTGCCGCCCTCGGCGCTTTTCGCCAGCTCAGTGACCTTCTCTGCGGCTCTATCCTCATGCGCTTTGGACCGGGAGGCGGCAAGTTTCTGGATTTGTTCGCTGATCATCCTGCTGATACGCTTGTAGGGTGTCCAGAAGGCTTGGCGGATGCTGATGGGGTGGTCGATGATCTTCACGATAGTCGCGTCCCAGTCCCGGCCATCCCGGTCGTAAAAAACACCATTTCGTCCTATGATAAGCTGGTCGGAGTCGCCGGTAGTCATTGCCGCGGCGATGGTCATGGTCTCCGCGCCGCCCCGGCGACGGCAGACGCAGTAGACGAGAAAAAGCCTGCTCAGCTGGGCCAGGACCGCATGGCTGTCCACTGCGGCGACCTTGACACAGAGGTCGCAGCTCCGGCCGTCGAGAAAGAGCGTGCCTGCCTGAAACATGGCTTTTCCTTTGCGGGTGTAGAAGTCTCGGAATGAGGTGAAATTATTTACGAACGGCAGCAGGTCACGGCAATAGCGGGCGAGTCGGTCAACGCTTACGATCGAGTTTGCCTCTCCCGCCACTTCTTCATCCATCGCAAGGAGCCGTCCGATCTCATCCTGAAGAGGGGAGGACGCGATGGCGCGGAGTCTGGACTCGTCAAGTGACTCGGTCATGGTCTCTGGCTTTGCAGCCAGCCACGCGCTATGGGGCGCGAATGCGGCAGTGACCCTGTCCCAGTCGTTCCGCGTGATGGCATCGCGCTGTCCGAGCAGGGGGGTAATGACCGTTGCTCTAAAGCGCTCCATCGCCGCCTTCCATGCGGGGTGCAGCCCCTCGCGCAGCGGCAGAGCTTTGCCGGGACCGGCGACCGCAAGCGGCAGGGACGATACTGGGCTCTGGCCCGAGGCCAGGTTCTGCAGGACGAAGGCCCGGTAGTCTTCTGACGTGGGGTTAACCGTTAACAAGGAGCGGCTGTCGTATTCGGTCAACTCGCACCGTAAAAAATAATCGTCGATCTTCAACCTTACCGCGGCGAGGGCAGCGGCGGCATCAGAAGTCCCTGCGCCGAGGGGGAGGAGGGCGTTATCCTGCTCGGGTTTACGGGCCCATTCATCGAATGCCCGAACATCAGCGAAGAACCCGTCAAAAAGCTTCCGCGATATGCCCCGGTCTCCGCTCCGGTCTTTCTCGGAACCGGCACAGTCGATGATGTCCTTGATCACGGCGCGGACCTGTTCATCATCCGAAGCATCAACAGTGATGATCCCGTCGCCATTGAATGGCTTCTTGAAAAGAGCTTCTTCGAGGAGGGCGGTATCCTCCGCGCTGATGACGTCTTTATCACTTCTCCCCAGAGTCTCAAGCATTCGCCGTGCGTTCCTGAGCAGCATCTTGCCTTCCTCAGATGCCCCGTTGATAGCGGAAAGGGGGAGCCCTTTTCCTGAACCCAGGACCGCGGGATCCTTGAGGAGAGCGATGGCCCAGTCGATCGCGGCAAGCACTTCAGGGACTCTTACGTGGCCGTCCCGGTCCGTATCAAGGCACTCCAAGGTCTTCCGGTCGAATTCGACGCCCTCCCTCGGACAGCTCAGAGCGACCCAAAGCTTTTGATCGAGTGACCGCAGGTTGAGAAGGTCTTCTCCGTTATCAATTGAGACCTGTTCAAAGCCGCCTGCGCGAAAAAATTTCCACCGGTGTGCAGTGTTCGCGCTCATACGCCCTCCTGATCATTCGTCGATAGCGTAAAATTGCATTCCCTGCCCTCTGAAAAAGAGGGCACATGGTATGTCCTTCTTGAGTTCCGGTGAAACGTGGAATTGCTGGAACTACTTATTCTGATCGGGCGTTTCGCAGAACATGGGGCGCGTGCCGCTGATCGGGATATCCGCATCTCGTTTTCTTCACTCGCCCTTCTCGCTAGGTAAACAATAGCAAAAAAACAAGCCCATCGCAAGTTGTCAGCGAAGCCGCCTGCGGTATTGCATCAGCCCGTTTTAGCGCAGCGTTTAGGAGCATATCCAGGCATGACCTTGCCATTCATCCTTACCTTGGATAAAATGATAGTATCCGACCGGGAGGGCCGCATGGATAGCCAGGAAAACAAACGATTTTTTTTAAGCCGCTTGAACCCTATGAGAAACCGCAAAGCTCGAGTGACAGGCATCCTGGTACTCGCCTGTTTCTTCGTTTACACAATTTCAGGATTTTTCATCCTGCCCTATTATGCCAGGAAGATTGCAACGGAAAAAATGACTGCCCAGCTCGGTCGCACCGTAACTATCGATACAGTTCATTTCAATCCCTTTACCCTTGATGTTGTTATCAATAACTTCGAGATCAAGGAAGCTGACAATCGGACCACTTTTGTTTCTTTTAGCAAGCTGTATGTTGACACAAGGCTGATCTCCCTGTTAAAAGGCGCTCCGGTTTTAGGTGAGGTCAGGCTGGAAAGGCCTCATATCCATCTTGTACGAACAAAGGAGAACGCGTACAATTTTTCTCCGCTTCTGGACAGACTCCAGACAAAGCAAGAAGCCGCCGTGCCGGAGAAACCGGCTAAACCCTTTTTATTTTCAGTCAGCAATATCCAGGTCACCAACGGTGACACCGAATTCGACGATCAACTGACTGCAACGAAGCACTTAACGACGCAGATCAATCTTACGATCCCGTTCATCTCAGACCTTCCTGCCTATGTCGAATCATTCGTTCAGCCTTCGTTCAGCGCACTGGTAAACGGCAAGCAGGTGACCATCAACGGCGAGACCAAGGTTTTTTCCGACTCGCGGGAGACCTCGCTGGGAATTGAGTTCAAGGACGTGGATATCCCCTATTATTTGGCGTACTCGCCTGTAAAGCTCAAGGTGAAGGTGCTTTCAGGAAAACTCGACATCATGATGAAACTTGTTTACCACCACTATGCCGAACGTGCGCCAATGCTGATTCTGGCCGGTGAAACGAGGATCCGGGACCTCGGGATACGCACGTGGGAGAATGCGGCGCAGTTCATCAACGTCCCTCTTTTGAGCGTTAAAGACATTTCACTCGACTTCGAGAAGAGACAAGCCGAAATCGGGTCCATTGCAACCGAAAAAGGCCAGCTGGCAATCTCCCGCTTGAAGGATGGGCGGATGAATTTCGCTTCGCTCCTGGAATCGTCTCCGGCAGCACCGCCCCAAAAAACCGCCGACAAAGAGAGTGCAGCGGCCCCATGGATCGTGGCGCTTCAATCCTTCGTTGTCGACGATTACACCGTTGTCGTGGCGGACCACAGCCTCGTCGAGCCATTCGATGTAACCGTCTCAGCGATCAACCTCAAAGCTCAAAATATTTCCACTGAAAAAAATGCAAAAGGAACGGTCGCACTTTCCCTTCGCATTGATCACAGGGCATCAGCTTCGGTCAACGGCGATCTCACCCTGGATCCTCTTGCCGCCAGCCTTGCAGTGAGCCTCGCGGACGCCCGTCTCAAGCTTCTCCAGCCTTATCTGGCCGGCCGTACGCAGGTTTTGCTTGCAGATGGCGTGCTGGCCGCGAACGGCAATCTCATCGTAGGACGAAGCAATTCGGATGAGCTGCAGGCCTCCGTGAGCGGGAAGCTTCGCATCGGCAGATTTTCCTTGCTCGACAAGGCAAACGCTGAAGGACTGCTCAAGTGGGACACGCTCTCCGTTGCAGGAATAGAAGCGCGCTCGGCCCCTTTTTCCCTGCATATCAGAGACATTACGCTTTCAAATTTCAAGTCTCAGATCACTGTCAATGAAGACCGAACGATAAATCTGCTCGAAGCGTTCAAGTCCGGGATACCCGAGTCGGACAACGATCAGCAGACCGTCAATAAAACGGCCCTGGAAGCAGACAAGCAGCTGCAGTCGCATCCATATAGCGTTCGCATAGACAGAATTGCTCTTCAAAGAGGATCAGTCGCTATCAGTGACCGCAGCGTAAAACCGCGTTTCACCTCGACCCTGAGCGAGATCAGCGGCCATGTTGCAGGGCTATCATCGGAGGAGAACATGCTCGGGGACGTCGAACTAGGGGCAAAATACAATGAATCAGCCCCCCTTAAGATCACCGGCAAGGTCAACCCGCTGAGCAAGGATCTGTATGCGGATCTTAAGGTGGATTTCAAGGACATGGATCTCACCTCCGTTAGCCCTTATTCGGGACGGTACGCTGGCTATACGATCCAGAAGGGAAAGCTCTCGTTTGAGCTTCAATACCTGATCAACAAGAACAAGCTCGATGCAAAGAACAGCATTTTCATCGACCAATTCACCTTTGGAGATCCCGTTGAAAGTCCTGATGCGACATCGTTGCCCGTGAGACTGGCTGTAGCTCTTTTGAAGGACCGTAACGGAGAGATACATCTCGACATACCCGTAACCGGCGAACTCAGCGACCCCAAGTTCAGCGTGGGCGGTATCATTCTCAAAGTCATCGTGAACCTCCTTGAAAAAGCCGCTACCTCTCCTTTTGCGCTCTTGGGTGCTCTCTTCGGCAGTGATGAGCAACTTGGATATGCCGATTTCGATCCCGGATCTTCGGCCCTGACAGTCGATACCATAAAAAAGCTCGACCTTCTTGAAAAGGCACTTCATGACCGGCCTACCCTTAAAATGGACATTATCGGTCACGCAGATCCGGAAAAAGACGGTGCTGGGCTGAAGCAAAGCCTCTTATTGAGAAGAGTCAAAATTCAAAAGATCAAAGAACTGGCCGGGAAAAGTGAAAACATCTCATCCCTCGAGTCAGTAACCGTGACACCCGAGGAATATCCCCTCTACCTCAAGCGGGCATATCAGGAAGAAAAGTTCCCAAAGCCACGTAATTTTATCGGATTCGCTAAAGACCTGCCCGTGCCTGAGATGGAGAAGCTCATGTTGGCCAATCTGAAGGTAACCGAGGAGGACCTGAAGGCACTGGCAGCCGAGCGGGCGCGGGCAATCCAAGGCTATCTGTTGCAGTCCGGGCAGATAGAGCCGGAACGCATCTTCATCGTCGAGGCAAAGACCCTTGAAAGCGAAAAAGGAAACGGACAAAAAAGCAGCGTCAACAACAGCCGCGCCGACTTTCAGTTAAAATGATAATTGAGAGCGTTCATGCAACAGTTACATGGACTGCGGAGTTCGGGTGAAGCACCCGCGTGGCCAGTTCAGGCGGATTCGGGCTCCTATCAAGCAGTTCGAGCGAAGAAGCAGCCTCGCTCCGATGAGCGCAGCCATAAGTACAAGCGGGGCAGAGCCTTCACCGATGCGCGAATACCCATCCGGCAAGTACCTCTTATGTCGAATGTCAGCGCTGGTACAATATCTCGGGTCATGAGAGAAGCCTGCGGAGGACTTTTGCGCGCGAGTATCGCCACCGTCACGACAGCATGGTTTTCGACCTCCATAACAAACGCAGTGAGGCATCGGGAAGGGAAAATGCTCTCGTAGGGCGCTCTAACGACGTCGCTGAGTTTGGCGGTCGCCATGGGAACCGCACAAGTGCTCGTCACGAGAATATTGATGTATTAGAAGTGAAGGATAACCAGATGCCCCCTGCAGCGCGATGCCTTTCCTGAAGTCAGCAGCAATTGCATCCCCTGCACCGTGCGCAATACAAGAGGCCGTTTGAAGCTTGCAAGCCTGTATTTGGGCCTGGGTCATGAGCATTTATAAATATCACTTTTAAAGAAACGGAGATCAAATGACCGAGACATATCTTTTTCTGAAGAGTCTTCATATATTGGGAGTTGTATGTTTCCTCGGCAATATCATTATTACCGCTTGGTGGAAAACCATGGCCGATCGTACAAAACAAGCCCGGCTGGTGGCCTATGCACAGCGCCAGGTCACGTTGACCGATATTATTTTTACTGCAGGTGGAGCATTGTTAATTCTTGTTACGGGAATCGGAAATGCCCATCTCCTCAACATGGATTATTGGCACATACGCTGGCTTGCCTGGGGACTTCGGCTATTCATCATATCAGGAATGATCTGGGTACTTATCCTTATACCCATTCAGATTAAGCAGGCACGTATTGCCAGGGCCTTTGCCGACGGCTGTGAGATTCCGGGAATCTACTGGCGTCTTGGCCGGTTTTGGATCGTCTTCGGTATAGTCGCAACAATCCTGCCCATGATGAACGTTTACCTGATGGTTTTTAAGCAATCTTAGACTATTGTCGAATTCGCATTCGGATTTTTTACGACATACTAAAATAAACACCGCTTTCTGAACTATGCATACTGGATCTAACGTTACCATACCATCCTCATAGAGTCTCTGTACTGAAATCCTGACGTCAGCATCGGGAAGGTTACCAAACCGTGCGTTTCCGCAGATATTGCCGTTCCATGAAGAATGGAGAATATCAGTGCAAGGGATCCTCAAAATCGCGTATAAGCTGCTGGTGAATGACAAAGGGAAATTCGCCGCCTTACTCGTCGGCATAACATTCTCGGTTTTCTTGATGGTCGGGACAACATCGGTGTTCGTCGGCATCCTGTACCGGTCATCCGCCACTGTCATCAACATAGGCGCCAAGCTTTGGGTGATGGATCCGGCGGTCAATACGCCAGCCAACGTCATCCCGATGCCGGATTATATCCTGGATGCGGTACGGAGCATCAGTGGCGTCAACTACGCTATACCACTCTATTCCGGCGGGGCGCTCGTAAAGCTGCGCAGCGGCGTCTATCAATCGGTGACGGTCCTCGGGCTGGACGACTCCAGCCTCTATGGCAGACCTTCTCTCCTCGAAGGGAGTATCAGTGATATCTATGCAGAAAATGCTTTTGTGGTGGCTAAGGATACGGAATTTCCCAAGCTCGGCAATCCCCGGGTAGGAACCGAATTTGAGTTAAACGACCACCGGGGAGTCATTACCGGCATTGCAAAAGTCAATACCAGCGGCTTGTTCGGAATCCCGACCCTCTACACCACGTATAACAGGGCTATCAGCTATATACCGTCCACGAGATTTACCGCTGCCTTTATTCTCGTTGAACCAAAGAGCATAGATGCAGTGCCGTACATCAAGAAGCAGGTAGCGCAGCTTGGGTACCTGGCGCTGACGAAAGAGGAGTTTATGGAGAAAACGTCCAATTTTTATAAATACAAGACGAGTCTGGGCACCATGGTGTTCATCATGACGATCGTAAGTTTCATCATGGGCCTATCCATTTCTGGCCAGACCTTTTACACCTTCATCCTCGAGAATCTGGAAAGATTTGCCGCTTTAAAAGCGATAGGGGCAAGGCGGAAGGTACTGGTCTTTACGATCCTTTTCCAGGCAACCTTTACGTCTCTGACTGGCTACGGCCTGGGTATCGGCCTTGCCTCGATCCTGATCATGATCGCAAAACTCAGGCTGCCAAGCTACGCAGCCAAAATAACCTATGGCAATATCAGTTTCGCATTTGTCATGGTCGTGATCATTGCCGGTATTTCAAGTTATATCGGTATTAGAAAAGTGCTCACGATAGAGCCGTTCGATATTTTCCGGGGATAAGATGGCCAACGTTGCGGTAAAAGTCTATGAACGGATAAAATGGTGCGGCGACAGAGCAACAAAAACATATTTGCGATTCTACACGTCTTAAAAATTATGTCTATCTCACCGTCACCTAGAGGTTGGAATGTCAAGAGTATGACGAGGCAAAGAATTCAAGTAGTATCCTGCATTCTATGCCTCTCTCGAGGATCATGGTTTTTTTATGCATCGCGATGTCTGTTTCGGTTTATTGCCTCCCTATTGTTTCCCGTGGTATGCAACACCCTTCACCGCCTGTTCCAACGCCCATACAATTTCCCAGCAGAGGCTGGGATCGGGAGTGACGCTGCCTTCATTGTCCACCAGGGTATGGGTTTAACGATTTTGATCTTTGTGAAGAGCTCCCTGGCTACCTTCCAGATTTTTCCTTAGCTGTTCGACAAGTGGCATAGCCGAGGAAGAATCTTTCGCTCTTACAACACCAATGACGTATTGGCCTGCCTGCTCAACGAACACGTTGCCATACAACGGATCTACGGTTTTCAGGAAGATCCGGTCCGCCATTTCAGTCACGGGAATTTCTTTTTTAGATGCTTTGAGGTATGAGCGGTATTGATCAAAGGCCCTCCGCGCCGCATCCCGCGAATCCTCAAGCACGATGAATATCTGTACTGTCCCCCCTTCTACCGTAGCGTCAGCCATCAGGCCCCGGCGAAAAAAGTCATAACCCAGAAGACTCTGGGCCAGATACCGCTCGCTCTTCTTTATGACCCCAGCCGCAGAAAAAGCTTCAAGTTCCTTCGGCCTAACAACGCTCTGGGGGAGGTTCTTCGCTATGGCACGAGCGCAGCCAAGGAGAATGTCCTCTCCCAGGCTTGTGGTCCCCGTGACCTGCAGTCGCACAAAGTACCTGTCCTGATAGAAGAACACCTGGGACGGCGAGATCGTTCCTTCGGTACCGACGATGACGTCAACACTGTCCTTTTGGCGGTAGTTTGCAAACATCCCGAAGGCGTCGAGCTGCGAGCCCATAGTGTAGACATCTGCATCGATCGCAATATTCGGGTTCTGTTTGCTCTCATAACGGGCGTAGGCGAGCGCGGTGAATCCGTAGGGGAAATACAGTTCAGCTTCGCCGTCTATCCGGTCGAAGAGGGTGTCCTTGTCATAGAGGGTCACTTTCCCGTCCATGGTCCATCCTGCGAGGCAGGCGGGCGCTGGCAGGAATTGTTCGATCCCGCCCTGTGCTGGTGCAGCGGAAACTGACGTGAAGAGCGCGATCATACCTACCAGGAAGAGAAACGTTTTCTTTTTAGGATCCTTGACCTGAGTTTGCACGTTGCGCTTTGACATTTACTCTCTTCCCTCTGTGGTCTCCGAGTCCTCCGGGGAACATGGCTTCTCTTGTCATACCAATATATTCCTTGCCCGTTCCATCCGCGCCGCAATGTTAAGCCCCCGGACACATGAAGCGACGCAGCGTTGACAATCCTCGCACGCGGCAGCATTGACTTCCTGCGGGATCTCGCGGTATGTTGACAGAGCAAGTCCGTGATTCCGGTACCCTTCCGCATACATGAGTGAACGGTTGACCGTGCTGATATCTATACCCTTCGGGCAGGTACCCTCGCACGTCCCACAGAGGTCGCAGTAGTACGGCTGCACAGCGGCATGGTACCGGCGCAGGATGCCGGCGTCGGCACGCTTGAGAGGCATCCCCATGACCGCAATATTCTCCTTGAGATGTGCCAGGCTTTTCATGCCTGGGATAGCCATGGTGACGTTGGGGTTCTGGAGGACCCACTTAAGTGCTGCCTGGTGAGGGCTGAGAGCATCGAGTTGCTCCGGTTTGTAACCGCCCGCCTGCGTCTTCATCGCAATGACTCCGACGTCCGCCTTGGCTAACCTCGCTATCGCTTCCCCAATCTCCGGGCCGCTTTCAAAATTGTAGGCTACCAGCGCCGTATCAAAAAAACGGTCCTTGTCATCCACCAGGGCGTTCAGGACCTCAGGCTGGTTCTTGTGCGTGGTCACCCCAAAAAAACGCACCTTGCCCTGCTCTCTCAGTCTGGTGAGCGCTTCCCGCGTTTCCGGAATGTATACCCGCTCCTTGCCGGTAAGATTATGAAGTTGGATTACATCGACGTAATCGGTCTCAAGCGCCTTGAGGCTGGTCTCAACGTCCCTGATAATGTCCTGCTTGGACTGCGATGTGGGTAGCGTCTTGGTAGCCACGTATACTTTATCGCGCCTTCCTTTGAGTGCCTTGCCGACGATTTCTTCGTTCTTGCCGTCCATATATTTCCGCGCCGTGTCGACGTAATTGATCCCTTGATCGAAAGCGATCTTCAGAATCTCGGGCTCGGGCACCATCATTGCACCAAAGCTGACGACCGTGATCTTCAGTCCTGTCCGGCCGAGCGTTCGGTAAGCAGGCACAGGAAAGTTGAAGGGCTCTGATGACGCCGCGTACTGCAAGACCTCGGCAAGGGCATTCCCCCCGATGAGGGCCGTGGTCGTCCCCACCAGGCCAGCCTTTAAGAACTCCATCCTGTTCATTCCTGAAAATCTCTTCTTTATATTCATGGCAGCCTCCTGATGACCATGCGACAACGATCAGGCTGATTATATGTCAATTTCTTCATGCCGTCAACTCTGCTTCCTTGCTCTGTCAATCCGAAGGTACAATGTTCAGTTCTCACCAAAGCAAACTGGGGGTCATCCCTCATGAAATTTCAGCGTACCGTCCCTGGTCAGGCCTGCGTATTCAGCTCGTACTGTGCACTCTACCCGCATGGCCAGTGTCACAACTTGAGGAAATTTTGTCATTCAATAATAAAAGTATATTTGATTTTCGGTAAGTTTAAGCAGAAACGAATGCATATAATCGCTGATGGGAAGAGGTAAAATGGGAATGATTGTAAACAAACGGGAAAGAACTCTAATTGAACACGGTGCGATGGGAAAAATGCGACTTCAATTAAATAAGCAGTACCTCGCACTATACGTTACCACCGGCATTCTTCGCCTCGCTCAAACTTAGAGCCTCTGCGAGGTGCACCTGCAGTCTTGCGTCACAGCGTGAGGGAAATACCGGGGAACCCCATTGCACTATGTTCAACGGCCTCTCGCACTGTCGCCCCGTGGCTAAGGCATCTTCCTTCACGAACATCATTGTATGCCGTTTGAAGAGAGTCAAACACAAAATCTATCATGCACCATAAATAAGTCTTCCGATTTGCGTGTTTTTCGAATGAGCTTGAAAGCTACAAGAGGAAAGAGTTAGAGCATGAGAATTATGATGGCAGATGTTCCTTCTTCCAGTACCCCGACACTCGGATTACCTGTTCCCCTCCATTTGATGCTCAACCACAACCCCCGGACCCCATGCATCATCTTCAGCGAAACCCGGCAAAGACCATCACCGCATGATGTGAATAACCAGTTAAGTGTATTCCTTATTTCATACCACTCGGCATACCCACCCCTCTCTCATAAAAAATTAAAAAATTGAGTACATATCCCCTCCCCCTTCTTTACCCCTTTGCCTTTCTTTGGTTCGCTCTGATTGATCCCTCATCCTTCGATCCTTCTGCATTCTTCAGTGAAAATTTGCTCGTGCTATGGATGAGTGATTGCACCAGCTCTTCCATCGAAACCCCCTCTCGCAGAACTTTATGAAGATTATCAACGATAATCTGTTCCTCCTGTGAGATTGGCTCAGCATTCGACTGGAAGTACCCTTTGTATTCCATAACAAGATTATCAAAGCGATCCTTCACTTCAGCCGCGGTAAGTTTACCCATCTCTAGGCTGGAAAGCCAGTGCGTCAGTCTATTCGTTGCCGCCCACAGAAGCACTTTATCCTCCGGAACATCACAAAGATCGAAGGTGGTCATCAAATCTACGCGCCCATCCACAGCTTCCACGGTGTGTAATATAACCACGCGCTTCGCTGCAATATCGACGTTAAACATAATAATCACCACCTAACTCTTCAATACCTATACGTCCCTAAGATCAATGCCTCCTTTCTGTTTAAGAAGCCACACGGATACAACATAATCAACGTACCCCGAAAAGATCACTCTGAAGGTAGCCCGGACATCTCAAACGCCCTAGATCCTCCCTTGGCGCTCCCTCCTTCCAAAGGGTTTTCCTCTTTGCATACCTTTCCTCTATAATTTATATCACTCTATAAGGTTATTATTATTGATATTGGTTTACCAGTCTCTTGACATATATCAATCAGCGTATTTTAGGATTACAAAAAAATCTCGCGTGAAAAACGTTATTTGACGATTTAGGTACGGGAGTTGATCGAAAGCTACACTTTCTAGGAGAGGTTGGCAGTGTCGGTCACCGTAAGCATGCCTTTGGCATACCTTATAAGACCCAGTTGCTTCATTTCTTTCAGCACACGGCAAAGATGTTCCGGAGTAATCGCAAGAAGCTGGGCAAGCTCTTTGTTGGTGAGCGGCAGGGACAAGCCGGTCAGTTCCGGTTTCACCAGCTTCTGGTCGCTGATCATGTCATGCAAAAAGCGCATCATGCGCTCCTTCGCAGACAGGCAGTTCCTTCCCTCCACGTTTTTCATCTGCGTGACGATTTGCTGGGCAAGCAACCGGTGAAGGTACCAGGAGAATTGTTCATT
>DASPQB010000234.1:0-5843 GCA_035625205.1 Nitrospirota bacterium | reverse complement strand
ATGCGGAGTGCGGCGGGCTGATTTACCTGGGAAGAAGCCTTACCGTCGGTGGCGAACGACATTCCATGACAGCGGTGCTACCGCTCGATTTCGTTCTAGAGAAAAGACCACAGGCGCATGGGTACACGATATTGGAGACCGGCGGCAACAGCCCCTTCCTTGACAAAGGCACCACTATCCGCGGTCATGAGTTCCACTATTCTCGGGTCGTCAACCTTGACGGCTTGCCTGACATAGCGTATCATGTCTTGAGGGGCGGTGGCATAGACGGGAAAACTGACGGCATCGTGTATAAAAATGTGCTGGCATCATATACTCATCTCCATGCCCTCGGTACACCCGAATGGGCGCCGGCGATGATTCGAAGCGCCCTCGGCCATCGAGCCGTGAAGCGGCACGCATAGAAAGCAGGTTTTATTGAGGTCCGGTCCAAGGGAAGGCATGGAGCCGGTTTGTCCGTTTTGCAGTGCAAGCCTGGCCCGTCCTGCAACGATGAACGTCAGTGCGACGGAACGGGTGACGGGTGGAACGTGCGGCACCTGCGGAGCAATTTACCTGGTCGACCCCACGAGCAAGAATGTGGGAGAGATGATGATCCAGGCTCTTGGCATGGTGGCGGAAAAACTGTCGAAAGACTTGTCCGACCTCGTTGCGGGAGAAGATTACGAAGATGCAGTGCTCAGCTATGATTGGCGGACGCATCGATCTCCCGGAATCAGTAAAGGCTTTATGGACGGGTATGGACGGTTATATGTTATCAGGGTGAAACAGAAACCGTCCTGAACGAAGGTTTTGCAGTGCGTAAGGGTTTGTCGTAGAAAGCAGAAGATGTCAATTAGATGAGGAGGCCGATGAGGCATCCGACTTTTTTCATGAAAGGGGAACAACATGGGAACGATCACAGTAAAAGGCAAGAATCTTGAAGTGGATGAAGACGGTTTTTTGGCAAATCTGGATGAGTGGAACATGGACGTAGCCAACTATTTTGCAGAGGTCGAGGGGATCCAGATGACGGAGCAGCATTGGGAAGTTGTAAATTTCCTGCGTGACTACTACAAACAGTATCAGATTGCGCCGATGATCAAGATCCTCGTAAAAGAAATCGGCAAGAAGCTTGGACCTGAAAAAGGCAACACCAAATATTTGTATGAGCTCTATCCCGGCGGCCCGGCCAAGCAGGCTTGTAAAATCGCCGGACTTCCGAAGCCGACGGGTTGCGTATAGGATCGTTGCTCATTTCCGGTCTCCTGCCGACAGCACGAACCGTCTCAGGTCTGCCCAGACATCAGGAGCGAAGTAGCGGATTGTCCCTTGCCAGGCGCTTGTACGTCAGCAGCCCCTGTTCGGAATGACGGCGGCGTCCCGATATTCAATCGTTGCGCGTCAGGTGCTGAAGTGAAAGGTACCAAGCATGTACATGGTAACTGTTGACAAGAACAAGTGCCGTAGAGACGGCGCCTGCGTTATCGCGTGTCCGCAGTCGGTGTTCAAGGTAGAAAGCGGCAAGACCGACCCCGTGTTCATGTCGGAAGTCAGCGAGTGCCTGACCTGCAGTGAAAGCCGGCCGCAGCAGGCCATCACGGTTGCCGAGACATAATGCGGTACCCAGCAGTCATACCAAGGGGATAGTTAAATAACTAATCCCCTGTTTTTTTATCATGTATCGCCCCCGGGGAGGTGAGAAAATGAAATTAGCATTATTTTTAAGCGACTGGAGAAGAACGGAAAACAGCCTTGAGAGAATTACAGCCGACAAGTTGGCAGTGATCCTGGTCGGCAACGGCATCTACCATGCCGTGGTCAGGGAGAACGGCAAAGATTCCACTGTGCTTTCGAAGACGGGCGCCAGCTTCTATGTCCTGTCCGATGACCTGGAAACAAGAGGGTATACACCGGCACAGGTAAATGCAAAAGTGAAGGTTATCGGCTATGGTGATATCGTCGATCTCATCATGAACGACTACGAGAAGTCTGCCTGGCTGTAGGCCATCGGGCTTGGGGCGCGCACTGCGTCCTTTTCCGTCATACATTATCTAAGGAGGATAGCATGGGTGAATTAACGTTAGGTGTATTCCCCTCTCTGGTCGGATCGATGTCGCTTGATTTTGCCTTCAAGCTTGCCGATGCCGCAATTGCGAAAGGCCACAAGGTCAATATGTGGTTGTCCGGCAATTCGGTGATGATGGCCAAGAAGGGTCAGAAGGCGTTCAAGGATTACTCCCACAATGAAAAACGCATGAAAGAGCTTATTGCCAAGGGGATGGAGATCACGGTGTGTGAGGCATGCGCCGAAGCCCGCGGATACCACAAGGAAGACACCCCCGAGGGCATGAAGCGCGCCAGCATGGATTGGTATCTCGCGAAGACCGTAAAAACGGACAAGCTTCTTCATATCGGAGGTGAGTAAATGGGCGCCGTAAAATTAATGTTCCTCGTACAGAGACCGCCGTATAAAAGCGAGAACCCGCGTCTTGCCCTCACGCATGCGATTTCCAGCCAGACCGCGGAAATTTATATGGACGAGGGTGATTCCGTCGTCCCGACCGTGGTCTTGGTCGGCGATGGCGTGCTGAACGCCGTGAAAAACCAGCAGGCCATGAAGTCGTATGGCGTCACGAGCACCGAGGGCCATATCAAGAACAGCCTGCTCATCGACGTGCCGATATGGGTGTGCAAGGAAGACATGCAGCGCCTCGGCCTCAAAGAAGACCAGATGATTACGGATGCCGAGGAACTCGGCGGGGAACTCAAGACGAAATTCGTGAGCTTCGCCGAGATTCAAAAGGAAATGGAGTCAGTGCAGCACCTGCTGTTCTTTTAGCGGCGGAATTCCCCGCGAAAAACGCTACCGGAGCGTTTAGGGTTCACGAGAATATGAAGCTAAATAACCTTTTACTGGAAAAAAAATCTGCCATTCTGAAAAAATGGTTCGACGCCGTTGTAGAGTCGTATCCCAACGAAACGTCCGCCCTTTTGAAAAAGCAGAAGGCCCAGTTCACCAACCCGGTCGGCTATACGCTCTCGGAAGGGCTCGAACATCTTTTCGACTCGCTGCTCCAAGGGATGCTTCCAGACACCGTCGCGCGGTTTCTTGACAGCATTGTCAGGCTGCGGGCGATACAGGAGTTCACGCCGTCTGAAGCGGTGATGTTCATCTTCCGGCTCAAGAAGGTGGTCCGGCAGGAGCTCGGCAACGAGCTGCTGCAGCAGCTGGGAATCATCGAGGAACTGTCGACCTTCGAGTCTGCCGTTGACGACCTGGCTCTGTACGCTTTCGACCTTTACGTACAATGCCGCGAGAAAATTTTTGAACTCAAGGCAAATGAAGCGAAAAATGCGACCTTCAGGCTTTTGCAGCAGGCGCGTCTCATCGTCGACAACCAGGAATGAGACCAGAGGTGCGAGATGCCCGGGACTGCCAACCTACATTAGAAATGAGGTAACGAAATGAAAGCCATAATTTCTTTCATTGCAGTGCTTGCCCTCGCAGCCGTTGCTTATGTGGGGGTCGGGATACTGAACGCCCGATACCTGTTCGGCGTCGTCATCCCGTACCTGGCTGTTGCTACTTTTATCATCTTCATGATCGTTCGCATCCTGAAATGGGGCAGCTCGCCCGTCCCGTTCCGCATTCCTACGACGTGCGGTCAGCAGAAGTCATTCCCCTGGATAAAACATAGCAAACTGGAAAATCCCTCCAGCGCTCTCGGAGTGATGGGCAGGATGGCGCTTGAAGTGCTGTTTTTCCGTTCGCTTTTCAGAAACCTGAAAACGCAGCTGCGGGACAATTCTCAGTTGACCTACGGCGAGGCCAAGTGGCTCTGGGCGGCAGGCCTGGCGTTCCATTGGTCGTTTCTCATTATCCTGATCAGACATCTCAGGTTCTTTACCCAGCAGGTTCCGGCAGCAGTGCAATTGGTAGAATTGCTCGATAGCTTCCTGCAGATCGGCGTACCGCTCCTGTATATGACCGATGCGGTGCTCCTGGGTGCTGTTACCTACCTCTTCCTCAGAAGGATCGGCCTTCCCCAGGTCCGATATATCTCTCTCATCAATGATTACTTTCCGCTCTTTCTGATCTTCGGCATAGCACTTACCGGAGTGCTCATGCGGTACTTCCTGAAAACCGACATTGTCAGCGTCAAGATGCTGACGATGAGCCTGGTCAGCCTGAATCCGTCCGTCCCGGAGGGAGTTGGCGCTATTTTTTTCGTCCATCTGTTTCTTCTGTGTACGCTATTCGCCTATTTCCCCTTCAGTAAACTTGTCCACATGGGCGGAGTCTTCATGAGCCCTACCCGTGTCCTGGCAAACACCAGCCGCGTAAAGCGGCATACCAATCCCTGGAATTATCCGGTCCATATCCACACCTATGAGGAATACGAAAATGACTTCCGGGCTAAGATGAAAGATGCCGGCCTGCCGGTAGAAAAGGAGTAATCATGGCGAAACTTCCGAAACCAGAAGAATTAGCAAAAGTTGATTACACGCTGCCGAAAACGGGCTGGATGGAAACGCCCGTCGTGTTCAAAGAGGGCATGTTTTGCCATGGGTCGAAGCCGAAAAGTCTCGAGACCATCGGATTTCCGAACCCGCGCGACTGGAGGCCTGCGGACGCGGATTGGAAACTGCCCGAGAACTGGAAGGAAATCCTCATCAAGGGAATTGCCGGCAGGCTGAAAAAATACCGGTCATTCCAGCTCTTCATGGACATCTGCGTGCGCTGTGGCGCCTGCGCAGACAAGTGCCACTTCTTTATCGGCACGGGTGACCCGAAAAACATGCCGGTTCTGAGGGCCGAACTGATCCGTTCGGTTTACCGCAAGGAATTCACTACAGCCGGAAAAATTCTCGGCAAGATGGCAGGCGCGCGTGAGTTGACGCTGGATGTGCTGAAGGAGTGGTGGTACTACTTCTTCCAGTGCACGGAGTGCCGGCGCTGCTCGGTCTTCTGCCCTTACGGCATCGACCAGGCCGAGATCACGATCATCGGCCGGGAGCTGCTGAACGAGCTCGGGCTCAACATCGAGTGGATCGCCGGACCGGCGGCGAACTGCTATATGAAAGGCAACCACCTTGGCCTCGAACCGCACACGATCGTCGGCAACCTTGATTACATGCTCGACGACATCGAGACCGTCACTGGCAAGAGGATCAAGCCCACGTTCAACCGAAAAGGCGCCGAGATCCTGTTTGTGACCCCTTCCGGCGATCTCTTCGCAGATCCCGGCACGTATACGTGTATGGGCTACCTTATGCTCTTCGAAGAACTCGGCCTTGACTAT
Source organism: Nitrospirota bacterium (assembly GCA_035625205.1). Lineage (GTDB taxonomy): Bacteria > Nitrospirota > UBA9217 > UBA9217 > UBA9217 > JAJYKN01. The sequence continues at coordinate 558 of DASPQB010000234.1, read as the reverse complement.
ACCTGGAGCACCTACGCCTCGGAAGGAGGGAATTTCGGTTTCTTCACCACGAACGAACTGGCAAAGCGGCTCAATTCCAAGATCTATGCGGAAGCCAAGAGGCTCGGCGTGAAGTGGATCTTGGGCGGTGAGTGCGGCCACATGTGGCGAGTGCTCTCCCAGTACATGGACACCTGGAATGGGCCTGCCGACTTCCTGGAAGTCCCGAAATCGCCGATCACGGGCACGGTCTTCGAGCAGGCCAAATCCATGAAGATGGTGCACATCGCCGAGTTCACCGCAGACCTGATCAAGAATAACAAGCTCACGCTTGACCCGAAACGGAACGACCATCTCACGGTTACGTGGCACGACTCCTGTAATACCTCGCGCGGTATGGGTCTTCTTGAAGAACCGCGTTATGTGCTGAAGCATGTCGTAAATAACTTCTACGAGATGCCTGACGACACCATTCGCGAGAAGACCTTCTGCTGTGGAAGCGGATCGGGTCTCAACGCATCGGAAGATATGGACCTCCGCATGAAGGCCGGGTTCCCCCGCGCGAACGCGGTCAAGTTT
>DASPQB010000233.1:0-2713 GCA_035625205.1 Nitrospirota bacterium | reverse complement strand
TACTTAGGATGCTCAGCCTCCCCTTGTTCCCGCCTCCGGACAAAGATGTGATAAGTGACAGTGTCCCATGCATTGTGAATGCCAATGAAGAGTAATAGCAACGCCGCCGCGCCGACGACGAACAGGACAGGGCGCATATAGGAGTGAGCCGCGTATACCGATGCACCCAGTGCTGCGTATGCTGCAAATGGAAGCAGAACATGGAACAACCAATCCTCGAACACAGGCTCGTAAATGGTTTGCAATCGCATACGTCGAGCCACGATGGCGGTGTAAACTATCCCACAGAGACCTACCAAACCCCAAAGAACTGTGACAATGGTAATCCCGCTCCATGGCGCGCATGCAATTGCCGACAGGAACAGCACGACTCCGAAATGAACAACGCTCGGCGTCGCAAAGGCGCCGCCAGCTTGTGCATCAACTCGTGCGATTGGCATGTTGGCAATAAGCGTAATGATGACGAACTGTAATCCGATCAGGGCGCCTGCAGACGAGCCAACGATTACGTAGAAGTTTTCCCATCCGTCAAATGCTGTCATGATTCACTTCCTCCTATTCGCAGATAGACTGTCAGCGACCGGTCCTTCGCTCCAGCTCTTCGGGATACCGAGCTCCGTGTACTGTGATCTTCGAGGTAGTGCTTTCGATGTCACTGAGGTCGTCCGGCGTAAGTTCAACTGTAGCTGCTCCGATATTCTCATCAAGGCGATTCAGCTTCGTGGTGCCAGGGATGGGAACAATCCATGGCTTCTGGGCAAGCAGCCAGGCGAGCGCAATCTGAGCAGGCGTCGTGTTTTTCCGTTCTGCGATCTTACGAAGCAGATCAACCAGGGCCTGATTTGCCTTTCGAGCCTTCTGCGTAAAGCGGGGAACAATATTGCGGAAGTCCGAACTGTCGAACGTGGTGTTTTCATCGATCTTCCCCGTCAGGAAACCTTTACCCAGAGGGCTAAATGGAACAAAGCCAATTCCGAGTTCTTCAAGAGTCGGCAGCACTTCCTCTTCAGGTTTTCTCCACCATAGTGAGTATTCGCTCTGGATGGCCGTCACCGGCTGAACGGCGTGGGCACGACGGATTGTTTGAGATCCTGCTTCGGAAAGACCGAAATGTTTCACTTTACCTTCTTGAATCAAATCCTTTACTGCACCCGCCACCTCTTCAATTGGCATATTTGGATCAACACGGTGTTGATAGTATAGATCTATAGCATCAACCTTAAGTCTTTTAAGCGACCCCTCTACAACTTTTTTGATGTGCTCTGGTCGACTATCTAAAGCACTCCAGTGAGTTTCATCCGCAGTAGCAGGTTTAAAACCGAATTTGGTTGCTATAATTACTTTTCCACGAAAAGGAGCCAGGGCTTCGCCTACGAGTTCTTCATTCGTAAGCGGTCCATAAATTTCCGCAGTATCGAAAAGTGTTACACCTCGTTCGAAAGCTGTACGTATAAGGGAAATCATTTCCTTCTTATCTGCAGCTGGACCGTAACCAAAGCTCATTCCCATGCAGCCGAGCCCGAGAGCCGAAACGTTCAGGCCGCTTTTTCCTAATTTACGTTTTTGCATTGTCTATCCTCCTTTGCTACCTCAACAACCTGCTGATCCAGGAATCGAGAGCTTTATCAACCTCGCCTTTCACGGCTTGCCGCACGTTGTATAAATCGAGACCTTCAAGGACAACAGCATTTTTGGCTTGCTCCTTGAAATGCGTGAAAAATTTCCCGACCCCTCCTTCGTGGGTGCAAAAGGCGGAAACTTTCTTACCAGCGAAATCCGCCTGTTTCAAAAAACTCATCACCGGGGTTGATACCGTGTACCACCATACCGGACTGCCGACCAATACCAGATCATACGATGACATATCGGGTGGATTTTTCTTCAATAACGGCAAGTCGCCTGTCTGCATTTCCCTCTTGGCTTCTTCCGTAAGTTCAGAATACTCGGTTGGATAGGTTTTTACTGTCTCAATTTCAAACACATCACCCCCGGTTTTCTTCCGTATCTTTTCCGCAATACTCTTTGTGTTTCCTGTAAGAGAGTAGTAGATAATCATCGCCTGTGTCATTCCTTGAGCTCCTTGTTTTTTTACATAATATAGCGCTGCCCGATTCCAAAAGGTAGATACAATTCTATCTAATTCTTGCCTAATTCTATCAAAGGACTATCCAATTAGAATGAATTGTGGTACAAGGAAATTAGTGCGGATAATCATTTTCCGTTTTAATTTAAATAATAACAAGGAGTTATTTCATATGAAAGAAACAAACCGCGCAGGCCTGGTGAGGACCAACAGCCTGCTGAAAGAGAAATTGCTGCAATGGATGCCTGTGCCCGGACGCTATCCAACCGCTATTGAAGGCTTGATGATCTCCCGGCGACATGATGCTACAGGGCTCGAAAATTGCGTTTACAGGCCGCTTGTTGCGGTGGTTATCCAGGGATACAAACGCTCCATGATAGGTTCCGAGGAATATCGGTACGGTGAGAACCACTGCCTGATAATCGGTGTGGACATACCCAGCGCAAACCACGTCATTGTGGCGTCACCGGAGCAGCCATTTCTGACAGTGTCGCTTGACCTGGACAAATACCTGATCACTCAATTGTCGGCGGAGATTCCACCCACCTCTAGGCTGGGAAACGACGCATACAAGGGGATGGCCGTGGCAGAAGTTGATCCTGAGGTGCTGGATGCATTTTTGCGCCTGGT
>DASPQB010000232.1:0-43786 GCA_035625205.1 Nitrospirota bacterium | reverse complement strand
ATCAGTATCCTTCATGAATTACTGCAACATACATGCCGGAATAAATGTAATGGATTATTGTGGAGAATCGGAATGTTATCAGACTGTTGAAAATACTGATCTGTTGAAATTGACTTGCTTCATACATCTCGGTGTAGCATTTGCTGCTCAACCTCGGTGTGAACTGTGGGGAGGTAAAAGAAGCGGCAATCCTCGATAACCATTAGAAGTGCATAGGACGTCTCGGATTATGCATATGTCTTAATAGTCACTCGCTTTCGTCAACAGTCCCATCGACTCCCGGTCAAGTTGTAGCCTTGTCGCTGCAACAAGGTCATTTAGTTGCTCCAGGCTCGTAACACTGGCAATCGGGGCAGTGACTCCCGGGCGTGCCATAAGCCAGGCAATGGCAACGCTCGTCGGAGTGGAATGGTATTGCTTCGCAACCTGATCCAGGGCCTTAAGAATCCGAAACCCGCGCTCATTCATATAATCTTTAATTCCATGGCCCCGTACGCTTTTTGATAAATCCTTATCCGACCGATACTTGCCCGTAAGAAATCCGCTCGCTAAAGAATAGTACGTGATCACACCCAATCCCTGTTCCTGGCAGAGGGGTTCAAGCGACTGTTCATAATCGGCTCGATCATAGAGATTGTAGCGTGGCTGCAGGCATTCGTAAGCCGGTAAACCATGATCCCTGCTGAGTCGCAGCGCCATGGAAAGTCTCAAGGCGCTGAAGTTCGAAGCGCCTATTGCCCGCACTTTACCCTGTTTGACCAATTCTCCGTATGCAGCGAGCGTTTCCTCCATGGGGGTATCCGGATCGTCGAAATGTGACTGATAGAGATCGATATGGTCTATCTGCAGTCGTTTTAGCGAATCGTCCACCGCGCGGAGAATATAGGCTTTCGAAAGACCCCGCTTTGCCGGTCCCATTTCACTCCCGACCTTGGTCGCTATGATCACTTTGTGCCTGCTTCCACTTTGCTTCAGCCATTTGCCGATGATTGTCTCTGATTCACCGCCCTTGTTGCCGGCAACCCACCGCGAATATGAGTCTGCGGTATCGATGAGATTAAGCCCGGCCTGGACAAACGCATCACATATCTTAAATGCCATCGACTCTTCAACTGTCCATCCGAAGACGTTCCCACCTAACGCCAGGGGAGCGATTTCTATGCCTGAACTTCCAAGTTTGCGTTTGTTCATTGAACACCAATCCCTCTCCCTCGCGCTAGCAGATCAGAGAATATCACATTTTCGTCAGGGCTGGCTGGATCGCTGAGCTGTGTCAACCATTTCCTTCGCCGATTCTTTCTTTCTATGCTCGGCAGCAAGGAACATGTACATTGCAGGCACCACGAACAGCGTGAACAGGGTCCCGATGGCAATGCCCGTCATGATCACCAAGCCCATATTATACCGGCCCGCTGCTCCCGCACCCGACGCGGTAACGAGAGGCAGAACGCCCAGTACCATGGCAGCCGTCGTCATGAGGATTGGCCGAAGCCGGATGGCGGCAGCCATCTCGACGGCCTCCCGTTTTCCCTTCCCCTCGCGCTGCAAATCGTTCGCGAATTGCACAATCAGGATGCCATGTTTGCTGATGAGGCCGATCAGCGTGACAAGGCCCACTTCGGTATAGATGTTGAGGCTTGCCCCTCCAACGCCCAAGCTGATGAAGATCATGGCCCCGCAGATCGACATAGGCACGCTCACCAGAACAGTCAAGGGATCACGGAAGCTTTCGAATAGCGCTGCCAGCGCGAGGAAAATGATGATAAGAGAGAAGAAAAACGTCACCTCCAATGCCGTCGATTCCTGTACATACTGCCGCGACTGGCCTGCATAATCGATACTGTAGCCTTGGGGAAGCACGTCATTGGCAAGCGCTTTGAGGGTGTCCAACGCTTCACCGAGCGTTACCCCCGGCTTCATTACCGCCGAGATCGTCGCCGAGTTGAGTTGCTGGAAGTGGTTGAGCGATTCCGGTACGACCGAGGTCTGCAGCTTCGCGATAGTAGAAATCGGGACCGATGCCCCACTCGGTGTCCTAATGTAGTAGTCCTGCAGCTGCGCCGCATTGAGCCGGTCACGTTGCATGACCTGTGGGATCACCTTATAGGAGCGGCCGGCAAGGCTAAAATAGTTGACGTAGCCGGCGCTCAGCATAGAGCCGAGCGCACCTCCGATGTCGCTCATGGTCAGACCGAGCTGGCCGGCCTTGTCGCGATCGAACTCCACGGTGGTCTGCGCCTTGTCGATTTTCAGATCCGTATCAAGGAACGCGAACTTGCCGCTTGCGTAGGCCTTGCCAATAAGCGTCTGAGATACATCGTTCAGTCTTTCAAAGGGCTCGGTAGTGCCGATCACGAACTGCACCGGCAGTCCACGGCCTGAACCCGGCAAAGGCGGGTTCTGAAATGCAACCGCGCGAAGGCCCGTGATATTGCCGAGTTTCATCTGCACCTGTGGCTGAAGCTGATCTGCTTTGAGCTTGCGTTCGTCCCAGGGTTTCAGCACCATACCCGCGATGCCGGAGTTAAGGCCTGAAATACCGTCGAACTGGAATACGTGGTCAGTTTCCGGAAAGGATGCGAATGTTTCATAAACCTGCCGGGTATAAAGCCGCGTCTGATCTAACGAGGCGTTCGGTGCGGCTGTGGCGAGGGTGATAATAATCCCTTGATCTTCCTGCGGCGCAAGTTCGCTCTTCGATGTGGTGTACAGGAAATAGATGCTTACCAGGATGAGAACCGCAAATACGCCCGTGACCGGCAATGTGTTGAGCGAATCGTGCAGTAAGCGCTCGTACCCGCTGCGCAGCCGACTGAACTGTTTGTCAACCCACGCCGCGAACCGATTCTGTCCTTCATGCCCATACGGCTTTAAAAACCGGGAGCACATCATGGGCGATAGCGTGAGCGCGATGACCGCCGACACTGCGACGGCGCCGGCGAGGGTATAGGCAAATTCGGTAAACAGCGCGCCGGTCAACCCCCCCATGAACCCGATCGGGATATACACAGCGATGAGCACGACTGAGATCGCGACGATCGGACCGGCGAGCTCACGCGCTCCCTGGAGCGCAGCAGGCAGTGGTTTCATACCTGCCTCCATGTGCCGGTGCACGTTCTCCACGACGATGATTGCGTCGTCAACAACGAGACCTATTGCGAGGACCAACGCCAGCAGTGTCAGGAGATTGATAGTATAGCCGAGGACGAGCATGATGAAGAACGCGCCGATGAGAGAGAGCGGCATGGCAATCGTCGGGATGATCACGGAGCGCACGTTGCCGAGGAACAGGAAGATCACCGCGGTCACGATCAGGAGCGCCTCGATCAACGTTACGATCACCTCTCGGATCGAGCTGTTCACGTATTTGGTGGCGTCGTAGACGATGCGGCCTTGCAGTCCTTCCGGCAATTGCTGTGCGATGGGCGGAAACGCTTTGCGTACGCCGTCGATCACCGAAATCAGGTTTGCCGTCGGCGCCACTTTAATGCCGATGTATACGGCACTCTTGCCGTCGAAAGCAACTGCTGTGTCATAATCCTCAGCGCCCAGCGTTACATTGGCTATATCTCCAAGCCTGATAATCGCGCCGTTCTGAGACTTGATCACAAGGGTCCGGAACTGCTCCACGGAGTGCATGCCGGTGTCCGCGGTGAGATTCACCGTAACCATCTGGCCCTGCGTGCGGCCCACAGCCGAAATAAAATCGTTTGCTGCCAGAGCATTGCTGACGTCGGTACCACTCACGTTGTAAGCCGCCATCCGGTCCGGGTCGAGCCATGCCCTCAGCGCGAAACGGCGCTGTCCGAGAACTTCGGCTGTCTGCACGCCGTCTACGGCCTGCAGCTTGGGCTGGACAACCCGGATCAGATAGTCGGTGATCTTGTTCGTTGGAAGCACGGAACTGTAAAACCCGATGTACATGGAATCAATGGTCTCGCCGATGGCGATGGTAATCACCGGCTGTTGAGCGTCTCGTGGGAGCTGATTCAACACCGCATTCACCCGCGTATTGATCTCCGTCAGGGCCTTGTTCGGATCGTAGTTCAAGCGCAGGCTTGCCTGGATGGTGCTCACACTGAGCTGGCTCGATGAAGTCAAATAGTCAATGCCGTTCGCCTGGGCAATTGAGTTTTCAAGCGGCGTAGTAATGAAGCCTGCAACGAGTGCGGGGTCGGCACCATAATAGATGGTCTGGACAGTAACCACTGCATTCTGGATGAAGGGATACTGGCGCACGGGGAGGAGCCCCACCGACCGCAGACCGAGTACCAAAATCAGCAGGCTTACCACCGTCGCGAGCACTGGACGTTTTATGAATAGATCGGTAAAGTTCATCGGAACACCTATGGTGCACACGGATGCATGATACAGGACAGGGATTGAACCCACTCCGTCATGAACAACGATCATGCATCCTTCATCGAACTCCCACTTTCTACTGGTCGACCGGTTTCGGTGCTTGTTCGTTTCCCGGCTGGACCTGGTTGTTAATTATCACGTCGCTGCCGTTCTTCAGCTTCAGTTGACCGCTGGTCACTACCATATCGCCTTCTTTGACCTCGGTGAGTATAGCGACCTGGTCGCCGCGCGTAGGACCTACGGTGACAAAGCGCTGTTGAGCTATCAAATGAGGCTTTCCGTCAGCTCCCTTCCCGTTTTCCTGGACGACGAAAACGGTGTCTCCGTAAGGATTATAGGTCACGACGGTCTGCGGAAGCGTCAAGTAGCGCTGTATCACACCGGCGCGCACTTCAACGGTTGCGTACATTCCGGGCAGCAGCATGCTTTTCGCGTTGGCAATCGTCGCCTCGACCTGGAAGTTCCGCGTATCAGGATCCACTTTAGGATTGACGACCGTTATCTTTCCCATAAAAGTGCGGCCAGGGTATGTGTCAGTTGTGACGGCGACGGCTTGTCCAAGTTCGATTCGAGAGAGCTCCTGCTGCGGCAAATAAAAGTCGACATAGAGCGGATTCAGTTCCTGGAGCGTAACGATCTTATCGCCCGGATTAAGATATTGGCCGGGATTGACCGTACTGATACCGAGCCTGCCGCTGAAGGGCGCTCGAATGGTCTTTTTGTCGACCAGTGCCTGCTGCGCTGCAACTTGAGCGCGTTTGCTCTTGAGATCGGCCGCTTCGCTGTCCAGCGTTGCCTGGCTGACAGCCTGAATTTCGAACTGTTTCTTATCCCGCTCATAGGTAGTATTTGCCAGATCTGCCGCTGCTTCATAGGCATGCAGCTGCGCGATATCTGCATCGGCATTGAGTTCCACCAAAACCTGCCCTTCCTTGACGTTCTCGCCTGAGCTGAACTGGAGCGAGCGTACGAGCCCCGATATCTCGCTGGTTACATCGACGCCACGGACGGCCCGCAGACTTCCAACGGCGTTCACCTGAGGCTGCCACGGCTGGAATTCGGCCTTCATGGCAGAAACAGCCACCGGTGGCATCCGAAGGGACATATATTTTTTCATCATGCTGGCCTTGAATGCCTGAAAACCGAACAAACCGCCTAACACCACACCGACGGCCACAATCATAATTATCATTCTTCTAGCCATGAGACGCTTCTCCATGTAATTGTCCATTCAACTCCATGCTGTCCATCTCAGGATGTTGCATGCAACAGCTATCGTTCTTTTTTCGATATTCCAGTCGAACCATCCTGCGCCAATTCGTATCTATTCCACCAGCCGCCACCAAGGGCCTGGAACAGCGCCGCCGTATCAGAGAACCGCGCAGCTTGTGCCTGCACCAGACTGATCCGCGTTTGCTGGTAGGCACGCTCGGCATTGAGCAGCGAAAGATAACTCACTGCGCCGAGTTGAAATTGCTTCTGCGTGAGTTCGAGCAAATCGCGAGCGGAAACGGCTGCGTCAACCTGCGCCTTGAGCTCATTGGCGTCGGTTTCAAGTGCGCGCAGCACATCAGCCACGTTCTGGAAGGCCTGCAATATGGTCTGACGATACTGGGCCGCTGCTTGATCAAACGCTGCAACAGCCGCACGCCGCTTTGCGTTAAGTTCCCCGCCGTGGAACAGCGGTAGTAACAGCCCTCCGCTCAGGCTCCAAATAGCCGTACCGCTTCTGAAAAGAGTTCCCGTTGTAATTGCTTCCGAACCGTAACTGCCGCTCAATGTCAGCTGGGGATAAAGATTTGCGGTGGCCACGCCGACCTCCGCATTCGCCGCGTGCAGAAGAGCCTCTGAAGCGCGGATATCGGGGCGCTGGCGCACCAGCGAGGAAGGCAAGCTTACTGGCAGTTCTATGGGCAGCTGCAGGCCGTCCAGCGTAAACTCAGGAAGATTCGCCGCTTCACTGGGCAACCGACCCACAAGCACCGCCAAGAGGTGGCGTGTTTGGGCAAGTTCCATTTGCAAAGGTGGCAAGGTTGCTCGCGTTTGCGCGAGCTGCGTTCGCTGCGCCAGAACATCGCTGCGTGCCGCTCCGCCCAGCTGGAATTGCTGCTCGATTATCTCGAGCTGTCTGGCCTCTGCGGATATGATCTCCTGAGTTGCAGACAGCTGAGCCCGCACCAGGGCCTCTTTCACCGCCGTCGTGACGATGTTTGACGTGATCGTCAGATAGGCCGCCTCGAGCTGGAATCGTTGATAATCGACTTGAGACCGTAACGCCTCGAGTTCGCGTCTCGCACCGCCGAAAAGATCCAGCGTATAGGAAACACTCACGGAAGCATTGTACAGCGTAAACGGCGGGAAATTGACGCTGGGCTCTCCGAATTCGGCGCCCGATATTTTCTGTTTTTCAGCCGTGCCGCTCGCGTCCACCGCTGGGTAAAGGGCCGACCCGACAAGAGCGTTCAGGTTTTCTTGCGACTGGCGCAGGGTCGCCTGTGCAGCAGCGAGCGTCTGATTGTCAGCCAGCGCTTGGCGAATCACCTGGTCAAGTTCCGGAGAGTGAAACAACGTCCACCACTGGCCGGGAATGTCCTGTCCCGACATCAGACGCTGAGATGCGCCTCCAACCCCCGGTGAGGAAGGGGTTTCTGCAGTCAGCGGCTCCGCCGTATATGCACGTGTACTCGGTGCCTCTGGTGTTTTGAAATTGGGTCCCACAGCACAGCTGACCACTGCCGCACTCATAATCAACGAAATGACGATAATTTTCATCTGCATTGGATTAAACGCGCCCACCGTTGGTGTATATCCCTAAGTGCCTGAAAATGCACTCTGTAGTTGTAATAATAGCACAGTTGATAAATATTAGACTATTTTTGTACAACTTTAAGAAAAAAGTATTCATACGGAGACGGACTCGAAGTCAGGCGTTAAGGATTTATCCCGGTAATGGATTTCTGATACTCAGAAGGATGTATAGAACAATTTTTTTAAGACAAAAGAGCAGAAAGCGAGGAGATGAGCATGGTTTCAAATATCAGCGCTGGTTAGATGCTTCTTGCAGTTCACGCTGGATTGCCCATGACATCGCAACGTGAGAAAGTACATTTTGCAGGTGGTGATTGTCACCACGGTCTAATGCAGCTTCAATGTTAAGAGTCCAATACGTTTTTTGGTAGGCTTACTTCCAGGCTCGGCACCTTCTCTCAATTCTCCTCTTGAGTATGTGCCTTCTAAAACGTGAAAGGGAACTGGCCGGTTTCGTGCGGTATGGTAACGTCTCCCGCGTGGTAAAAATCTAAAAATCATTGAGGGCCAGTATGATCAAGCCGCTGCCCTCCCGGGTCATGCCTAGTTGTTAGAGTTCCCGAAGACGGACCTATCTTGTGGTTGCGGGAATTTTCTTTGTTTGTCCGTCAGTTTGTTTCCCGGCCCTGGCTCAATAATGACAATTGATCGTGTTCGAATCGGTCGCCGCAAATCTCTCTAGGCACAGCGCTAGTCGCGACACCGAGCATGGCTCTGCAGTCCAGGTCGAACGAGCCGTCATTCAGCCAGGTAAAATAAAATCACCCTGCCCGAAATACTGTTCGCACAAGATGTCCCGTAAAATGAGAATGCGCCCATAAGGCTGCAGGCCTGCATCAAACCTGGAATCTCCGCTCAGATCGCGGAACAAAGACAAGATCCAAGGCCAATCTGAAAGTTCAAACAAACCTATATCAGCCTGACCTTGCATGTTTGAGAACTCTTATGAATGGCCGCCAAGAGGCGAGAAATTAGTCCCAACACAAATAGTTATCATCCTGCTTACCGAAGCACGTTGATCTCACCGCCTTAAAATATCAGAACGAGGCTCAGGCGAATCATGTGGTCCGCGCAAGATTTACCGTCTCGTTCAGGGCTTGTGGGCATATCCCACTTTTTTCAACGCCGCCTCGATTTCGTTGAGCGTGGTCGGATCGTCAATGGTCGAAGGTATGGCATAGGTCTCACCATCGGCGATTTTTCGCATGGTACCTCGCAAGATCTTTCCGGACCGCGTCTTTGGCAGCCGCTTCACCACGCACGTTTCCTTATATCCCGCAATGGGGCCGATGTTCTCCCGAATCATCTTCGCAAGATCCTTTTTGATATCCTCTTCACTTGTGTTCACACCAGCCTTCAAGACGCAAAGTCCGATTGGAAGCTGGCCCTTGAGATTGTCGTGCACTCCGATGACAGCGCATTCAGCAATGTCCTTGTGCATTGAGACAACCTCTTCCATCTCTCCGGTGGAGAGACGGTGGCCCGCCACATTGATCACGTCGTCCACCCGGCCCATGATGTAAACGTAGCCGTCTTCGTCGATGTATCCCCCATCGCTCGTGAAGTAGTAGCCGGGAAAAGGCCTTAGGTAAGACTCAAGGAATCGCTGGTCCGCCTGCCACAACGTAGGGAGCGTTCCCGGAGGAAGAGGAAGTTTAATAGTAACGAGGCCGGTCTCTTTCGGACCGAGCTGTTTGCCGTTGGTATCCAGGATTGTGACATTGAACCCCGGCACGGGCCTCGTGGAAGAACCGGGTTTGACTGGGCTTTCCTCAATTCCCATCGAATTCGCGGTAATGGGCCAACCCGTTTCCGTCTGCCACCAGTGGTCAATGACCGGTTTGTTCAAGAGATCATGTGCCCAATGATACGTGTCGGGATCGAGTCGCTCGCCGGCGAGGAACAAGTATTTGAAGCCGGAGAGGTCGTACTTTTTGATGTATTCACCGTAGGGATCTTCTTTCTTAATCGCCCGGAAGGCTGTCGGCGCGGTGAACAGCACTTTTACTCCGTGCTGGGATATTACCCTCCAGAACGCACCGGCGTCCGGTGTACCGACGGGTTTTCCTTCGTAAATAATCGTGGTGCAGCCATGGAAGAGAGGACCGTAGACGATATAGGAGTGGCCCACCACCCAACCCACATCCGAGGCAGCCCAGAACACGTCTCCCGGCTCAACATTGTAAATATGCCTCATGCTCCAGCGGAGAGCCACAGCATGACCGCCATTGTCGCGCACGACACCCTTCGGTTTGCCGGTGGTCCCCGAAGTGTACAGAATATAGAGCGGATCAGTCGCCTTCACAGGGGTGCACTCAACAGGCTGCGCTGTTGCCATAAGGCTCTCCCAATCAATGTCGCGGCTGGAATTCATATCAGCCTTTATGAACTGTCGCTGGAAAATGACGGCCTTTTCCGGTTTGTGCACGGACAGCTCTATTGCCTTGTCCATCATCGGCTTGTATTCCAGTGTTTTTTTCCCCTCGATGGCGCCTGATGCGGTGATGAGGATTTTCGGTTTTGCATCGTCGATTCTGATAGCAAGTTCGTGGGGGGCAAAGCCACCGAACACAACGGAGTGCACGGCGCCCAGACGCGCACAAGCGAGCATGGCAATGACCGCTTGCGGAATCATCGGCATGTAAATGATGACCGTCGTGCCCTTTTGGACGCCCAGCTTCTTCAACCCTCCAGCGAATCGGGATACCTGATCGAGCAACTCCCGATACGTGAACTTCTGTATCGTGTTGGTCACGGGACTGTCATAGATGAGCGCGACCTGTTCACCCCTGCCGAATTTCGCATGCCGATCCAGAGCATTGTAACAGGTGTTCATCTCGCCGCCACTGAACCAGCGGTAGAACGGTTTGTTCGAGTCATCAAGGACCTTGTCCCACTTCTTGCTCCACGTAATGGCTTCTGCCGCCTCACCCCAGAACCCCTCCGGGTCCCTAATGCTTTTCTCAAAGATCGCTTGATACCTTCCCATACTTGCCTCCTCACATTACTGGACTGTGCTTGTTTACGCTAAGCTGCCATAAAAATAAAAGCTGGCATGAATGCATTCACCGATGTTCAATTCGCCGCTTCCTTGTCAATCCGCATCATTGTCCCTTCATGAGTTCGCGTAGCACATACTGCAAGATCCCTCCGTGCCGATAATAGTCAACTTCGATCGGGGTATCAATCCGCGACAGCAGCTTGACTTCACGCAGAGCGCCCTGCCGGCTTTTGATGAGAAGGCCGAGTTCCTGCTGCGGGATAAGATTATCCAATCCGACGATATCGAATTCTTCATCTCCAAGGAGGTGGAGAGATTGTACCGAATCGCCACCGGTGAACTGCAGCGGCAAAACACCCATGCCCACGAGGTTGGAGCGATGGATACGCTCGAAGCTTCGTGCAATAACGGCCCGCACCCCTAAAAGTCTTGGCCCTTTGGCCGCCCAATCCCTGGATGATCCTGTCCCGTATTCCTCTCCGCCGAAAACGACGGTCGGCGTGCCTTGGGCCATATATTTCATGGCGGCATCATAAATCGATATCCTCTCTCCAGTAGGCTGAAACAGCGTAACGCCGCCTTCCACTCGCGTACCATCTTCCTTCGGCGGCACCATGAGGTTCTTGATACGCACGTTGGCAAAGGTGCCGCGAATCATTACCTCGTGATTTCCCCGGCGGGTCCCGTAACTCTGGAAATCGGTCTTGGCAACGCCGTTTTGGATCAGATAGCCGCCCGCAGGAGAAGACTCTTTGATCGATCCCGCAGGACTGATATGGTCTGTCGTCAGCGAGTCGCCGAAGATGCCGAGCGACCGGGCCCCGAGAATGTCGTTGACAGGGCCGTGTTGCGCGGTGAAGTCCAGGAAAAATGGCGGCTCGGCGATATAGGTGGATTTCGGCCATGGATAGACATCGTCCGAAACCGTCGCCACGCTGTTCCACAGGGCGTGGTCCTTGGTCGGATGCGCATAGAGACGCTGGAAAAGACCGGGATCGGCAGCGTACTTCATCACTGATGCCACTTCTGCGCCGCTTGGCCAGATGTCTTTAAGGTAGACGCTGGTTCCGTCCTTGGCAATGCCAACAGGATCTATCTCTGGATTCCAGAGGACGGTACCGGCAATGGCAAACGCTACGACGAGGGGCGGGCTCATCAAAAAGTTCGCACGCAGGTTTGGGTGGATCCTTGCCTCGAAGTTACGGTTTCCCGAAAGAACCGCAGCGCAGATGAGATCATTCTGCACAATGACATTCTCAAGTTCTTCATTCAGGGGGCCTGAGTTACCGATACACGTCGTGCAACCATAGGCGGCTGTATAAAAGCCAAGCTGCTCCAGGGAAGAAAGCAGGCCGGCCTTCTCCAGATATTCAGTTACGACACGCGAACCGGGCGCAAGGGATGTTTTTATTTTTTTATTGACCCGAAGTCCTCGCTCTACCGCTTTTTTTGCGAGTAGGCCCGCAGCGAGCAGTACCGAGGGATTGGAGGTATTCGTGCAGGAAGTTATGGCCGCAATGATCACGTCACCATTGCCGATGTCGATTCCGTCTTTTATGTTATAGCGTCGGGCAATGCCTTCCGCTTTCTTGGCAAATCCGCTCTCCGCCGCAGGCTTGACGAATAATTGGGTCATTGTGTTTTTTAATGCAGGAAGTTCAATCCGATCCTGGGGGCGTTTTGGTCCTGCAACGGAAGGCTTCACTGATTGGAGATCAAGTTCGAGCGTTCGCGAGTAGTCGATTTCACCAGTGTGGGGAATACCGTACATTCCCTGGGCCATATAGTATGACCGGCATGCGTCGATATCTTCAAGGGTCCGTCCGCTCGTGCGGAAATACTCAATGGTCACGTCATCGACCGGGAAAAAACCCATCGTTGCGCCGTATTCCGGCGACATGTTCGCGATGGTAGCCCGGTCAGGCACGCTAAGTGATTCAGCGCCTGGTCCGAAGAACTCGACAAAAGCGCCGACGACCTTATTCTTTCGTAGCACCTCGGTGATTGTCAGCACAAGGTCTGTGGCAGTGACACCCTCCCGAAGTTGTCCCGTCAGGTTCACCCCCACCACGTCAGGTGTAAGGAAGTAGAGCGGCTGGCCCAACATGCCCGCCTCCGCTTCAATCCCTCCCACGCCCCAGCCGACCGACCCGATGCCATTAATCATCGTCGTATGGCTGTCGGTGCCGACAAGCGTATCGGGATAGTAAACATCATCCTTGACATGCACGCCGTGCGCGAGATATTCGAGATTCACCTGGTGAACAATACCTATTCCTGGGGGGACAACCCGGAAGGTGTGGAATGTGTTCATTCCCCACTTCAGGAATTGGTAGCGTTCCCGGTTCCGCCTAAACTCCATGTCCATATTATTGTGAAGCGCATCCGGGCTTCCATAGGAGTCGATCTGAACGGAGTGATCCACAACAAGATCGACGGGAACGAGCGGTTCGATGATGCGAGGATTTTTGCCCATCCTTCGAGCCGCGCCGCGCATTGCCGCCAAATCACAGAGGAGGGGTACGCCGGTAAAATCCTGGAGCAGGATGCGCGCAACCACAAAGGGAATTTCTTCAACACGGCGAGCTTGGGGTGACCAGGCAGCAAGCTGGGTTACATGGTCTTTCGTTATTTTTTTGCCGTCATAGTTACGCAGCACCGATTCGAGCACTATCCTGATCGAAACCGGCAGGCGTGAAATCTTGCCAATCCCCGTTCTTTCCAGCGCCGGCAGGGAATACAATTTACCCTTTTCCCCGTTGCCCAGATCGAACTCCTCGAGAGTACTGAAGAGATTATGGGTCATCACTCTTTTCCGACGGTCAGATCAAATGATGAACAGATCCACGAATTCATTGACCGGCATCCTTTCTAAGGTAGTTTGATCCAGACCGACGTCCAGGATCGCTTTCTGCTGTTTTGCCGGGAACCGACGCGCTAGGTTCGTTTTGAACTTTTCGACGAGCACCGGCATGCCTTCTTTGCGGCGGCGGCGGTGGCCGATGGGGTATTCTACGAGCACTTCCGGCAATGTTGTGCCATCCTTGAATTCCACTGTGAGGCCGTTTGCAATCGAGCGCTTCTCGGGATCATGGTAATCTTTTGTGAATTGCGGGTCCTCGATGCAGGAGATCTTAGCACGCAGGGCATCGATCCGCGGGTCATCGGCAACACTGTCTTCGTAGTCAGCGGCGGTGAGCCTGCCGAATAGGAGCGGCACGGCGACCATATACTGGATGCAATGATCACGGTCTGCAGGATTGTTGAGCGGCCCTTTCTTGTCGATGATGCGTATTGCAGCTTCGTGGGTACGGATCGTAATTTTCTTGATATCTTCGGCGCTCCTGCCCATCTCCTTGAGTTTCCTGTTCAGGGTCATCGCGCTTTCAACCGCTGTCTGCGAGTGGAATTCCGCCGGAAAGGATATTTTGAACAGGACATTCTCCATCACATAGGAGCCGTAGGGCCTTTGGAACTTGAATTCATTTCCCGTGAAGAGCACTTCATAAAAGCCCCAGGTCTTCGCGGTCAGCGCAGAGGGATAGCCCATCTCGCCCTTCATGGCCATGAGCGCTAATCGAACTCCACGCGCGGTGGCATCTCCTGCCGCCCAGGATTTCCGGGAGCCCGTATTGGGGGCATGGCGGTAGGTCCGGAGCGACTGGCCATCGATCCACGCATTCGACAAGGCATTGATGATCTCGTCCTTGGTCCCGCCCAGCATCTTCACGACAACTGCGGTCGTGGCAACTTTAACGAGAACGACGTGGTCTAAACCGACCCGGTTGAAGGAGTTTTCGATAGCGATAATGCCTTGGATCTCATGGGCCTTGATCATGCCCGTCAATACATCCCGCATCATCAATGGCTTCTTGCCTTCCGCCACCGCTCTCCGAGAAAGGTAGTCCGCCGTTGCAAGTATGCCGCCCAGATTGTCCGAGGGATGCCCCCACTCCGCGGCAAGCCACGTATCGTTGAAGTCGAGCCAGCGGATCATAGCGCCAATGTTGAATGCCGCCTGGACAGGATCAAGCTGGAACTGTGTGCCGGGAACCCGTGCGCCGTGAGGCACGATCGTGCCTGGTACGATCGGCCCGAGGAGTTTCGTGCACGCAGGGTATCCGAGCGCTTCGAGCCCGCAGCCCAACGTATCGATGAGACAGTACCGGGATGTTTCATATGCCTCCGCTGATTTGATCTCGTAGTCATGTGCATAATTGGCGATGTCCACCAGGACTCTGTCCGGCTCAGGACGGACATTGGAGATGTGAGAACTCATGCGCAAACCTCATATCTTTCGCGAGAATGTATTGACTGCTCTTTTCTGAAGCTTGATCGAAAAACTTCCCTGCCATGGATGACGGCCGTCCCGGGGGGAACCGATTTATAAGATCTTCCCTCAGGAGCCTCTGCGGCAAATAGGACTTTTACCGTTTACCACTATTTTCTGTCCTTGATAGGCACATATTTCCGGTCTTCAGGGCCGGTGTAATTCGCGGAAGGCCGAATGATCTTGTTGTCCAGCCGCTGTTCGATGATGTGTGCGCCCCAGCCCGTGGTCCGCGATATGACGAAAATCGGGGTAAACAGGGGTGTGGGCACACCCAGCATATGATAAGTCACCGAAGAATACCAGTCAAGATTGGAGAACATGTTCTTCTCTCTTTTCATGACTGCTTCGATACGGTCTGCAATGTGAAAGAGATTCATGTTGTCGCCGTCTTCACAGAGCCCCTTTGCGATTCCCTTGATCGTTGCATTCCTCGGGTCGCTCACCGTGTATACGGGATGTCCGAACCCGATGATGATTTCCTTTCGTGCAACGCGAGCCATGATATCGGCTTCCGCTTCGTCGGGTGTCCGGTAGCGCCGCTGGATCTCGTGGGCGACTTCGTTCGCGCCGCCGTGCTTCGGCCCCCGTAAAGCGCCGATTGCACCGGTGATGGCCGAGTAGGCATCGGAAAGCGTGCCAGCTATGACCCGTGCGGTAAAGGTGGACGCGGTGAACTCGTGTTCCGCATAAAGGATCAGGGACTGATCAAGGGCTTTTTCATGAAGCGCAGATGCCTTTTTCCCGTGCAGGAGGTTCAGGAAGTGCCCAGCTACGGTATCATCGTCGGTTTCCACGTCGATGCGGTATCCGTTCTGGCTAAAATGCCACCAGTAGAGAAGCATGGACCCGAACGATGCCACCAGTCGATCTATGATATCTCCCGCTCCCGGGATGTTCTGGTCATCCTTCTCCGGGAGCACGTTGCCGAGGATGGAACAGCCGGTGCGCATGACATCCATGGGATGGGCCGATGCGGGAATGTGTTCCAGGACGGTCTTCACCTGCGCGGGCAGACCGCGCAGGCTTTTCAGTTTTTTCTTATAATCCTTCAACGCCGAATGGGTCGGCAGTTCGCCATGGACAAGTAGATACGCCACCTCCTCAAACGTGGACTGCTTTGCAAGCTCCACGATATCGTACCCTCGGTAGTGCAAGTCGTTTCCGGTCCGACCAACAGTACAGACCGACGAGTTGCCTGCTACGACACCCGAAAGAGCGACGGATTTTTTCACCTTTGGCGCTGCTGCAGGGGTCTCATTCATGGGATCGCTGCTCATGTTATTTATCCTCCTTGGCAAATATTTTATCCAACTTTTCTTCGAAAGCATGGTAATCAAGGTAATCGTAGAGTTCCGCACGTGTCTGCATGAGGTTGATCACATTTTTTTGGGATTCTTCCTTGCGTATGGCGCAATAGACCGTCAACGCGGCCTTGCTCATAGCCCGGAACGCGGACAGCGGATATAAAACGATGGAAACATCAACGCTGCGTAGCTCCTCCACCGAATAGAGGGGCGTTGCGCCGAACTCGGTGATGTTGGCAAGAATGGGCACCTTTACTGCCTTTGCGAATTTTTTATACATGGCAAGATCGGTGATCGCCTCGGGGAAGATCATGTCCGCGCCGGCATCGACGCATGCTCTTGCGCGGTCAATGGCAGATTCCAGGCCCTCAACGGCGAGTGCATCTGTTCTCGCCATAATGACGAACTCCGAATCGGTCTTGGCATCGACCGCAGCCTTGATACGATCCACCATTTCGTCTTTGCTGACGATGGCCTTGCCGGGACGGTGACCGCAGCGCTTCGCCTGCACCTGGTCCTCGATATGGACGGCGGCAGCGTCTGCTTTGATCATGGATTTGATCGTGCGGGCGATGTTGAAGGCACTGCCCCATCCGGTGTCAATGTCGACCAGCACGGGCAGATCGGTGTTGTCGGTAATGCGCCGAACGTCGGTCAGGACGTCCTCCATCGCAGTAATGCCGAGGTCTGGGACGCCGAGCGAGCCAGCGGCAACGCCACCTCCCGAGACGTAGAGCGCTTTGAAACCCGTCCGCTGAGCCAGGCGCGCCGCATAGGCGTTAATCGCACCCACGACTTGTAGCGGAGATTCTTCTCGTACGGCCGCTCGAAAACGGCTGCCGGGCGATATCGGTCTTGTCATGCCAAAAACCTCCTCAGAACATTCTGATGCTATATCATCTCGCGAACGCAGCTACAACTGCTGAAGTCGCAAGTTTGAGACAAAAAACGATTAAGCACTACCGAAAAGTCCCCTCCCCCGCAAGCGAATTTTTTTATTAGTGCCCAGCAAGAGTAATATGGAAAGTGGAGCTTTTACTTATAACAATTTACTTATATTCAAAGTTATGACATCAGTAAATAGCAATTACCAGGCCATAACTCAGATATTTTATAAAAATGCCAATTTTTAATTTAAGATATTGAAATTATGATATTTTTTATTATGAAGGAATGAGGAGAAAACTACTAATTAAGGTATATTATATGCAATTTATTGCAGTTAACGCAAAATATTGCATGCATTTTAATGCAGTATTATATTTCAAGAATACTGTACTTTTTTATTTTGTAATAAAGGTTTCTAAGAGCAATATCGAGCAGTTCTGCAGCTTTTCCTCTATTCCCGCCTGTTTCTCTGAGAGCCCGTATAATCGCGGCACGTTCTGCATCGGCGACCGCCTGCTCGAGTGAACGCCTCATCACAGCCTGCTCTGTAGCGAGGAACGACTCGTTTATTTTCTCGCACTCTAGCATAGGCAGATGCTGCGTATCAATCACCCTCTCCTGCGGTCGCATGTTGATCATGGCGCGTCCAAGAACGTTTTCGAGTTCTCGTACATTTCCTGGCCACTGGTATTTCCCGAGTTCTGTTAGTGCTTCTGGTGCCATGCCAGTAACTTGTCGTCCGAATTCCTGGTTCAGGCGAAAGATCACGTGCTGGACAAGCTTCGGGATATCCTCCGGCCGCGCCCGGAGCGGTGGGATAGCGATAGGCAAGACATTCAGACGATAGTAGAGGTCGCCCTTGAACGTACCGTCCTTCACTTTCTGCTCCAGGTTCGCGTTGGTCGCAGCGATCACGCGGACATCTACCGAGAAGGGCATCGTACTGCCGACGCGCACGACCTCCCGCTCCTGCAACACTCGAAGCAATTTCCGCTGAAGCGACAAGCTGATTTCGCCTATCTCGTCAAGAAAAATGGTGCCGCCGCTTGCCTCCTCAAAAAGTCCTTTCTTGCCGCCTTTCAGGGCGCCCGTAAAGGCCCCTTCAATGTATCCGAACAGTTCGCTCTCAAGCAAGTTTTCGGACAGAGCTGCACAATTGACCCGGACGAACTGTCCCTGCTGTCGCGTGCTCGCATTGTGGATTGCATGGGCAAAGAGCTCCTTCCCGGTCCCGCTCTCCCCGCGCAGCAATACGGTTGCAGGTGTCTCGGCTGCTCTCCGAGCCTCATCTTTCGCGGCCACCATAGCAGGGCTCGTGCCGATAATGTCGCCCCACGTATAGCGAGCCTTCAGGTGACGGATCAGCTTGCGCGCCTGGGCCAGTTCCTCGTTGAGGCCCATGATCTCGGATATATCATGGATCACACCGACACTTCCCTTGATCTGGCCATCGATGATGATGGGGGCTACATTCACGATCACTTCTTTTTTAGCTGGCCCGACCTTCATCCTCACGTTGCGAACCGGCTGACCGCTGCGAAGCACTTTTAAATGCATGCTCTCTCCCTCGGCAATGTCGACGGTCACGGGTTTATGTAATACGGCATCCTTGGTGAGCCCCGTGATGCGCGTGTACGCAGGATTCACGATCATGTTGTTGCCGTGCTCGTCTGCAACGGAAATGGCATCCACCGTGGATTCTATCACTGCTTCGAGAAGGCTCTGTACGTTCCAGAGACCGGTCACTTTGTCCGTAAGGGTCCGGATCTCCGTGATATCGCGGAACACTGCGACTGCACCAATGATCTCGCCTTCTTCGTCTCTGACCGGAACGCGGTTCGTGACGATAACAACATCGTTCAGGCGCTGCTCCCTGTTTATTTCGGAATTGCCTTCCCGCAGAACAACGTGGAGACGGGTATTGGGGATGACCTCGATGGCAGGGCGATTGAGTACCGTTTCTGCCTTCAAGCCGGTAATCCGTTCCGCTGCCTTGTTGAAGAGCGTGACAACGCCCGATTTATTAACGGCAATCATTCCGTCATGGGTCGAGTCGAGAATGATGTCCAGTTCATGAGTGGTAATTGCAGTCATATTCCATCCCTATCGCGCAATTGTACTTCAAACATCCTCTTTAAGCAAGGGTTCAGATCAGCGTACCCTCGCCCGCAATGAATTGCCCACCACGCTCAGGGAGCTCAGCGCCATGGCCCCGGCAGACATAATGGGGTGGAGCACGCCAGCTATGGCGAGGGGGATGGCCACAGCATTATAAAAAAATGCCCAGAACAGATTCTGCCGGATAACGGAAAAAGTCTTTGTTGCGAGCCTGAGTGCCTGGTGCACAAGACGCAGGTCGCTCCGCATCAGCACGATGTCCGCGCTTTCCAGGGCGATATCCGTTGCCCTGCCCATGGCGATGCCGACCTCGGCTTCAACAAGCGCAGGCGCATCGTTAATCCCGTCTCCGATCATTGCACAGCGTTTTCCCGCGGTTCGTATCTTCCTGATTTCCTCCGCCTTCTGCACAGGAGATCGTTGTGCCTGGACTCGTTCGATACCCACCGTTTTCGCAACGGCTTCCGCAGTCGCGATCGTATCACCGGTGATCATTACAATATCGAGGCCTCTTCGTTTCAGAAGCTCTATAGCATCAGCAGCCTCTCTTCTCGGCGGATCGGAGACCGCGAAGATTCCCGCCGCCTCTCCGCCATAGGCGAGGTATACGACCGTGGCACCGCCGGCTTCCCGGGAGGCGGCAAAGGCAACTTCCCCGTCTTCCATCCTCCTTCCGGTCCCATCGCGCTCGACAAACTCCCTGCTGCCGAGAAGGGCCTCCTTTCCCCCGATAAAACCGCGGATACCTTTGCCCGGCAATGCAGAAAACGCCGACACGTCTTCGTAATCATGGGATCCTTGGGCTGCCGTTATCGCTTTTCCTATTGAATGCTCGGAAATACGTTCAAGGGATGCAGCCAGACGGAGAGCCTCGGCGTCAGTTCTGCCGATTCCGTGACATGCTATCAGGGATGGTTTTCCTTCGGTGATGGTCCCGGTCTTGTCGAACACGACCGTATCGATGTTTTTCGCCCGCTCTATCACATCACCGCCTTTCATCAGAATCCCCCGGGAAGCGCCATAGGTTGTTCCAATCAGAATTGTGAGGGGCGTTGCCAGTCCGAGGGCACAGGGGCAAGCGATAACCAGTACTGAGACAGCATTCATCACTGCAAGGGAAACCGGGCCTCCTCGGAAAATCCAGTAACCCGCTGTAAGGAAGCTGAGAAAGAGGACAACGGGAACGAAAACCGATACCACCCGGTCGGCCACCGCCTGGACCGGCGCGCGCCTAGCCTGGGCATCCTCTACGGCCTTAACGATCCTCGCCAGCACCGTGTTACTGCCGGTCCTCGTCACTTCATATATAAAACGGCCGTACAAATTCACCGTTCCTCCAAATACTTCCGCACCGGAACGCTTCGTAACGGGCAGAGACTCCCCTGTCAGCATCGCTTCATTTATCTCGGACTCGCCTTCCCGTACTATGCCGTCGAGTGGAATCTTTTCACCCGGGATTACTTCGATGAGATCACCCGGGCAGAGTGAGGACACGGAGACCATTTGCCACCCTAAAGGCGCGCCTTTTCCGTCGTCACCGTTTCTCTCCGCGCCGGGGACCAGTTTCCGCGCTTCTCCAGGGGCAAGGGACAGGAGCTGCATGATGGCCGCCGATGCCCTGTGTTTGACCCCAGACTCGATATATCTTCCCAGCAGGATCAGGGTGATGATCATCACGGCAGTATCGAAATAGACTTCTCCCCCGACGGTCATCTCATAAATACTGTACAGATAGGCCGCTCCTGCGCCGGCGGCAATTAGAAAATCCATGCTAAACGTTGCGTTGCGAAGTCCCCGGACCGCGCCGGCCAGAAAAGGCCATCCCGAGTAAAAGAGAACAGGTGTCGCCAGGAACAGCGAGATTCCATTGAAGATATTCTTAAACTTCACATCCATGCCCTGGAAGTAGCCGGCGTACAGCGCTGCGGAGAAGGCCATGAGCTGCAGAGACAGGAACCCGGCCGTTCCGAACCGGAGGAGCATGTCCCGCTGCGCCTTTCGCTGTTCCTCTTCAAATGCCGTTGCGACGAATGGTTTCGGAGTATACCCGATCGAGGTAATACGGGCCAGGATCGTCTGGATGCCCGTTTTCCCGGGGTTCCAGCGGATGCGAGCGCGGTGCGTGGCGTAGTTGACTAGAACGAAGGTGACGCCGGCGGTCTTCATAAGTATCCGTTCGTTCAGCCAGACGCAGGATGCGCAGCGAATCCCATTCAAAATAATGTCCGTTTCGAGTTCGCTCCCTGCAGGGCGTATATTCGGCGTGAATGCGGTGATATCAACCGGTGCGGCGGAGAGAGGGCCGGGGGTCCACTCCCTGCGGCGGCGGTAGAAATCATCGAGCCCTTCGCTGTTGATCAGCAGGTACACGCCCCGGCAGCCATGACAGCAGAAGACTTTCTTAACGCCGTTGACTGTCTCATACACGGCATCCCTCTCGGGAAATTGGAGAAGGCAGTGATCACATTTCAACATACAACCGAATTCCCTTCAAGATGTAGTAAAACCCCATGACTATTACCGCGACTCCGCCCGACTTCTGCATCCACGCCCGCGTGCGGGACCCGAAATAGGCAACCGTCATGCCGAAAAGCATGAGTGCAGGGACTGTGCCCGCACCAAAGAAAAACATGATTAGCATGCCGCTCACTGGAGACCCGGTTCCGGCCGCTGCAATGAAGGCCGTGTAGGAGAGACCGCAGGGCATGAGTCCCAGGACGAGGCCGAGGGGATAGTACCGCCAACGGGAAGAGAGACCGAACATTTTTTTTGCCATGGCCAGCACCAGCAAGTTGTGCTGCTCAAGCCAGCCCGTTCCCATCATAATTCCTGTAATGCCGAGGCCCATGATGATCATGACGATCCCGGCTGCCACGATCACTCCATTCTGGATTCCCACCAGCCTGCCCGCCACATCAACGAAGGATGCAGCGAACCCCATGATTGCACCCACAATCCCGTAAGTCGTCAGGCGGCCAAGATTGTAAAGCGCCTGGTTTATGATCGGTGAGCGAGGATTATGAGAGCCTTCGCCGGAGATTGCATGAAGCGAGGAGGATGCGACAAGGGGTCCGCACATGCCTATGCAATGGCCGAACCCCCCTAGAAAACCGGTGATTAAGGCAAGAAGATAACCAGGGTTCACGGCTATTGAACCTCGAATAGATAGTTAACGGCCGCTTCTCTGCCGGCCCGACGGATGTCGACCAAGGCCTGCCAGATCTTTTTTCCGCTGGGACAGCGGACGATGACGCCGTTGCCTTCATAAATCCCCTCGTGGACATGGACAAGCCGTATCACGTTCTGCCCCATGAACATGCCAGGCATCGAGAGGGCTATTGACACGGAGGCATCAGTAACAGGCTTGCCTGCATTCGAGAGCGTCGTTCTGAAGCGTAAATTTCGCATGGCCTTCAGCGGTTTTGGGGTGATATCGACAGACACAGTGAGACCATCAACGGTCTTGGTGCAGGGACCCGCATCCATCTTGCAATCAGGCTCTGTGGTTTGTACACCAGACGCCTCGCCACGATGAACGTTGGCATACAACAACCCCAGGGTCAGAACCATGAATAGCATTTGCCTCTTCATAGGGCAATCTTACCGGTTTCCCGATCAATGGTCAATATCCAATATCTCAACAGGCTATGCAATTGACAGGAAGATGTTTGTACGGTAAACTGTTGGCTCGCTTCCGAAGCGGTAAAAAGGTTTGACCAGAACGATTCGAAGAATCGAATGTCTTCTCGTGTTCGAGGTCTTGATGGAGACTGTTTTTACGAAACGGAATACGATCATTTTCGTGGGTCTTCTGATCCTGTGGAAGATATACGTCTCCGCAACCTTGCAGCTTCATCCCGATGAAGCATACTACTGGATGTGGTCGCGGCATCTTGATCTCGGATATTTCGATCACGCGCCTCTTATCGCCTATGCAATAAGGCTCACGACGCTTTTTTCGCAGCAGGAGTTGTGGGTACGATTTACAGGGATCCTGGGGACTCTCGTCACCAGCGTTACCGCATGGGTCCTCGCCATGCAGCTCTTTCACGACAGGAAAATCGCATCAGCAAGCGTCATTACATTGAACGTGTTGCCAGTTACGCTTCCAGGCTCTATACTGATAACGCCCGATATCCCTGCGTTTCTCTTTTGGGGTCTTACCGTATTTTTTTACTGGCAAATAGTGGCTACCGGGAAGGTACGGTACTGGTATTTCATGGGCATCGCATTTGGCCTGTCGCTCTTATCAAAATATACCGGCGTGCTTATCGGTCCCTGCCTGTTCCTCTTCATGCTCCTTACCGATGAGCGGAAATGGTTTAAAACAGTACACCCCTACGCCGCCTTCGTATTGGGGTGCGCCTTCTTCCTGCCAGTCCTTTACTGGAACAGCAAACATCAATGGATATCGTTTGCGTATCAACTTGGGCATGGCCTTGGCGGGGCGAATTATTCTCTTGGGAAAGAACTCACCTACCTGGGTGGGCAGATGCTGGTTGCAAGCCCGTTTCTTTGGCTCCTGGGAACATACGCTTCAGTTCTGTATCTGTTCCAGAAAAACAGGGAGAAACTGTTTCTCAGCCTCACTTCGCTTCCGATAATCCTCTTTTTCGCTTACTCCTCGCTGAAAAGCGTTGCTCAGGCTAACTGGCCCACATGCGCCTATTTCACATTCAGCATCCTCGTCAGCCATTACCTCTTCAATGGAGCGAAATTGAAAAAACACCTCTGGGCCGGCGCCACGCTCTTCAGCCTACTTCTCTGTCTTGCCGCCATGCTCCATGCCACGTTCAGCATCCTCCCCCTTGAGAAAATATCGAAGAGTGCGGCAGAGGCAGATGCTACTCAGTGGTTCTATGGATGGAGGGAACTCGGTGAGGAACTGGAGAAGGACCCCTCCGTAAAATATGCCATAGCGGAATCCCACCAAGTAGGCGCAGAAATCAGCTACTATACAAAGGAAAGAATTTTCGCCTATGTCGATTACAATAATACGAAGCCAAACCAGTTCAACCTCTGGACGTTTCCGGAGGAGTTAAAGGACAAGAAAGGCGTTGCCGTGTTCCTAGAAGGGCATAGTGTTCTTCCCTATTCGAGATATTTCACGTCCGTCGGGAGCATGGGTTCTCTCACGGTCAAAAGGGATGATCTTGTGATACGCACGTACCATATTGTCTCCGGCACGGGATATATTTATCCACCTGCACCGAGTCTTTAGCAGACAGTCACAAAGGTAATTTGACATGGCATAAAATTCAAAGCCCTGTCACGCTACACCTTGCGATGTTTCAAGATTCGACGCTAAGCCTCGCCAAACGTCTCTTCACGCTTCCAAAATGATACCGGAGCACGTAGTGGACCGGTCCCCAAAAAAACTTGATCCCGGGAATGAGGCTACATCAGCCTCACGGATGAGCCATTCGCAGAAAACAACGTCATCGCGGCCGATCTGAATTCCATGACGACAACCTTGACGGTGTACGTTCTGCGGATAACGATTCCTACAGCCTTGGGTCCTCTGGCTGGCTTGCGGCAGGATTGTCCCCTATTTTTCGTTTTTATGCCGTTTCAAGCTGACTATTTTCCCATGATTGAAATGAAATCAGAATGATGTTGACCAGGAATATACAGAACAACAAAAGACATATCCTCGGGATGTGTGGTAGCCTGCAGGGTAGGACACGCCGCGTCATCATTGGGAAATTTGGCAGGAAAGGTCAGGCGCTCTCGATAAAAATAGACGCCGGATCTTCGAGATAGCTGACGAGCTTTGTCAGGAATTTTGCCGCACCTGCGCCGTCGTTCACTCTATGGTCGAAGGTGAGCGAAAGAGGCAGAATCTTGCGAACCTTGATCTGACCTCCCTTGACCCAGGGTTTGTCGGTGATTTTCCCGGTGCCCAGGATCGCCACGTCCGGATAGTTGATGATCGGCGTCGCAAAGATTGATCCGTACGTGCCGTAATTGGTGATCGTAAACGTGCTGCCCCGAAGGTCCTCGAGCTTGATCGTCCGCTCACGCGCCTGTTTGCTCAAAATCTGAAGTTCCGCCGCGAGCTCCCGGATGGTCTTCTTCTCGACGTTTTTCACTACCGTAACAATAAGTCCCTCGGTCGTGTCCACGGCAACGCCTATATTGAAGTATTTTTTGAGTAAGATATCCTCGCGTTGCTCGTCAACAGAGGCGTTGAAGGTGCCGAACTCCATGAGCGTATGCTGAATGGCCTTCATGAAAAAGGGGACAAATGTCAGGTGCACCCCTTTGTCCTCGAGTGCCTTTTTTTCGCGCGCTCGAAGGTCCCAAAGGTCCGTTATGTCGGCCTCGTCCGTTTCCGTTACAAACGCAGTTATCTTCTGCGCGAGGACAAGGTTCTTCGCAATCGTCTTTCTCAATCCCTTGATTGCCACTCTCTCGAATGGCCCATATTGGTCTTCGGCCTTCGGAGGAAGCGTCGTTGCCTTGAGAACGTCCTCTCGGGAGATGCTTCCTCCCGGACCCGTACCCTTAACTTTATCGAGAGAAACACCCTGCTCCTTGGCGAAGGCCCTGACTGCGGGCACAGCGAGAACCGCGGTTTCTTTCTGATCCGGGAGTTGACCTGCAACGGAAACAACTTTCGGCAGCGCTGCCGCAGGTTTCACTTCCTCTTCCTCGGGCAGTTCGCCGACCACGGATACGGACTTCGGCCGCTCCAGAGCCCGAGGCTTCTCCTCCTCAGGAGGCCGTTCCCCGATCTTCTCACCAGCCTCCCCGATGACTATGAGGACATCACCCACCTTGACGGTATCGCCTTCACCCTTGGTGAGCTTAAGGACCGTCCCCCCTCGGGGAGACGGAACTTCCACGACGGCCTTGTCCGTCTCGATCTCGAGAACTGCCTCGTGCTCTGTGATCGTTGAACCTTCCTTGACAAGCCATCTCCTGATTTCACCTTCAGCGATGCCTTCGCCCAGATCGGGCAGAACAAAGTTGAATGCCATGGTTAAGTTCCTCTGGTTTGTTTGATGAAAAAAATTACAACGGCAGGCTGTTCTGCCCAACCCGGGGCCAACAATCCTGCGTTACTGCAACTCTTATTAGGATTAATACTGCAATGTCATTTCGATAGCCTTACGAATCCTCGTCACAGTCGGCAGGTAATAGTCCTCGAGCTTGGGTAGCGGCAGGACGACATCGTACGACGTAACCCTGATGATAGGCGCTTTGAGATGGAGCATGGCAAACTCCGCAATCGTTGCCGAAAGCTCCGCTCCCAGACCACAATTCGATGGTGCTTCGTGCACGATCACGACCCGTCCCGTCTTCTTTACCGACTGCAGCACGGTTTCTTCGTCAAAGGGGGAAAGGGTCATGAGGTCAATCACCTCGGCACTGAATCCCTCCACCGATTGCATGGTCCGCTGGAGCATGCTTCCCCAGGCGACCACCGTTACATCCTTCCCTTCCTGGACGATCCGCGCCTTTCCGAGCGGAACTGTGTAGTCGATCTCGGGCACGTCCTCTTTGATCATCCGATAAAGCCGAGTGGGCTCGAGGAAGATAACTGGATCCGGGTCCCTGATGGCAGAATGGAGCAGGCCCTTCGCGATACGCGGCGATGAGGGTACTACGACCTTCATGCCCGGCATCTGGCAGAAGAGAGCCTCCGTGCTCTCGGAGTGATGTTCGAGGGCCTTGACGCCTCCGCCGTAGGGGGTGCGGATGACGAGGGAAGCAGTGAACCGGCCTCGCGATCGCGCCCGGATCCGCGCAGCGTGCGAGCATATCTGATCGATTGCTGCATAGATGAACCCCATGAACTGTATCTCGACGACGGGTTTGAGTCCATACGCAGCCATGCCGACTGCCGCACCCACTATCCCGGTCTCGGCAAGCGGAGTATCCACCACGCGTTCTGCGCCGAAGTGGCTGTACAAGCCCTCGGTCACCCGGAACACGCCTCCATCCTTTCCCACGTCTTCTCCCAGGACTATCACGTCCTTGTCCCGCTCCATCTCTTCCCGCAAAGCCAGGTTTAAGGCCTGGACCATATTCATCGTAGCCATTTCAGAAGTCCTTTATTTGTCTCGCCTGCCTCTGAGAGAGGCTCGCTGAGGAGTAGGTGAACATGTCCCTCGGATCGGGCGGCTGTGCTTTTTCGGCCTTCTTTTGAGCCTCATCAACTGCAGCCTTTGAGCGCGCTTGAACTTCTTCTTGATATGCTTCTTTCAGGAGGCCTTTTTTCTCCAAGTACAGCCTCAACCGTAGGATGGGGTCCCGCGCCTTCCACTTCTCGATTTCATCCTTAGTCCGGTACCGTGATGCATCATCGGACGTCGTGTGGTCTCCCATCCGATAGGTGAAGCATTCGATCAACGTCGGGCCGCCTCCCTTCTTTGCCTTCTCGAGCGCGGCCCTCGTCGCCTTGAACACTGCAAATATGTCGTTACCGTCCACCTGGATGCCTTCAAATCCGTAGGCAATAGCCTTTTGGGCAATCGTCTTCGAAGCGGTCTGGTGCTCGCGCGGGACCGAGATAGCCCATTGATTGTTCTGACAGAGGAACAGGATCGGGAGCTGAAAGACACCGGCCATGTTCAGTCCTTCATGGAAGTCACCCCTCGAGCTTCCGCCATCTCCAAAATACACAAGCGCCGCGGCCCTGTCTTTGCGGTACTTGATTGCCATTGCCGTTCCGACGGCATGGGCAATCTGAGTACCAACGGGAATGGCGAGTGGGAAAACGTTCATGGTATCGGGAATCTTCATGCCGCGTTCGTCACCAGCCCAGTACTGAAAAATCATGTCCAAAGGCAATCCCTTGGCGATGTACACGCCACTTTCCCTGAACGTGGGAAACAGCCAGTCCGATTCCTCGGCTGCAAGAGCGCTTCCGATTTGTGAAGCCTCCAGCCCCATGATGGAAGGGTAGGTGCCAAGCCTTCCCTCACGCTGAAGGCTGATAGCCCGCTGGTCGAAGGTTCTTGCAAGGATGGAAAGGTCGTACATTCTCATCAGTTCACTATCGGCCAAGGAAGGCGCGAGTGAGTCATCCAGCGTTCCTTTTTCGTCGAGAATATCGAGACGCTTCACCTGGTATGATTCTAAAATTTGTTCCGGCAACGATTCTCCCTCCTTCCAACGACTACACTCCATAAGACATCATGCCGCTATGAACAGGTGACCTGCAATTGAATACGACGTGTTGAACGAGAACTCGTGGATTATTGACTTGGCATCCTCTTCTGCAAAAAAAGTGACCTCGTGCACGCGATCGCTCAGGGAAAGCACGAACGGATATCTAACGTCAAACTATGCTAAAAGTATAATCATGGCAGGCAGGGAAGTCAATGACAGCCAGGATTTTTTATTCCCAGGAAATGCATCCGTCGTAGTGCCTAAATTCTTTGGTGAAGGTTGTCTCTTACAGCTGGTGGGAGAAATGAGAATGGGTACGCGGAAGTCAAGGGAACGTCTTTCGGCAGCCTGCTAGCAGATTCTCGGCAGTTGCTCACCCTGAAGCATATCGATGATGCGCGTACCGCCGATCGCGGTTTCGAGCAGCACTCCTCCGGAAGGAGTATCAACAATCTCACCTATGATCGCAGCGTCCTTCCCGTGTGCGTGTTTGCGCATTGCTGTTACTATGGCATCTCCAGCAGTAGCTTTAACGATGGCGATCAGTATCCCCTCGTTCGCCACAAAGAGCGGGTCGAGCCCGAGCAGGCTGCAAGCGCCTCTAACACCCTGCGCCACGGGTAGCGCTTGTTCCCTGATCCTGACACAAAGCCGGGATTCCAGTGCCGCTTCCTTGAGGGTCGTGGCAAGACCACCCCTGGTCGGGTCGCGCATGAAATGAATGTCGCCAGATACGGCATACATGTGCCTGACGAGGCCGTTGAGGGCGCGAGTATCGCTGACAACCGGCGGAGCAAAGGTGAGGCCGTTTCGTTCGGACATCACTGCCACGCCATGACTGCCAATCTCGCCGCTGATGATGACCTTATCGCCTTGTTTGATCTGCGAGGCCGAAATTTTGCGCTCTCCGGGCAGCACCCCGATGCCGGAGGTGTTGATAAAGATCCCGTCGGCTTTGCCTTTATTCACGACCTTGGTATCGCCAGCAACGATCCTTACGCCAGCTTTTTCTGCCGCAAGCGACATGGATGTTATAATTTTTTTTAGATCGGAAAAGAGGAAACCTTCTTCGATCACGAAGCCAGCGGTGAGGTAGAGCGGCTCAGCACCGGATACGGCAAGATCGTTAACGGTGCCGTTGACCGCGAGTTCCCCGATGTTGCCGCCGGGGAAAAAAAGCGGCGTGACAACGTAGGAATCGGTCGTGTATGCAAGCCGTTTGGAAGAGACGTCCACAACAGCAGAATCGCCTGCGCCTTCAATGCCGAAGGCGGGTCCGAAGTGCTGTGTGATGAGGTCATGCATGAGCTTGCCGCCGCTACCGTGGCCGAGCAGTATTCTATCCAAGACTTTCTCCTACTGCGCTAGCAATATCCATAAACCTCGAGGGTGAGAAATACGCCAGGGAGAGCGTGCCCCCGAAGAAAGAAAATGTGGCCGCGCCTGTAAAGCCTGTTCAGTGCTTCCCGTACTTGAAATACGCTGCGCAGCTTCCTTCGGTGCTGACCATGCAGGGGCCCACGGGTGTTTCGGGCGTGCAGGCTGCCCCGAAAAGCGGACATTCTGTCGGGATCTTTACCCCGCGCAGGATATCTCCGCAGGAACAGAGCTCAGGTTCTTTCGCACTGGATACAGGCGGGCGGAACTTGATATTCGCATCGAATGCCGCGTATTTGTCTCTGAGCTTGAGGCCGCTTCCGGGGATGGCACCGATCCCCCGCCAGAATGCGTCTGCAGGCTCAAAATATTTTTCAAGGAGAGCCACAGCCCGGGGATTGCCTTCTTCGCGGACGACCTTGGTATATTGGATCTCGACAGCGGCTCTCTTCTGCGCGATTTGCCGCACGATCATGAGGATACCTTCTATAACCTCTTGGGCTTCAAATCCTGTTACGACCGACGGTACTTTGTACTGCGATGCGACGAATTCATAAGGCTTCGTGCCGATGATGGTGCTGACATGGCCTGGCAGGATAAAACCATCGACTTGGACGTCAGGCGAGTCAAGCAGCGCTTTTAAGGCAGGCGGTACGAGCTTGTGCGCCGCATAAATGGTGAAGTTTTTGGTCCCTGCCAGCTCGGCGTGCGCGAGAGTACCGGCTATAAGAGGTGAGGTGGTCTCGAACCCCGTTGCGAAGAATACAACGGTTTTGTCTTTTTCTTTTTGTGCAAGGGTCAGTGCGTCAATGGGGGAATAGAGCACCCGTACGTCCGCTCCTTCGGACCTCGCTTCCAGGAGCGACTGCGTTCCTCCGGGTACTCGCATCATGTCTCCGAACGTCGTCATAATAACGTCGGGGTTTTTTGCGATTGAGATGGATGCGTCCACGTCATGCACGGACGTCACGCAGACCGGGCAGCCCGGCCCGCTCAGGAGGGTGATGTTTTTCGGTATTACGTCGCGGACACCGTGCCGGAATATTTCCACGGTATGGGTGCCGCAGACTTCCATGAGCTTGATCGGTTTGTTTATTTCCGCGGTGAGTTTATGGAGTTCTTCGAGCATTTCTCTCATACTAGTATACCTGCTCCGCTTTTTTTAGTCTTGCCATGGTACGTACAGATATGCCTAAAAGCCTACGCCCTGGACAATGCCCTTGACTACGATCTGAGCCCGTTCAGCCATTGAGCCCACTGGTCGATCCCCTCGCCGGTAGCGCAGGAGACTTCGAAGATCTTGAGGTTCGGATTGAGTGCCAGGGAATCGTTCCGCATCTTGGTGATGTCCGTGTTCATGTACGGCAGGAGGTCGACCTTGTTCAGGACCAGGGCATGGGACTCCCTGAACATGAGCGGATACTTGAGCGGCTTGTCGTGCCCCTCGGCGACGGACAGCACCATCATCTTCATGTCTTCCCCGACCTTGAACTCGGCCGGGCAGACCAGGTTCCCCACGTTCTCGATGATCAAGAGGTCGAGGTCCGCAAGCGGCATCTCGTCCAGCACTTCGCTGATCATGTTCGCGTCCAGGTGGCACGCCCCCCCGGTATTGATCTGGACCACCGGCACGTCGAGGGCGCCGATCCGCTCCGCGTCGTCCGATCCCACGATGTCACCCTCGATCACGCCGAGCTTCCGGTGCGGCTTGAGGGCCCTGATCGTCCGCTCCAGCAGCGACGTCTTGCCCGCCCCCGGCGCGCCCATGAGGTTGACGACATACACCCCGGCATCGTCAAACCGCTTCCGGTTCTCCTCGGCGATACGGTCGTTCGCCTCCAGGATCCGCGTGACCACCTTGACCTTCATGCCCCCGCCCTCTCTCCCCACCGTCCCCCCGCGCGCCCTGCGGCCGCCGGACCACCGCCGTGCTCCATCAGTTCGTCTCCATATCGAGGATCTCCATCTCGCGGCCGCGCGTGATCTCATAGGACGTGGAACCGCAATGGGGGCAGGACAGCACGTACGGCGCGCTGTCCGGCGCTTCGAACTCCTTCCGGCAATCGCGGCAGGTCCCGCCCACCGGCACGGTCTCGATCACGAGTTTCGCGTTTCGTGCCACCGTGCTGTCCTTGGACGCGTCAAAGGCGAAGACCAGGGCGTCGGGCAGGATCCCCGCGGCCCTCCCGATCCGCAGCCGGATGGAGTCCACGGAGCTGCACCCTTCCTCCATGCATTTTGCCTGGACGATATCGATGATGCTGAGGGCAATGGATGCTTCGTGCATGATCTCTCCTGACGCGAGGCGTTCCTTCTCGAGCTTCTGGATCGCGAAGCCGGCGTGGACCAGCACATAGTCCCCGATCCCCGGCTCTTCCGGCAACAGCATGAGGCTTACCTGTCTGCGGGCCCCGAACACGTCGATCGTGGCCGTGAGACCGTCGATGCCGATGACCCGGCAAGGTATGGCGAGGCACATAGGGCGATCCTGTCTTCTTCCCTGCATGGCGAACCGCGGTCCGCCGGAACTGTGAAACTATCCCACAGAAGAGCGGCCATGTCAAGTCTTGTATGCGCTCTTCAGAGCGCCTCGATCTTTTTCAGCTCTTCGAAGACCAGCTCCCTCACCTTCGGAAGCACGGCCTTGAGCGGCCCGCTCAGCTCCAGGGACCACGTCGACACGTCCTGGGGCTGGACGCCGATGATGACGGTCCTGGGCCTCCCCCCCGTCATCTCGGCCATGGTGAGGACATCGATCAGGCTGATCTGGTGCAGCGAGACCATCTGCTCTTTCGCGAACTGCAGGTCTTCCGGGGAAAAACGGAACAGGGACCCGGGCGTGTCCCCGGCCTCCACCACGTCGATGATGATGAGGTGGTCAAGCTCCCGGAACAGCGGGATCAGCTGATGGCTTACCGTGCCGGCTTCGAGGAGCTGAACGTTCGGGGGAAAGGGGGTATCCGCGAGGGAATTGATCAGATGGACGCCGAAACCGTCATCACCGAGCAGAATGTTGCCGACGCCGAGGATCAAAACTTTCCGGGGAGGCGCGGGAGCGCCTCCCCGGAGCTGTTCATCCGATACCATCTTACTCTTTTTTGAGCTTGACTCCCGTAAAGATCGAGGTCAAGGTCCTGTCTTTCTCGATCATCGTGATCGAAATGGCCAGATACACGTGGATCAAGATAAATATGATAAAGTACCACATGGCGAGGATATGCCAGTTCCTCGTGTACGACTCCCCGCCCAACAAGCTGCTCACCCACCGGAACCGGTCCGGACACGTAATGAACCCGAACGCCTTGCCGTGGTACAGGGCAGCACCGGTCAATGCCGTGAAGATGATCACCACCCCCGTGAAAAGATAGGCCAGCGCCTGGAGCGGGTTGTATTTCCGGTACGCCTTGTGCGATCCCTTGATGAACAGGTAGTACCCCAACACGTCGGGCACGTTCTTCAGGTTCTCGATGATGCTGAAGTCTTTCCAGTCAGCGTCGAAGGTGGACTTGAAGGCCATGTAGACCCGGATCACCAGGCCCAAAACGAGCGTATAGGCCGCCAGAAAATGGAGAAACCGCATCGTGGCCATGATCGTGCTGTCCGGACCGCCTGCGATGTACGGCGTGTGAATATAGAAGCCGCTGAACACCAGGACGACGATCGCGATGACCCGTATCCAGTGGTCCAGGATATAGCCGAGGCTCCACTCCTTTACCAGTTCTTCTTTCATGGCATTCCTCCCTATGCGACCTTGAAGTCCATGATTCGATTCGACTCAGGATGGATCACATGCACCGTGCAGGCCAGGCAGGGGTCGAAGGAATGCACCACCCGCAGAATTTCAAGCGGCTTTTCCGCGTTCGACACCGCCGTCCCCACCAGCGCCTCCTCGATCGGCCCGCGCACATTGTTGCCGTCCCGGGGGCAGACGTTCCAGGTCGTCGGCACCACGCACTGGTAGTTCTTGATCCTCTTCCCCGATACGTCGATCCAGTGGCCCAGCGCCCCGCGCGGGGCCTCCCACAACCCGATCCCCTGGGCCTTGTCCGGGATCGTGTATTCGGTGTAGACCGCCGTGTTCCCCTTCTTCACGTTCTCGATGATGTCCACGCCCCACTGGTACATGGAGTCTGCCACCATCTTGCACTCCAGGGCCCGGCCCGCGATCCGGCCGATGATGCCGAAAAGCACTTCCGGATGCCCCCCGTGGCCGATCGCGGCAAGGGTATTGTCGATCAGCTTCTTGACCGTCGGCTGGCCCGAGGCGTATGCCACCACCATCCTGGCAAGGGCACCCACTTCCATGGGCTTGCCCTGGAGACGCGGCGCCTTGGCCCACGTGTATTTCTTGCTGGTATCATACCCCGTGTACTCGGGCTCCGTCTCCCCTACCGCCGGATTGAGCGGCTTCCCGCCCTTATACCACCCGTGCGTCGTGTCTTCCGTGACGTCCTCGGGCTTGGCATCATGGACCTTCGGGAAGTCGGAGGCGAAAATGGCGCCCCGCGGAAGCAGCCGCTTCTTCGGATCGAAGGAGGCGTCCTCAAAAACGCCCCAGGAAAGGAAGTTCGCGTACCCTTTCCCCACTCCCGCCGCGCCTAAGTAGAACGGCGCAATGGCCATCACGTCGGTGAGGAAAATGTTGTCGATCCAGCTCTGAAGCTCTTTTACCCGGAACAGGTAATTCTTCAGGTCGTCGACGCTCGGCACGTGGGTCACGCCGCCGGGAGGGCTCGTCATGGTCATCGGCATCCTGCCCCCGAACAAGGCGCTCACCTGCGACGCTTTCGCCTGCATCTCCAGGGCCTCCAGGTAGTGCGCCACCGCCAGAAGGTTCACGTCCGGCGGAAGCTTGTAGGCAGGATGGCCCCAGTAGGCGTTCGCAAAGGGACCCAGCTGGCCTGACTCCACAAACGACTTCAGCTTGGCCTGAACTCTCTTCAAGGACGCTTCCTTGGGCTGCGCCTTTAACGCCGAAACCACGTCTACGTAGTCCAGCGCGTTCAAATGGTAGAACCACAGGATATGGGAGTGGACGAACTGGGCCCCTTCAATGATGTTCCGGATGATGCGGCCGTTGTCCGGCGGCCTCACCTTGAATGCGTCGTCCATGCTCATCGACGAGGTATGGCCATGGGACGTGGGGCATACGCCGCAGATGCGCTGCGTGATGTGCCACGCGTCTCGCGGATCCCTCCCCTGGAGTATGATCTCGAACCCCCGGAACAACGTTCCCGTCGTCCAGGCGTCCTTCACCTTGCCGCCCTCGATCTCAACATCGATCCGCAGATGCCCTTCGATTCTTGTCATCGGGTCTATGGTTATCCTGGCCATTATTTCTTACCTCCCTTTTTTTCTTCGGTCCTGCCAGATCCGGCAGTGGCTACCGCATGGATCGCAATGCCGGCTGCCGTCGCCACCGCTGCGACCGCGCCAATCTTGTCCGCTCCGGCCTCAACCCCCCCAAGACCGGGGATCTTCACGCCGGGTAACGGCTCGTAGAACCCGGCAAACTTGTCCGTCCAGCCCCGCTCCGCGCAGCCGATGCACGGACCGCCGGCCTTGATGCACCAGCTCGTCCGGTCGTTGTACTGGACCTTCGGGCATGCCGAATAGGTCATCGGACCCTTGCACCCCATCTTGTACAGGCAGTACCCCATCGCCTCCTCACGGCTCCCGAACTTCGTGACAAACCTCCCCGCGTCGAAATGGGCTCGCCGCTCACAGTTGTCGTGGATCGTCTGACCGTAGAACATCACCGGACGGCCCTGGGAGTCCAGATCGGGGATCTTGCCGAGAAGGAGGAAATTCACCACCACCCCAACCACGTACTGCGGGTTCACCGGGCAGAGGTCCATGTTGATGAGCGGCTTGGTGATCCCTACCCGCTTCAACGCCTCTCCCGTACCGATGATCTGCGACGGGTTCGGCTTGGCGGAAGGCACGCCGCCGTCCGTCGCGCAACTGCCGATCGCGATCACGGCAATCGCAGGCGCCGCCATCTCCTTCAGCACGTCGAGCATCTCCTTGTTCCCGATCATGCCGTGGCCTTTCTTCGTCGGAACGCCGCCCTCCACGATGAGAACGTAGCCGCCCGCCTTCGCGGAGTTCGCCAGGATCTCCTCCGCCTGCTTGCCCGCGGCTGCCATGATGGTTTCGTTGTAGTCTACGCTTAAGATATCAAGGATGACTTCGGCAGGGCTTGGATAGGTCGCTTTGATGAAAGACTCGGTACACCCCGAATCGGACGCAAAATTGAGCCAGATCACCGGCGTGCGCTTGGATGCCTTTTCCAATGCCGCCGCAATCTTGGGCCCGTACAACTCTGAAAGGCCGAGCAGCGCTGCTGTCGCCCCACAGTACTTTAAAAAATCCCTCCGCTTGATGCCGCGAAACTCCAGAGCATCAAGAAACTTCTTGCTCACTTCTTCTTTTTTACTCATACGCATCCTCCTTTGAATTTACGTTGAAATCCTATGTCGGGAATGGCTTGAGATTATCAAGAAAGAAGCTGCTCGTGTGGCAAAAATACGGTATCAGTAGTTCCAGGTAAACATAATTAACCAAAAACTTATCATAGAGTTCGTTATTTGTCAATCTTATACAGTAAATAAAAAAATTTATTTCGATGAAGTCATGCTCTTATGTTCTATAAGAGATATCCGATTATAGCACAATAAGTATCAGGGAGTTGCATTCACCCGCATCGGCGTACAATCGAATGCCCCGCAATCGTTCGACCATCACACACCTATTTGTCTTAACTGCAGGCTGTCAATTAATAAGGAGCCAGACAATGATCATAGCGTATGACGTGACAATCCAATAGTTTTCGAACGGTTTGCATAGACATAGACCTGAAGTGGTTCGAAACTAGTTGTATTAATGCTGAAAGCATTGTAAGGAAGGTCCTCTCTAATCCCTTGGTTCCAGGCTCGGAATCTCCGCGAGAGCAGAATTAATACTGCTCTTTAGGGGCACACCGCCGTTGCACTGACGTTAACATACACGCGTTTAGACTCGGACAGCATCCCTGAGTTACCTTCACTCGGCTATTTCCAGCGTTTACCGTGATAAGTGATGCCATACAGTGAATGCTCTCGCAGATCGGTGGAACCATGGTACTCGGCTACGCTCAATCCTGGAAACCTAAATTTTACTTCCAGAGTGTCGGTTTAGCAGCAGTCATGCGTAGGAGAATAACCATGCATGTGAGCATAGTTACGGTAATGATCAACGTCATCATGAATGAGCCGAGCATTGTTTGCACTGAGAGATTCGATAATCGACGTTGCGTACGCACCGACCCAAATTGAAGATGAGCGGGGACAGGGGTCAGTGCATAGAGATCAGAGGATGTTCGTCGATCAATCCCGCTCAGGGTCGTAGCCCTGAGCGGAATCAGAGAATTTTTAGGTAAAACAACGGTGTGGAGAGTGTTATTTATTTGCTAAAAGTTTTTATAACGTATGCAGCTATGGTATGGGCATCTTTGTCCGAGATGGCTTTCTCATCGAATTTCGTCATCCCCGGCCCCGGGTTTCTCATGATCTTGACGATATCAGCTTCGGTTTTCACACTATGAGCATAGCGGTCCTTCTGATGGAGAGTTTTTGCCGGGTTAATGATATTTCCTCCATTGGGATGGCAGACCTGACAGTTCGCAGCAAATAATGCTTCTCCAGAGTTTGAAGACATCTTCTGTGCAGACGCATACAATGCTGTGCAGCAGAGGACCACCACTACAAACAGTGCTATAAATATTTTGTTCATCATCACTCTTTTCCCCTTTCAAGCCTGTTTAAATTAGAATACAGGGACATCGTTATTTACCGGTCCCATATGCTGTACTCAAATAATCGATGATCGTCTTCGCATCTTCTTCATTGATCGGCGCACCCATGACTTTGATCATCTTGTTCACTTCCGCTGTCCACGTCGCCCGTGGGAACGCAGGTTGCATGGTGATGTATCTGAGCGTGTGGCAAGTACTGCACAGCGAAGACACCTTATCCAGCCCTGGGCCGGGGTTAAGCTGAACCTGGATCGCAGGAAGTTCGATTGAATGAATGGCGTCCTTATCCTGGCCCTTGACCAGCAACGGTACCGCCATGAGAATCACAATCATGGATATTATCAAGAGGTTTCTCATCGTATCACTCCTACGTTACGATTACTTCTATCTTTTCGATATTGTTCCTCATAAACCCAGCCGGATTCCAGAAAGGATCAAAGGGCTGTGATTCACCGATACTGTCCGTGGCCCTCACCATCAACGTGTATTTCCCCCGTTTTTTTGGATGCCATGAATACGTCCATTGCCTCCAGGCATACCTGCCGAGGTCCTTCCCCAGTTTCGCTTCGTTCCAAGTGTTACCGTTGTCCGTCGAAACTATCACATCCCTGACACCATATCCCCCCGAGAAGGCTATGCCCATGACCTCTACGGGTTTATTCACGTTGAAAGTTTTTCCGTCAACAGGTTCAACAATGAATGACCGTGTATCTAAACGATTAATAGGTATCGTCTTCATCGGAGCAGTGCCTGGTGGCACGCAGGCGCAGGGGTCATCAGGTATCCGGTAGGCAGTCTTCATCCAAAATCCTTCAAACTGTTTATCCAATACAGATATGGTATTTAACGACTTGACCCAGTAAGTAGCAAACCATCCAGGGACAATCAGGCGGACTGGGAAGCCATTGAGCATGGGAAGATATGCACCATTCATTTCATAGGCGACGATAACGTCTTCCTCCGTTGCTTTCTCCAGCGGCAAACTTTTCACGAAATCGGGTACTGATGGTAACGGAGGACCGTCAAGCCCATCGAACGACACACCTACGGAACCCGTCTTGACGCCGGCTTGCGAAAGAATATCCTTAAGCTTGGCTCCCGTCCAAGTTACGTTCCCCATTGCTCCGTTCTTCCATTGACCACCCGGGACCGGCGGGTCAAAGAGACTCCTGCTATTGCCTGAGCACTGAATAACCGCGGTATACGTAACCTTATCAAACTTGGTCTTGAGATCATCCATGGACAATTGGAGTTCCTTTTCCGTATTACCAACCACTTTAAGCCGCCACTCATTGAGGTCTACCGAGGTAGGTATTTGAGAAATATGCCATCTCACAAAAACTGCGTCATTCGGCGTAATCAACTCA
The DNA here is from genome assembly GCA_035625205.1 of Nitrospirota bacterium. GTDB lineage: Bacteria > Nitrospirota > UBA9217 > UBA9217 > UBA9217 > JAJYKN01. The sequence continues at coordinate 5,313 of DASPQB010000232.1, read as the reverse complement.
CGGAAATAATGCATTGGCGTCTCGAGTTGGGGCGGACGGTCCGTTAAGAGGATCATGTCTGTCTTTTCAGGAAATCGTACAAGATTTTTTCTGTCCACTGCCGCGAGTAATTCTGTAGGAATTTCACCGAGTGCCGTCATTGCAGTCATAATGCCAGCAGTCTTTAAAAAATCCCTTCTCGTAAATTTAAACTTATTGGCTTGCATTGGTGTCTCCTCCCGAAACAAAAGATTGGATATCTTTTGTGCGAATAACTAGAGGATTCTTTTGATAAAAATCACGCAGGTCTCCTGGAAAAAACTTGTTGAGGAAAGATATCGATATCATAGAAAGTGTTGAAATAACATAGCATTATAGAAAGGATACATACGATAAATCAATTATAGCGGAAAAAGTAAATATTGCAAGTCACGGGTTATGACAATTAATCTTCATCGACCGGTGCTATGTTGACTCAAGTAATTGCCACTCTGTAAAACCATCCTTCCTTGTAAGCAGATGCTGGCGGCTTAAGCGGACCGAAGTATGGACAGGATGCGTTTTGATCGTAATGTAAGCACGTACCAGATTTGCCACCGTCGCCTCCTGGAATGTAAACTCCTGGCCACTCTGAAGCATAATCGTCGTTCTCAGATGACGGTGACCCTCAGGGATTTCAACAACCACTTCCTGGACCTCTTCATTTGATACTATCATTTTCCCTCCTTGATGGTATTTATCCAAAGTATATCCTATGTGAGATATGTTAATCGTCGTCTCTAACAGGGAATTTCTTCGAGGAATGATGGGAACGTACACTTGACTCATGGTCGAGGAGGCCCATCCGAAAACGCGGACACAGGCGGACTCATCATACTTTTAAAGATAATGAGGAATCATAATCCAAAGTCCCATCCATTCTACGTCAACCAGCACGGCGAAATATGTGTGTCCCGATAAAGATAGCTTCACGATGGTTGACGTTTGCTGACGTCCTCTTCCGTGATGATGGCACGTTACAAGTCATTTCTGAGATGTGCATGAATGATCAGGTATCCGGAAAAAAGAATAAAGACGCCTCCGCAAAGTGCGAAGAGAGAAGGCGTTTCCGACAGAAGTAAATATGCCATCGGTATCGCTGCAAGAGGCTCCATATAGCCGAGAATAGCGGCGTGCTGAGCTATAACCTTTCTGAGTGCATCGTAATAGAGCAAGGGAGCAATCGTTGAATGGAATACTCCCGTAAGGAACAGCAGCCGCACCTGCAGGGAGTCAAGATGGTAAGTTGTGAGGAAGGCAGCAGGCGCTATAACGAGGGTGGTACCCCAGAGCAGCAAAACAACGGCCCTGTGATGCATTAATAGCCGGCTCAGCATGCGTGAAAAAATTATAATGAACGCATATGCCACTCCTGAAATCGTGCCCGCGATGATGCCTGCTAAATGCGCGCCTCCAATGTTGAGCCCACCGCCCGTCATAACGATCATGCTCATACCAAGCACCCCCAGGGGGAGTGACAGGAGAGTTACTTTCTGCAGACGTTCAGAGAGCATGAACGGCGCGAGCAGAGCAACGAAGAGGGGCGCCGTATAATGAGTAAACACTGCGTTCGAAACCGTTGTGCGGCTCAGTGCATAAAAATAGGAAATATTATTTGTAATCGAAGAGATGATGAGAAGGCCGAAAATCCACCAGTATTTCCCAATCCCGCCTAACTGTAGTTCTCCTCGGACCGCAAGAATGACCGGGACAGTAAAGCTGGCCACCAATGACGTATAGAAAAGAACGACGGCGGGCGGCAACGCGAGCCATCGGATCAACGGTCCCCAAGTGCTCCAGATAAGCATAGCTACTACTATTTTAAGGTAATTGGCCATACCGTTATCGAGCGTGTAATCAGGATCGTCGATTTAGGGCTTGAGATCAGTGGTTAAACTTACTGATTGTCTTTCTCCCCGAGAGTGAACTATACGTGAGCGTTCCCCACTGCCTGGTAGCTTTACCAAATCTCGTGACTTATGCGTCTGCCCAAGTTCCTCCGGTACTGCACGGGCGCTCTGTGAGTGCAGACTGCGCTTCCAGAGGGGGTATCCTTGTTTAATAGCGCTATCGAGGTCCGAGTAGGTAGGTATTTTAGACGTGATTTTCCAGATATTTTTGCCATGCCAAACGACGGTGGTACATAATTTTCTTGCAGAGGAACCAAGTAGCCCACTCAGCAAAACGGAGCTGTTGCCAGCCACCAGTGCCATGCCGTCGGCGCTCATCGATTGCAAGTCAGACGCTTTCGTAGGCTCAGCCATACTTTGATTATCATATAAGAGGAACGACATGAATGATAAAAAAATGCGGAATGGGAGGCAATATACGCCATCTTCCATTCCGCATTCCCCAATCTCCATTTGGAAAGCGACTACGTTCCCATTTCCCACGAAGCGAGATACTTTTTTTGCTCGGGAGTAAGTTTGTCGATCTTGATGCCCATGGCGTTCAACTTGAGTCGCGCGATCTCCCTGTCAATATTCTCAGGAACACCATAGACTTCTTTTTTAAGCTTTTTAGCATTTTTCAGCATGTACTCTGCAGATAACGCCTGATTCGCGAAGCTCATGTCCATAACACTGGAAGGGTGACCTTCGGCAGAGGCAAGGTTGATCAACCTTCCCTCACCGAGTATATTGATCTTCCTGCCGTTTGGCATGCTGTACTCTTCGACGAAATCGCGGATCACCCGTTTTTTCATCTTCATTTTTTCGAGAGCATCGAGATCTATCTCTACGTTGAAGTGGCCCGTGTTGCACACGATGGCGCCGTCCTTCATTGCGCGGAAATGTTCCGCGCGGATAACTTTGATATCGCCGGTCACCGTGACGAATATGTCGCCAATCTGTGCCGCATTGGCCATGGGCATCACTTGATAGCCGTCCATTACCGCCTCAATCGACTTGAGAGGATCGATCTCAGTCACTACCACGTTGGCGCCCATTCCCTTGGCCCGCATGGCAAGGCCTCTGCCGCACCAGCCGTAGCCGGCTATGACAAAAATCGAACCGGCAAGAAGCCGGTTGGTTGCACGGATAATGCCGTCGATGGTTGACTGGCCCGTACCGTATCGGTTATCAAAGAAGTGTTTTGTCTGGGCATCGTTCACAGCAATGATGGGATATTTGAGCACGCCGGTGTTGGCCATGCTGCGGAGCCTGATGACGCCGGTTGTTGTTTCTTCTGTCCCGCCGATGACGCCAGGGAGAAGGTCCTTGCGTTTCGTATGGAGCACCGACACAACATCGGCGCCGTCATCCATGGTCATCTGGGGTTCGTTGTCGAGGGAAGACATGATATGTTTATAGTAAGTTTTGCCATCTTCTCCCTTGATCGCAAAGGTCGGGATCTTGTCGTGCTTCACAAGCGAAGCTGCCACATCATCCTGGGTGGAAAGCGGGTTTGAAGCACAGATCGCTACTTCTGCTCCTCCAGCCTTGAGCGTCTGCATGAGGGAGGCGGTCTCTGTCGTGACATGTAGGCATGCGGTTATACGGACTCCCTTGAGCGGTTTTTCTTTTGCAAACCGCTTTTTTATAAGGTTCAGCACGGGCATGCTCTGGTTGGCCCACTCGATCCGGAGCTTACCTTTATCGGCAAGCTTGACATCTTTCACGTCGTATTTCATCTAGTCTCCTTAATTAATCATATAGAGAGAATGAGACGCTGGGATTTGACACTTTTCCTTTCATTCCACTCATTCCCAGTTGATCCGTTTCGCCCTACAGCCCAGCATCCTTCTTGAGCGCTGCAGCCTTGTTTGTATGCTCCCAGGTGAACTCCGGCTCGTTCCTCCCGAAGTGGCCATATGCCGCGGTTTTTTTGTAAATGGGACGACGAAGGTCCAGTGTGGTCATGATGCCTTTGGGCGTCATATCGAAGTTTTTCCTGATGATTTGGACAAGTTTCTCATAGGGAACCTTGCCCGTGCCGAAGTCGTCAACATGAATGGAAACTGGCTCCGGTACACCGATAGCATAAGCGAGTTGTACTTCACACTCTGAGGCTATACCGGCTGCCACGATGTTCTTGGCCACGTAGCGCGCCATATACGATGCCGAGCGGTCGACCTTCGTCGGGTCCTTGCCAGAAAAGCAGCCACCACCGTGGCTGCCCACGCCGCCGTAGGTATCGACGATGATTTTACGGCCCGTGAGACCCGTATCGCCCATAGGACCGCCGGTCACGAACCTGCCCGTGGGGTTGATGTGGTACACAATGGATTTTTCATCGAGGAGGTGCTTCGGCAAAACCGGCAAAATCACCTTCTCGATGATGTCCCGGCGCAGATCCTTGAGGTCGATATCGGGGCTGTGCTGGCTGGAGACCACGATCGTATGAAGCTTGAAGGGTTTCCCATCCCGATACTCAATGGTCACCTGAGACTTCCCATCAGGTCTGAGATAGGGAAGTATTTCTTTTTTCCGAACTTCCGAAAGCTGACGAGTAAGTTTATGCGCCAGCATGATGGTCATAGGCATGAGTTCCGGGGTCTCATCGCAGGCATAACCGAACATAAGACCTTGGTCACCGGCACCTCCAGTGTCCACGCCCATGGCGATGTCAGGAGATTGCGAATGAACAGACGTAATAACGGCACAGGTCTCCGCGTCGAACCCGTATTTTGCCCGGACGTATCCGATTTCCTTGATAGTCTGCCGGGCGATATCAGGAATCTCCACATAACCCTTCGAGGTGATCTCACCTGCGACCATGGCGAGACCGGTGGTTAATAGCGTTTCGCAGGCAACCCGGCTCATGGGATCCACCTTCAACAACGCATCAAGGACTGCGTCAGAAATCTGGTCGGCTATTTTGTCTGGATGCCCCTCAGTAACCGATTCCGAGGTAAAAAGGTAATTCCTGTTGCAGCTGTTCATCATGGTCTCCTTCTGGTCTTAATGTCCATAAAAATTTCGTTTTTATAACATAGCTACAGATTTTGTCAAGCAAAATTTGGATTACAAGAACTTGTATGCTGCCGCGACTATCAACACGCCAAGTAGGGTAGCAGGATACAGTAACCGAGCATACTTTTCAATATATTTTTTGGTGACTTGACAGCTTTCCTCTCCGATGAAAGGCTCCAAGCTTAACTATCCTTCATACGTGCTCGGTCCTCCAAAGCGTATACCCAGCGCACCTGCCATGTTAGCTCTAGGATAATCGTTGTTCGCGCTCGCATGTTTTTCGACCGCGAATCATGACCCCAAGGGGCTGTAGAATCTGGAGCTCACTGTGCTGCAGTCAGACCATACCCTGTTCGGAAGAGAAGCATGACAGAGATAAGCG
>DASPQB010000231.1:0-9443 GCA_035625205.1 Nitrospirota bacterium | reverse complement strand
ATAGACTGCAGATGTTTTTCAAAACGTCCGATTTTCAGAAAAAGAATGATGCTTAGCACTAACAGCAGAAGCCCTGTACCAGCTGTCATTAAGGGTCCCGTCAACAATTCTCTAAAACTGCCAATCATTGCATTCACGGGGTTGTGGGGATCATAGAGCACATCAACACTCGTTCCCACCTCATACGCGGGTGCACCCGCAGATCCTGCATTGCTCTGGAAACGCACCTTTTCAGCACTTGTCTTGGAAAACTCTATTACCGGGTAATAGACGATTTCGGATGTTTTTTCGTTTTTTTTCTGGTACTGATCGACGACCGTGCCTTGGGTGGACACGTTAGCGCGGAGGAGGGGATAGGATTCAAGTCCCCACATTGTTCCACCAAGAAGCCCAGCCAAGCCAATAGTTCCGAAAATGAATAGGATGGCCCATTTCACAAATTGCACACCTTTCTGTCACTCGCGCCATTTCTTCGATGATTATCGATGCGTGGTCTGACTTTAAAGGAGTTTATAGACAAGTTCATTATCCGAATAATCGATTGGTACATCGATAATGACCGGAACATCCCCGGTCAGAGCATCTCGAAGCATAGGCTCAAAGTCTGCAGCGTTTTTCAACCTCAGCCCTCCAGCGCCGAATCCCTCAGCAACTTTGAGAAAATCTGGATTTGTGAAATCGACGCCATACGATGCGCCAAACTTCTTCATGGATTTCCATTTGATCAGGTTGTAGCTACTGTCATTAAAAACGACGATAGCCATGCTGAGTTTCATCCGGACTGCAGTTTCAAGATCCTGCAGATTCATCAGAAAACCGCCATCTCCAGAGAGAGCAACCACCTTGCGGTCTGGATATACCAGCTTTGCCACCATGGCTGTGGGGAGTGAGAACCCCATGGATGCGAATCCATTCGACAAAATGAAAGTATTGTTTGCATAGATGGGGTAGAACTTTGCCGCCCAGAATTTGCATGTCCCCACGTCTGAGACCAGGATATCTGAATCTCCGAGCACCTTCCGGATGCCGTATAGTACCTGCGGGGGCCGGACGGGCCAGTTTTTCTCTGATCCGATGCGTTCGAATTCATCGCGAAAGTTGGCATGGAGATCGATGGCACGCTGGCTCTTCTTATTCGTACTCAACATGCCCTCGAGAAGTGCAATGCTTTCCCGGATGTCCGATACGATCTCGACCTCGGGCACGTAATGGAGGTCGACTTCACTCGACGTAAAGTCAATGTGAATGATCTGCTTGTCGATTTTCGGGTTCCAGTTATTCGGAGAGTACTCGACGAGCCCGTAGCCGATGGCGATGATAAGGTCTGCAAAGGGGAAAACCTCCTCTATCTGACGGTCATTCGAGAGGCCGAGGCTCCCGATGCAATAGGGGCTCTTGGCGCTGATTGCCCCCTTGCCCATAAAGGTCGTCACGACGGGGATACACAGCAGTTCGGCGAATTCTTGAAGCTGGGCGTTTGCCGCCTTGCGAACAATGCCGTGACCTGCAAGGATTATGGGAAATCTTGCCGACTCTATCAGGTCTGCCGCTTTCCTCAGGGACTGACGGTCAGGGGAGCTCCTCCTGGCCCTGATGGGCGGGATCATGGCTGCATACATCTGATGCGTCTCCTGGGCAGCCACGTTCTCGGGAAGCTCCAGGTGCGTAGGGCCTGGCTTTTCCATTTCAGCGAGCTTGAAGGCCTTCCGTACCATTTCAGGAATGACTTCTGGCGTCTCGATCCTGCCATTCCACTTGGTCACGCTCTCGCACATATCGACAATATTAATGTACTGATGCGATTCCTTGTGAATCCGCTTGAGGTCCGCCTGTCCGGTAATCGCAACCACGGGGGAAGCATCGAGATAGGCGTCGGCCACGCCGGTCAAAAGGTTGGTAGCTCCCGGCCCCAGCGTCGCAATGCAGACGCCGGCTTTGCCCGTGAGTCGTCCGTAGGCATCCGCCATGAAGGCCGCGGCTTGTTCATGTCGGGTAATGATAAATTTTATGGGAGAAGTCCTGAGCGATTCCATAAGGTCCAGCGTTTCCTCGCCGGGAATGCCGAAGACATACTCTACACCCTCATTTTCGAGACATTTTACTAGCAGGTCCGACGCCTTCATGGTCTGAATACCTCCCCCTGGATTAGAACGGTGGAATGAGACACGGGTCAGCATGACTCCTGCCTTATTCGATTAATATCATATTCAGCCGAACAAAGCAATTGTCGTGGTCAAGAAAACATACTCCGGCGCTAATCAACGTAAGATTACAAGTATTTATCGTCTCACAGAATCTAAGCATGTTTTTTACATTTCATCCCATCCTATAGCAGGTCTTTAAGGAAGCATTTTCAATCGTTTGTTCGAGGACATCACCATTGCATTCTGAACGAAACGTTATCTATCTTATCTTCCGCATTTTTTCATCCTTGATTCGCATCTGGAATGCAAATAACTTTACTTCAGGATTGGCCAATAGTACTCGCCGGAATATTGTGGGCGATGAACATAATACTTTTATCATTATCAATATACGACCATTTCTATACGACAATCCTGACAAATTGGATCATCACTAGGCCAAGAAGGGAGACGAGTCCTAACGTAGTGAAATGTTTTTGGCCGACTAAAAGTGACAGGTTGTCCATGCAAAAGAATTGATTTATTGTTAAACATGTTGTATATTATTTAACCAATAGGAGGATAGATGAAAAAGGTGCTGCTGCTGTCAAAAGACAGGTCTTTTGAGCAAGAGGTTTCCGCCATCCTGCCGAAGGGTTACAACCTAGCGACCGGGCGTAAGACTGAAATCTCTGGTCGAAACGAATATTTCGTGCTTGTTGACCTAGATTCGACCGATGCCCATGTGATCAAGGAATACAGTGAACAGACGTTCGTCATCGCCGTCACTGGCCAGGAGCGGACCGGGCCGGTCATGGAGGCCGCTACGTGGGGCGCCTATGAGATCATGCGGAGGCCGCTCAAGAAAGAACGGTTTGAACGGCTCCTGGAGGATCTGCATGGGCTCACTACGGAAATGAAACACGTGGTAACGATATCGAAGGACCTACTGGCTCCAGCTGCAACTTGCGTCATAGTGGGCCGCTCAACCCTCGTCATGAGCTTGTGCGAAAAAGTCGCGCGCATCGCACAGGTTGAGGTCCCCGTTCTCGTTACCGGCGAGACGGGCACCGGGAAAGAACTTGTAGCGGAAGCGATAGCACAGCTGTCTTCCCGCTTCGGCAAGCCCTTCGTAGTCATCAATTCAGCTGCCGTACCCGACACCTTGCTTGAATCAGAACTCTTCGGCTATGAACGCGGCGCGTTCACCGGTGCCGTGGCCTCTAAAGAAGGCATGCTTAAGGCAGCTGACGGTGGCTCCGTGTTCTTCGATGAAATCGGAGAGCTTCCGTTGCAGCTCCAGGGGAAGCTCCTCCGCTTCCTTCAGACCCAGACATTCTATCCCGTGGGTAGCACCAAGGAGGTGCAGGTAAACGTACGAGTGATATCTGCAACGAACCGCGACCTTGCCGACATGGTGCGCGAAGGAAAGTTCCGGGAGGATCTCTATCACCGACTTCGGGTCGCTTCGATCCATGTGCCGCCGCTTCGCGAACGCAAGAAGGACATCGCGCCACTGGTCCAGTGCCTGTTCTACCGCCACGCTCATACGGCGCAGAAGCCGATCAAGGGCGTGACCAAGGCCTTCATGGACCGGCTTCTCTCCTATGATTGGCCGGGCAACATCCGCGAACTGGAAAACACTCTCCGGTCGGCAATCGCTCTTTGCAAAACGGACTACCTGACTACCAATGAGCTCAGGGACTTGGGCATGCATTCCGCGGCAAGGCCCCTCGCAGTTGATTCCGACGCCCTTGCTGCCGTACTTGTCCCGTTTGTCAAAAAAGCGCTGGACAACAAGGAGAAAAACATCTATGACAAGGTCCACTCTGAAGTAGACCGACACCTATTCGCCTATCTCCTTTCTCATACCAGGGAGAATCAGTCTGAGGCCGCCCGGTTGCTCGGCATCAACAGGTTGACACTTAGGAAAAAACTCGGACTCTCGTGAAGGCATGTTTAGTTCAATTTCAATGGATAATCTTTTTACCGCGGAGACGCAGAGACTTAAAAAAGGTCTCTTATAACTTTGGAATGAATTAAGTTTTTTTGTAAGATTTACCTGAGATAGTATAATGCCATGGAGATCCTTTTTCTTAGAGAGGAAACGGGCAAAGTAACAAAAGAATGTCGGAATGTAAAAACACAGAGTCGAAGAAGACGGTCATTACTTCTTCGTGAAGAAGAACTCAGCGACATAGAGGAGTAGCAACACGAACCAGCCTGCCAATATGACGAATTCCAACGTAGCGCGGTAGGACACACTGAAGTTTTCCGTCGCCATGGTGTAAACGTCCTCAAGCGTATCGAGCTTTTCCTTGATGGTGGCCTTCCAGCTTTCGAGGTGGAATTTTTTAGAGATGAGGGTATAGAGCTTAGCCGAATACCAATCGCCGATCAGTTTGATGTTTCGCTCCACCGCTTCCGACTCCAGGATGGACTGGGTACGGGTTTCGATTATTTCCTTGACGACCTTCCTCACTTCACCCGACCGGATGATTGGCAGCCGCTTCTTTGTTGCGCCGATGAGCCGGAGTGTCTTTTCCAGACGTTCGTCGAGGTCGTCGTCGAGAATACGCGATTTCAAGAGTTGCAGGTTCGCGATCTCGAAAAGTTCAATGTTGCTGTCGAAGTCTCCGCCGGAATCGAAAATGAACGCGCCATCCCAGTCCACGACTGTAAGATCGTCCTTGCCGTACTTCAAGTACGACGACAGCGTCGCCTGGACCTCCTCTTCATCGAGTGGCATCCGCTCATTTTTGAGGAACGCCGCTATCCTCTCGCCGTACATTGACAAATACACCTCCGGATCGCCGCTGTAGCCGGAGATGCAATAGACGCTGTATTCCTCATCATATTCCTGATCACACGTGAATTCTCTAAGTATTTTCCTGCATTCGTTGATGAGCGCCCGTTTGACGTCCAAGGTCGCATCGAGGAGGATGTTGTCCATGTCCAGCATCGCTTCGGCTACTACTACGTCAGGCAAATAGGTCTTGACCAGGAAACCGACCTCAACACCGTCAATCGAGCGTCTTTCCTGCTTGATGATTTTCTGTTTGGGGGTTACATCGGGATAACTCGGCGCACTTTTTATTGCCTTGATCTCAACGACATCAGTAGCTTCGAAATTACTCTCGGTCTGTCCGATGAGAAAAACGACGAGTCTTCCCGGAACAGGTTTTGCCTCAGGTTCCATGCATTTCTCCTCCCCAGCAAAGATGATCGGGGTCCAGGCACCATCGTGGACGGCATCTAACCACAGAATATTTGTTTTAATTATAGCTCATCAGGATCTCTTGGGAATGGTTCTTCGAAGAGATTTTCGGTGTTAATGCACGGTTCCCTGGTAGATCACGATGTTACTTCATGAGATAATGCAGCAGAGAGCGGTTTCACGCCGAAGATGTAAATGTCGAGAATGAGGTTCTGCAGCTTGTTCCCTGTTGTAAAATCATGCCAACTATGGATGATGATCACATGAACATTTTACATGGGTGATGCAGAAGTCACCTCGGGGGACAGCGAGCAGACAGCATAGATTATGGCGATGCTTACTTTGCGATGGCCTTAAGAATGCCTTGAAGAATGGTCGTGGGAGTAGGTGGACACCCGCGTATATATGCATCAACGGGGATAACTTTATCAATGCCGCCCAAGGACGCGTAGCTCTCACCAAATATGCCGCCGGTGCACCCGCAATCTCCGAGGGCGACCACCAGTTTCGGCTGCGGCGTGGCATGGTAGGTCCTCATAAGCGCGATCTCCATGTTACGGGACACCGGCCCAGTGACCAGCAGCATATCTGCGAACCGGGGCGATGCAGTAAAATGTATGCCGAAGCGCTCGCAGTTGTAAATAGGATTGTTCATTGCGTGAATCTCGAGCTCACATGCATTGCACGACCCGGCATCCACTTGGCGAATTGCGAGACTGCCCCGGAAGCGCCGTTTGATGACTTCCTCGAGTTGCACGTTCATGTTCTCGATTTCCGGATCGGTAATAGGGGGAAGCCCTTCGGTGACGATTCCCGTATGGAATATCTGTTTGAGGATTCTGATCATAGTGCACCCTGATGAGTATCATGCCTGGATATAATCATATTGTATTTTCTGTCGAGCTGGTGATGCGAATTTTGAGATTGATCATAGGTGTTGCTACTTTCGATCTTTTATGACAATCCTATCGCTTCGCGAGGATCCAGTGATGCACAATCTAGCCTTTTCTCCATGCGGCATCCCTGACCACCCACGATAAATTGACTTCACAAATCGTTCCCTGAGTAAGACTGGTTAAAGCTCTTGTTGCACACCGGGAAATCGGGAACAATGTTTCCATGAATGCATTGTTCCAGCCCCAACCAATTCAGGCTTGACGGATCCCGGACCATGCATCGGTTTATCTCCCCTTTTCTGCCGGACTGCACCCAGTAGAGAATTTCACCGCGCCATCCTTCGACAGCAGCAAATCCGGACTTGTCCTGCATCGGAGCCTCTATCGGTACCGTGGTAGCCCCTCCAGGCAGCGTGTCCAGGATCTCTCGGATGATCCGGATGGAATCCCTGATTTCCTCCACCCTCACCCATGCCCTTGCATGGACATCACCTGAGATCAGCACCGGCACGTTCACACGGATGCGGTCATAGGGCGGAAAGGGCTGATGAATCCGACAGTCGACATTCAGGCCGCTCGCTCTGGCCACGAAGCCCACCATACCGAGGTTTCTTGCCTTTTCCGGGCTCAGGATCCCCGTGTCCCGAACCCGGTCCTCAACAGAAGAATTTTCATCGTAGATGACTACGAGCCTCTCAAACTCTTTCGCCAGCCAGTCCATTTCGGTAAGTACCTGTTCAACGCCTCCGGCATCTATGTCAACCATCGTACCACCAAGGACGATCCTGTCCATCAAGAACCGGTGGCCGAAAAGCTGCAAATTCGTCCGGACCAGCATTTCTTTGAGTCGATGGAAGTGATACAAGAGGATCGCGAAAGCTACATCGTTGCAGATGGCGCCCAGATCGCCCAAGTGGTTCACTATCCGTTCCCGCTCGAGGAAGAGCGCTCGGAGCCAGAGCGCGCGGTCGGGAGGCATACACTGGCTGATCTCCTCCACTGCACGGCAATAGGCCAGACAATGGGCGACCGTCGTGTCTCCGGACACCCTCCCTGCTAACCGCGAGCCTTCCTTCCAGGACATTGACTCGAACCGCTTCTCGATTCCCTTGTGCACGTAACCCAGTTTCTCTTCCAGATTGATAACGTCTTCTCCCAGAGCCTGAAAACGGAAATGTCCAGGCTCGATGATGCCAGCATGCACGGGCCCCACGGGAATCTCGTAGACCCCTTCGCCTTCAGCCCGTATCCAGCGATATTCGCCGAATACCCTAGGCATAGGCTTTGATGGGTCAAAGTTTTTCCTAAGCGGCCAGGCTTCCTCCGGCCAGTCTTCGTGTTTTATCCAGGGTCGGGTGTCGGGGTTGCCGATTGGGGTCACTCCCATGAGACTTTTCATCTGCCGCTCAAACCGGTAGGCGGGGACAAATTTTTTCGTAAGGCTGGGAAAGGTCGGATCACTTGTCGGTGCATATGTTTTTACAATAAGATATTCCATTTCTTGCCGAAAGCAGGCGTATATCCCGAAACCTCTGTCGACATGAGTCTCATCTGTTGCCCACTCTGCGGCGAGCAGCGCATATTCTTTCTTCAGCGCCTTGGCAGCTTCGGCAAACCGGACCCGCGGGACGACCAGCATCGGTATCGACGCAGGAGACAGTGAAGTATCCCGAGTCACATCAGGACCGAGGGCCGCTCTGACTATTTGTTCCATTCTGCTCATTGCAATAGCCCCACCGCCGTCTGGAACCAGCCAGCCAGAAATTTCGGGATGTACAGACCAAGGACGAGTACAATCAGCAGGTGGAGAATGACCGGAATATGCGCCACCTTCAAGCGGTGCTGATAGGGTGGCAGCTCTCCCGATACCATGGGCTGCATCCGTCTGAAGAGAGCGGCAAATGAAACCCCAAGGCCGAGCAAGAGAAAGGGCGCAAACCACGGCGCATCCTTGATCGTTGCTGTAAGTATCAGGAATTCACTGGTGAATACGCCGAATGGAGGCATGCCCACAATTGCCATGACCCCAAGCGCCAGTCCCCATCCCACAAGGGGGTTGCCACGGATGAGCCCCTTGATCTTCTCCATCTCTTGCGTCCGGTGCATTTGCGAAGCATGACCAACGGTAAAGAATATGGAGGACTTGGTCAGGCTATGGACCAGCATATGCAAAAGGGCGCCGAAGGTGGCCAGTGGTCCACCCAAACCAAAGGCAAAGGTGGCGATTCCCATATGTTCGATGGACGAGTAGGCGAAAAGCCGTTTGATATCTTTCTGCCGCAGGAGAGAAAACGAAGCGACGAAAATCGAGACGATGCCGAAACCCATCATGATATAACCCGAGTGGTGCGTCTTGGTCGAGCCGTCCACGAGGACTTTGCACCGCACAAGCGCGTAGAGCGCAATATTCAACAGAAGTCCCGAGAGTACCGCGGATATCGGAGTGGGACCTTCGCTATGCGCATCCGGAAGCCAGTTATGGATCGGCACGAGGCCCACCTTGGTGCCATATCCCACCATGAGAAACACGAAGGCCAGGGACAGGATGGTAGGCTCTAGCTGGTCGCTCACCTTGGCGAGATTTGTCCAATGCAATGCCGCGCCGCCTTGACCGAGCACTTTTTCCGCGGCAAAGTACAGGAGTACCGTACCGAAGAGTGCCAGAGCAATGCCCACGCCGCAGAGGATAAAATACTTCCATGCCGCTTCAATCGCGGCGGGTGTGCGATAGAGGGAAACAAGCAGTACCGTGGACAGCGTTGCCAACTCCATGGCGATCCAGAGAACACCCACATTATTGGTAAGCAGGCAGAGCAGCATGGCGAAGATAAAGAGCTGGAACATGGAGTGGTAGAAGCGCATTCTCTTATGACCGACCGTGCCGTGCTCGCGTTCACGCCGCATGTACCGCCTGCTGAAAATGGCGGTGGTCATGGAAACGAATGACGTAAGGACTGCCAGGTAGACGCTGAACGTATCGACGAAGAAAAAATCGTTTCCTACGAGGATCGACCCGCGATTGTAGACCTCGAGCGCAAGTTTGACACCGGCAGCGAAGGTCGCGGCTGAACCGATAATGTTCACTTCGGGTGCTAGTTTCCGGTCGCCGAGGAAGGCCAGCGCCAGAGATGCGACGACGGGTATTCCTAAAAGGATAGCAGTTCCATCACGACCTCATTGCGTTGAGTCTGTTTCTTGAAGAGGTGC
>DASPQB010000230.1:0-3265 GCA_035625205.1 Nitrospirota bacterium | reverse complement strand
CAGGATTCGGCAGAGCTCCATGCCGTGAATGCCGGGGAGCATGAGGTCGAGCAGGATGAGGTCGAACCGGTCCTCCCGGACCCGTGCGAGCGCCTCTTCACCGTCTGCCGCAGCGGCAACTGCGAACCCCGCTTTCTTGAGATTGTAGCTAACAAGCTCGGTGATATCAGGCTCGTCATCCACAATCAATACCTTCTGGTCGGTCATAGAGCTCATGGTCTGTCGGATCATAACAAGGGTGATCGCGGTGTTCCGGCTACCGACCACAATTATTATCTATTCCGCAGCTTTTGTCAAAGCCCTTTTTATGATGCATCCGCATGGTTGGTGAGATCAGTGCCCGTGAGCAGAATGTGAAAAGGATGGATGTTGAAGCACGCAAATTAGATCTCAATGATGTTCATCAAACACTTTAGCTTGATGTGTCATCTGCGTTACCTGCACCGGCGAGTCTTTACGGGGGGCAAGGCAGGCGACAGCACACATATATCCACGGCCAGAAGCATTGACCACTTCAATCGGTTGGAGGGCGCTTCGTCTTTTGTTGCTGCACCCCTCAACCGTATTTAAGGACGTGTTAGCTGGAAGTTCACAACGGTGCAGTCTTTCCACAACTGCACCGTTGGTGCCCCGCCTCCATTGCATTAGGTTTGTGAATCATCAACCCTGGAAGAATTCAACGAGCGTTCACTCTATGCAGGACGGTCCATTTATGCAGCTTCTTTCCGCAGGAAGGCGGGCGCGAACACCTCATCGCAGAACGATTCTATTGAAGTCGGTGTCGTATTCTCCTTCGTACGGACAGCTTTGATCTTGCCCTCATTGAAGGCCCGAGCCATCTCGATGTAAGTTCTGCTCATATCGGGCGACAGTCCCACGGAAACCATGGCTTTTTCAGCCTCATCATAGGGGAACATGACATACGGCAGACCGGGTTTTGAGATCTTGCTCCCGATGATGGTTGAAACCTCGACCAAGGTGAGATCCCGTTGTCCGAGGAGATAATGGACTGACGAACCGGAGAAGTCCCGTTTTACAAGGCGCTCCGCCGCAAACTCTGCGATATCCTTGGTAGCGATCATGGAGAACTTGAGATCGCCCCGGATAGCAGTGCCGGTGACGCCTTTCGACCTGATCAGGTCGATGTTTGAGAGTAAATTCTCCATAAAGTAGGCGGCCCGCAAATGCAAGACATGAAGCCCTTTGATCCGGTTTAGCCGCTCTTCCATATTGTGCAGGCTCGAGATTGGCCCCGTACCCCCGCCTGCAAGCTCTGCACCAACGCTTGACAGGAAGACGACATATCTGACCTTTGCAATCTCTAGTGCCCGCGCGATGTTCTGGCCGACTGTGTCAGCATAACGCATAAACTCCGGCACAGTCGGATTCGGTGGTATTAATGCGAACACAGCGTCAACGTCCGTGAAGGCCTTTACGAGAAATTCGGTATCATTGACGTCCCCTGCGAACGCCATGACATTCTTGGCCACGAGCGGCCGGAGACGGTCAGTCAGCCGCGCTATTGCACGGACAGGTTCGTTCTTTTTCCTCAGGATTGCGGCTATCTTACCGCCCACATGACCTGTTGCACCCAGTATAGCAGTCATACAAGCACCTCCCTTGCCCTCATTATCTACTCTAGAAATCTACTCTAGAAAGAGGGGTAATTTAATCCTTATTATGAATAAAGCGTAGCATCGAAACCCGTACACGTCAACCCTCGCCGCGCCTCCGGAGATTCAAGTTAAAAATATTGATACCGAAGTTGTAGCGGAGCAATGATTTTAATGATAGGTCATGCCATGCTCTTTGTCCGAACGAAAGCCCGCAAACGGACAAGAGTTATTTAGAGTTGCGTTATAATTATAGCGTATTCGATATTAAACATTGCGCCATCAATGGCGTCAGGTTTTACAGGCAACAAGGGAGGAAGGGGAATTGAAGAGGGGGAGTAATGAATGTCTTCGAGGCAGGCATTGTACTCATCTTTAGAGGTATCTTACCCAGGTATGCGTCGAGAAGACGAAAGCAATGATGAGATAAGGCATCATGATGAGCCTGCTGGTTACGTGTCCCTTACAGCAGACCAGCTCAGGTCGGCCCGATTTATTTCGCTACATCGCTAGCTGATGCAAAGAATGCAAAAAAATATAAAGCCAAAGGAGATTACCATGCACTCTGTCTTCCCCAGTCTTTTTATGTTCATGTTTGCCAAGAAGGCGAACACCGCTGTCCGTACGGAACTTATCGAATATAAGCAGGGAGATGTCACGCTCGAAGGATATTTGGCTTACGACGATACGATGAGGGGAATCCGCCCCGGCGTGCTCGTGGTCCACGAATGGTGGGGCATCAATGATTATATTAAAAGGCGGACTGAACAGTTAGCACAGCTTGGCTATATTGCATTTGCGGCCGATATCTACGGGAAGGGCAATCGGGCGAAAACGACGCAGGAGGCCATGGCCCTTGCAGGAAAATTCCGCAGCGGGAACGACAGGGCCCTGCTTCGAGCCCGGGTAAACGCGGGGCTTGAAGAACTGAAAAATAAACCGCTGGCTGATCCGAAGCGCATTGCCGCAATCGGGTACTGTTTCGGTGGCACGACGGTGTTGGAGCTTGCCAGGAGTGGTACAGACATCGCAGGGGTCGTATGTTTCCACGGCGGGCTTGAGACGCCGAATCCTGATGATGCAAAGAATATCAAAGCCAAAGTAGTCGTGCTCACGGGTGCCGACGACCCTATGGTAAAACCTGATCAAGTGGCGGCCTTTGAGGACGTGATGGACAAGGCTAGCGTTGACTGGTATATGGTCAGCTACGGTCACGCAGTGCATGGGTTCACCAATCCTGAGAACGGGACCGATAATGCCAGAGGAGTTGCATACAACGAGAAGGCGGATAAACGGTCATGGCAGGCCATGAAAGGTTTCCTCGAGGAGATATTCAGGCAACAGAATACCTGACGAAGTAGCGCGCCATGAGCAGCTGCTCATGAGAACGATGAGAAGTATCCTGACGCGGTAAAATGAGATCTTGTGCAAGAATCGGACAGGACTTCGCGGTCCGCTGTTGTGTGGCTCTCCATGCGGGGCAGGTGACATCGGGCACAGCAAGACATCGAGGATCCGCACGATCTTATTTCGCCTTGATGACGTGAGTTTTACACGTGGCAGGAAGATTGATACCACACGTTATTTTTTGTGATAGCGTGCTATATCTTACATCATACGCTTGTGGGGAACTGACTCCAGTACGAGGATCG
>DASPQB010000229.1:0-3313 GCA_035625205.1 Nitrospirota bacterium | reverse complement strand
AATCTATTTTAAATCTCTGTAAGAAGTCCCGTTGGCAATAGTTAAAATAGCAAATCCCGCCAAGGTTCCGACATCGATATCATGCAGGAATATCTATTTTAATCAGAAAAGCCCGTGAATCAAGCGATTCACGGGCTTTTTTATAATGGTCGGGGCGAGCCGATTTGAACGGCCGACCACTCGCACCCCAAGCGAGTACGCTACCAGACTGCGCCACGCCCCGATGTTTCACATCTCTCACGTAAGGCATCAAGCCGTACGAGTCAAAAAAGCAGCTTTATCCTGCTTCCCCTACCCTTGCCGCATAACCCATTACTTCAATATCTCCAGTATCTCTCTCAGTTCTTTCTTTGCCGACTCAATAACAGTTTCAGCGACGTCCCGGTCATCTTTCCCGTTCAGTTTCTTTCTTGCACCGGCAATCGTAAATCCATCTTTATAGAGCAGCTGTTTTATATGGAGTATCGTGTCTAAATCTTTTTTTTTATAGAGGCGCTGCCCGGAACGGCCTTTGTCCGGTTTGATCTGTGGAAACTCCGTTTCCCAGTAACGGAGCACGTACCGTTCCAACCCCGTCAGACGGCTCACTTCGCCGATCCGGTAGAAGAGTTTACTCGGTAGATGCTGTTGTTGAGGATTCGATGACATGCTCTTTGAAAATCATGCTCGGTCTGAAACTGACGACTTTTCTCGGAGTGATCTCAATCTCTTGGCCTGTCTTGGGATTGCGGCCTTTTCTCGAATTTTTCTTACGAACTACGAAGTTCCCAAACCCGGAGAGCTTAACCATCTCGCCCTCTTTTAAAGTCTGTTTGACCAAATCCAGAATCATCTCCACCAGTTCTTCAGCATCCTGCTTTGGTAGGCCAACCTTATCAAAAACCTCCGAGATGATGTCTGCTTTTGTCATGTCACCCTCCTCTACGGTGCATACTATAGAGCATAAGCACTTCAAAGTCAAGGTTAAATTATGAAAAACCGGTGCAATATCATGATATTTGCCTGACGAAAGCGAGGCATGGCACTACCTCTTCATACAGGGCTCCTATGATGAACATCATACAGATTATTGACATAAAAATTATAAAATACGCACGTTGTGGCCAAAACTAACAGCAGTATTTTCATTGAATTTGTCGGAAAAATCTTTTGATAGAATAAAAGAGTATTGCCGCTCCGCAGGCTCTGCATGCATTTGGCGGTAATCCGCTTCTTTACCGTGAGTTCTCTGGTACAACCCGGTACTATGATCATAGTACCACAATTTCCGATACAAGGGAGGATCTTATGACAAGAAAAAACCTGTTCAGCGCATTACTCGCAGTAGCCTTTTTCGGCTTGAGCTCTTCTGTAGCGCCGGGAGAAGCAGCAACGGCACCCATCAGGGTTTCGAAAGAAGGTCAGGCTTGCATTGCGTGCCATGAGTCTCAATCACCATCGTTCGTGCATGAGTGGAGACTGAGCAAACACGCCGAAATGGGAGTGGACTGCTATACATGCCACAAGGCGGACAAGTCAGACCGCGATGCCATGGAGCATAACGGGTTTACTATCGCCGTACTCGTGAGCCCCAAGGACTGTTCACAGTGCCACCCGAAGGAAGTAAAGGAGATGACCGAGAGCCACCATGCAAAGGCTGCAGACATTCTCAATTCGCTTGACAACTATCTCGGGGAAGTCGTCGGCGGGCAGGAAGCCGTGGCTGTCGGCTGCAGGCAGTGCCATGGATCGAACGTCAAGGTCCTCGCAAACGGGAAACTGGATACGAATGACTGGCCCAACACCGGCATCGGCAGGATCAATCCAGATGGCTCCAAGGGGTCTTGTACGGCGTGCCATACCCGTCATAACTTCTCCAAGGCCCAGGCGCGCGAACCGCAGACCTGCGGCAAGTGTCATCTCGGCCCTGACCATCCACAGATCGAGGTATACCAGGAGTCGAAGCATGGCATCCTGTATGAGGCGAACAAGGAACGCTTGAATATGCATAAAGACTCGTGGGTAGTGGGCAAAGACTACACTGCGGCTCCGACATGCGCCACCTGCCATATGAGCGCCACGCCGAATCAGCCGGTCACGCACGACGTGGGGGCGAGAATCAGTTGGACCCTCAGGCCACCTGTCTCAAAGAAGCTGGAGAATGCCGACAAGCGGCGCGACAACATGAAGGACGTGTGCAGCAGCTGTCACTCAGCACCATTCATCGATGGTTTCTACAGTCAGTTCGACAATCTAGTCGTCTTCTATAATGACAAATTCGCAAAACCTGCGACGGCAATCAGGCAAGAGCTCATTGACAAAGGCAAACTCAAACCGAATGATTTCGCCAACAAGCTTGAGTGGACGTACTACGAGTTATGGCATCACCAGGGGAGGCGGGCACGTCACGGTGCAGCCATGATGGGGCCGGATTATGCATGGTGGCACGGTATTTATGAAGTTGCCAAATCATTTTACACAGAATTTTTGCCTGAGGTAAAGGAGGCAGCGGGTCCCGCCCTCTACAGCGAACTTGCCAAAAAATATCTTGAGCCGGACGTTCGCAACGCGTGGTACCTCAAGGGGATGAGCAAAGAGCAGCTTCAGAACATTCAGCAATTCTACAATGAACGGTATGGCGGGTCCATGGCGAAATAGAGAATCAGCAGGCGGGGCAGCGGTGCCCCGCCTTTTTTTGTGTGACGCGACAACTGTCATCATTGCATGCTCCCGCAGGTTAGAAACATGCAGTTCGATAATATATGTTCCTTCCCTCTGCTCCTGCACACGGCTCAATACCTCTATTTCGATGATCCAAGCTTGACTTTCATCCACCCTGTGATATTCTTTTACCATGACCGGGCAAATTGCCACCGCCATCGTTCTCTGGCCTCTCGGTGTATACTTCGCCGCAGTCGTGCTCATTGTCATATCCATGCTCGCGCTCTCTTATGTTCTCGGAGAGCGTCACCGGGAAAAGCAAACCAACGAACCCTATGAGTCTGGAATCGTCTCCACCGGCACCGCCCGCGTCCGCTTTGACGTCAAATTTTATCTCACAGCTATGTTTTTCGTCATCTTCGATCTTGAGGCAGTATTCATTTTCGCCTGGGCCGTATCAATCCGCGAGTCTGGCTGGCCTGGCTACGCTGAGATGTTGATCTTTATCGGCATACTGGCAGCTGCGCTCGTCTACATATGGAAGCTCGGCGCGCTGGAATGGGGATCGTTCATAAAAACCAGTTCAAAGCTTAATGCCCAAAGTTCAAAGTGATTCCTCTTTTTAGCTCCGTGTTACTGCTTTTACTTTGGACTCCGAACTGAGAAACATTTC
>DASPQB010000228.1:0-45483 GCA_035625205.1 Nitrospirota bacterium | reverse complement strand
TGGAAGGAATACTAGCGTACAAGCCCACCTGGGAAAGAGTCTGGTTTAGCCATGGGCGGAATGGCCAGGCGGGGGACAGGTCCAAAACGCGGTCAAGAGAATAATATCAATCCAGCACTGTCGAATGCTCATGGTCATCATCCGGGATCAGGAAGAAGAAGTCAGTGATTCACGGCCACATCAGGCAGGGATCCTTGACATGCCCTGGTTCCCGGTTGAATCCATGAAGGCCAGCGCGGATCAGTCGAAGTACCTGCCCCCGTTCACGTTTACGGTCTGGCCGGTGATATAGCCGTTCTGGGCAAGCAACACAGCTACGGCCGCGATCTCTTCGGGAGTGCCGAAGCGTCCTACGGGAATGGTGCTCTCGGTGAGCGCTGGCAGAGCTTTCGACATATCGGTCCGGATCGGTCCGGGGGCTATGGCATTCACGGTTATTCCTTCGTTTGCAAGGTGAGCCGCATAGTAGTGCGTAAGCCCGATGACGCCTGCTTTGGACGCAGCGTAATGCGGTCCTACGACGCCTCCCACCTGAGCGGCAGCCGAAGAAATATTGATGATGCGTCCCCACCTCTTCAGCCGCATGGAGGGGAGCACGGCCTGGGCGACCAGAAAAGGTGCGGTGAGATTCGTTGTCAGGAGATCCTCCCAGTCGCGCTCCGTAATCGTGTCAATCGTGCAGGGCCGCGCAATCCCTGCGTTGTTCACCAGGATGTCGATCGCACCCAGATCATGTTCTACGGTTTTTGCCATGCGCATGACTTCTGCGCTCCGAGAAACATCAGCCTGTACGGCGATAGACCGGTGTCCCAGGCTCGCTATTTTTTTGCTCACGTCAAGGGCCTCATGCTCATGAGAGACATAGTTCACTGCTACATCAGCCCCGGCCTCCGCGAGCGCAAGAGCGATTGCCCGTCCTATGCCGCGGCTTGCCCCGGTGACGAGAGCAACCTTGTTCGTTAATTCATGGGTCATAAAAAATCCTCCTCCTTTCCCGCTTCTCTTTGCTATAATCTTATCATGTTCCGTGCCTCCTGAGGAACATCGATCTCCATTCCCTGCGGGCAAATATCGGGTATACATCGTGCACTGTTGATTTTGCCTTGATTTTTACCTGATTGCCCGTATATAATGACGACCTTGGCGCAGATTCGGCAAAACAACGAGGAATGATCATACCATGGCGGAAAAAAAATTCGAAGCGGCGCTACAGCGGCTCGAGGAGATCGTGGAGCAACTGGAGAAGGGCGACCTTCAACTTGAGCAGTCGCTGAAACTGTTCGAGGAGGGAATCAAACTTTCCCGCCTCTGCACCAAACGGCTTGAAGACGCGGAGCGCAGGGTGGATATCCTGCTCAAGGACAAGGCAGGCAACGTGACAGAGCAGCCCTTCGAAGAGCCGGAAGAGTGATCATCCCTGACAGCCATGGACATAAAAGTCTATCTTTCAAAGAAAAAAGACATTGTAGACAAGGCGCTTGAGAAGCTCGTCCCGCCCGGAAAAACGTTTCCCCCCTCAGTGCACGAGGCAATGCGCTACAGCCTCTTTGGCGGCGGCAAGCGGGTCAGGCCGATTCTCGCCATTGCTGCCGCTGAATCAATCGGTGCGAAGACGACCGCTGATCTTTTGCCTATTACGGGCTCGCTTGAACTGATTCACACCTATTCGCTGATCCATGATGATCTTCCCGCCATGGATGACGATGATTTCCGGCGCGGCAGACCCACCTGCCACAAGGTGTACGGGGAGGCCATTGCGATTCTGGCGGGAGACGGGCTTTTGAACATGGCCTTTGAGGTGCTGTCCGATCCCCGAAGGCTCAAGGCGATTCCCGCGAACAGGCTCATTGCAATCATGAAAGAGATCGCCACCGCATCAGGCGTATTCGGCATGGTCGGCGGCCAAGTCGTTGACATGGAGTCGGAGGGCAAGGACGTCGATCTCCCCACGCTTGAATATATTCACACGCACAAGACCGGGGCGCTCATCAGGGCGTCCGTCCGTGTCGGCGCTCTCTATGCCAAGGCCGGCACGCGGCAGTTTGCGGCCCTCACGCGTTATGGCGAGAAGGTGGGCCTCGCGTTTCAGATCGCCGATGATATCCTGGACATTATCGGTACCCAGGAAGAGCTCGGCAAGGACGTGGGAAGCGATTTGAAGAAAGGCAAGAAAACCTATCCGAGCTTTTACGGCCTGGAAGAATCACGCGCACGAGCCCTGGAGGTCGCTTCGGAGGCTGTCCAAGCGCTCAAGGATTTCGACCGCAAGGCAGACCCGCTCCGTGAGCTCGCGAAGTATATTGTGAACAGGGTAAATTGAAACCTGGGACAGGGCTCAGGGTTAGGATGTTCCCGGACCCTGGCCACTGATCCCGGAACCGACGAGGTACTTATGATACTGGACAAAATAGGCAACACAAATGACTTGCGGGAAATTCCTAGGGGAGAGCTGCCGGAGCTTGCTCATGAGATCCGGCAGGAGATCCTCGATGTCGTATCGAAGACGGGAGGCCATTTCGCCTCGAGCCTCGGCGTGGTCGACCTGACCATCGCCCTCCACTATGCCTTTAATACGCCGACTGACCGCATTGTGTGGGACGTGGGCCACCAAGCCTACGCGCACAAGATCCTGACGGGGAGGCGTGCGCAGTTCCCGACACTGCGCCAGCACGGCGGCATCAGCGGCTTCCCCAAGCGCGAAGAGAGCCCCTGTGACCATTTTGACGTAGGCCATGCCAGCACCTCCATATCCGCCGCCCTCGGCATAGCCGCGGCCAGGGACATCAATGGAGAGGACTTCCGTGTCATCGCGGTGATAGGAGACGGCTCCATCTCAGCCGGGCTCGCCTTCGAAGGCATGAACCAGGCAGGCCACTTGAAGAAGAACCTCGTCGTGATCCTGAACGACAACGAGATGTCCATTGCACCGAACGTGGGGGCGCTCTCATCATACCTGAGCAGGACGCTGACGGGACACTTTTATACGAAGCTGCGCAAGGATGCCAAGTATTTCCTGCAGGGCATTCCGAAGGTCGGCGAATCCATGTTCAATCTGGCGAAGAAGGCCGAAGATTCCATCAAGGGCCTCATGGTGCCGGGCATGCTGTTCGAGGACCTCGGGTTCCAGTATATAGGACCGATCGATGGTCACAACATCAATCACATGCTCGAGACGTTCAAGAACATC
This sequence comes from Nitrospirota bacterium, assembly GCA_035625205.1. GTDB lineage: Bacteria > Nitrospirota > UBA9217 > UBA9217 > UBA9217 > JAJYKN01. The sequence continues at coordinate 42,296 of DASPQB010000228.1, read as the reverse complement.
AAAGAGTACACCTGGCCGGTCCTGGTCCACGTGATCACGAAAAAAGGGAAGGGCTGCGAGTACGCGGAGTGTAATCCATCCCAGTATCACGGCATCGCACCGTTTGACCCGGCTACCGGCAAAACCCTGGCCAAAAAGCAGTCCATCATGAGCTACACCGAAGTTTTCGGCCGGACGATGATCAGGCTTGCCGAGGAGAACGATAAGCTCGTCGCGATCTCCGCGGCCATGTCGGAAGGGACGGGGCTCGACAAATTCGCCGAGCACTATCCCGGCAGGTTCTTTGACGTCGGTATTGCAGAGCCCCATGGAATTACGTTTGCCTGCGGCCTCGCCAGCGAAGGGCTCCATCCGGTAGCGGCTATTTATTCAACGTTCACCCAGCGCGCCTATGATCAGGTCGTGCACGACCTTTGCCTTCAAAACCTTCCCGTAACGATCGCTCTTGACCGCGCCGGGCTCGTTGGTGAAGACGGCCCGACCCATCACGGCGTGTTCGATATCGCCTACCTCCGCCATGTACCGCATATGGTCGTGATGGCGCCCAAGGACGAGAACGAACTGCAGCATATGGTCAAGACGGCAGTCGAGCATGCCGGCCCAACGGCGGTGCGGTATCCCCGCGGTATCGGCTGCGGCGTTCCCATGGACCAGGAGCTGAGGACCTTGCCGATCGGCAAAGCCGAGCTGATCAAGGACGGCGATGAGGCCGTGATCGTCGCGATCGGTAACATGGTCTGCCCGTCAATCGAGGCCGCAAAAAAACTCGCCGACGAGGGGATTGCCGTTGCGGTCGTGAACGCCCGGTTCGTGAAACCGCTCGATGCGGAGACGATCATCTCATTTGCAAAGAGGACCGGCAGATTGATTACCGTTGAGGAACACGTCCTGCAGGGAGGCTTCGGGAGCGCTGTGCTCGAATGCCTCGATACCAACGGCGTGAGCGGCATCAAGACTCACCGGATCGGGCTGCCGGATTCCTACATCGAGCATGGAGCGCAGGCGGTGCTGAGAAAGAAGTATGGTCTCGATGCGGAAGGCATTTACGAGTCGGTCAAGGAGTTTATCGAACGATCCTGGTTAAAGGCAGTGGCGCCGGTCGCGCCGCTCCGTTCGAGAGAGGCCTAGTAAGAGCACGAAAGAGGTTTAGAAAAAGGAAAGGCACTCGGAACTATTCGAGTGCCTTTCGTGTTGTTTGGGAGAGACGTGAAGGTCCATTCCTGAGCGTCACCATGCACCAGGACGAGTCGCGTTCCCGATCTACGGGATCCACCATAGAGGCTCAGGGCTGGCCCGTTGACAGCGCGAGACGCTTCTGATACGCTCGCAGCACGAAAAACATGACAGGGCAAAAAAAGAATAAAGCGAAGAAACTCCGCCTCGACCTCCTGCTCGTGGAGCGCGGGCTCGCGGAGAGCCGCGAAAAGGGGCAGGCTATCATCTTTGCGGGACAGGTGCTCGTGGACGGCCAGAAGCGGGACAAGGCAGGCGCGCTTGTGCCGGAAGACGCCGAAATCCGGATTCTCGGGGATACGCTGCGGTATGTGGGCCGCGGAGGACTAAAGCTTGAGGCGGCCTTAAAGGAGTTTCGTCTTCCCGTTCATGGAAAGATCGCGATGGATGTGGGCGCTTCTACGGGCGGGTTTACCGACTGTCTGCTCCAGCACGGCGCTCAGAAGGTCTATGCCGTTGATGTGGGTTACGGCCAGCTTGCATGGAAGCTTCGGCAGGACCCGCATGTCGTGGTCATCGAACGCGTGAATATCCGTGACATGGCTCCCTCCCTCATGCCCGAACCCGTTGATGTCGCAGTCATCGATGTCTCGTTCATTTCCCTTACGAAGGTCATTCCCTCCGTATTGCATTTTCTCAAGCCGGACGCAGCGATCATCGCGCTCATCAAGCCCCAGTTCGAAGTCGGGAAAGAAGAGGTCGGCAAGGGCGGTATCGTACGCGATGAGACCGCCAGGACGACGGCGGTCAAGAACGTCGAGGATTTTGTCCGTGGACTCGGTCTCGACGTGAAAGGGATCATCCCGTCGCCGATCACGGGGCAGGACGGGAACATAGAGTATCTGATTTGTGCGCATACAAAGAGGTGAGCGCTTACTGCATTCGATCCTTCCCGTGCCACTGCGCTCCTACACCAGAGAGGGCAAACCTCCCAATAGTAAATCAGCTTAAGGCGGAATGGTGCACATTATGTTCTACATAAGTAACAGGGCATTTCACAGGAACTGCAACGACAAAACAGGTCGAATAATGCAGCCCTGAAGCTTGAGCAGAGAAGGTTGTTGCCGAGAGCTGTTCGTGCGCTTCCTACCGCCCGTCAGTGACTCTTTGTCAACTAGCGCCGTAAAATTTCGGCATTCATGCCGGGGAGGATGCCAGGTCGAGTTCTTCAGCAAGTTTATGGAAAGTGGAGGGAAGACGTTCGAGCCTTTCGGGAAATAGGAGCGTTTAGGATCGCCCTGGAGACGGACAGGAGCTGCGGCACTGAGATGGTAGGTCAGAAGAAAATGTGGACAGTCTCATTTGCCCGGTGAACCCCGGCAGCACGGACCAAACATTATTCCTGGCGCGATGATCCCGGTCCTCCGGGCTCAGCCTGCCGTCAATCGGCCCGCGAATTCTTCTCCCAGGACGACCATCGATTCAATATCAAGGTACTGCGGGGCGGTCTTGTCCAGCAACAGCTTGCATTGTGCGGGAAAATTTTCTTCCGGCACCGAGTTATAGAACTGGAGCAGCGCCGGGTAGTGGGGGAAGAACCGGAATTCGAAGGCAGCGTCGTGATTGCCGCCGATGTTTGCGGGAACCCCGCCGAACTTTTTGCAGGCAGCCCTGAGGTCGTCGATCCTGCCGTCAAAGTGCTTCGCGATCACATCCTCGACATGGCCAGCCCAGGCCTTATCCTTTGCGTGCGATGCCGGTACCGAACTGAACGTTATCCACTCTCCGCGGGGGGCAGGCGGGTCAGGCATGCACAGATGGTTATAAATAAGGATGGAGATGAAGGGCTGCGGCTGTTTGCCTAACGAGTCAACGATCGTTTCTTTCGTGACCGTAAAACACTCGTTCAGAAAAGAGATCTCGAGACAGTCGGGCCCGGTGAGCGCGGCCCCAAAGAGAGCTGCAATCCTGGGGAAATCCAGTGCCTGGACCTTTGGCTTCAGCGCTCGTAGCGACTGTTCGAAGACCGTTCCCTGAACATCTCGTTGTCCGGCATCGGACTCGCGCAGGGCTTCTTTCGCGCCGGCGCTCATGTTCGGGCAATCGTCAACCGAGGCCTGCTGAGAGGCAAGCTTCGCTGCAAATCCGAAGCAGCTCGACAAGCCGCACGACCCGCAGTTGGTTTTTGGAAGGAGCTTGTAAATCTCCACGGCACTCTTCATATGAATAAACTTAACGCTTTTCACCGGGGCTGTCAAACGCAAACTGCTATTCGGCCGGGAACCATGGAGCGGCAAGCCGTGCAGCATCGATAGACTTGGCGGTTGACAATCTTCAAGGCCAGCTGCTACAATTGTTGAAACAATGCAAGCTGATCTGCAAGGAGTTTTCGTCATGGAATGGACGGAAAAGTTGGCAACGGGCATCAAGACGATCGACAGCCAGCATCGAGAGCTGTTCAAGAGGATCAACAACCTCGAGCTTGCCATAAAAGAACATCGCTGCAAGGCGGAGATCGACGCGACCTTGCGATTTCTCGATGAGTACGCCCAGATCCATTTCGCCGAAGAAGAAAAGCATATGCAGGAGACGAGTTATAGCGGCCTCCAGGAGCAACGCGAGGACCACAAGAAATATCTGATGGCATTGGCTGAACTCAAGGAGCAGGCCTCCCAGCCCCGCATTCAAGGCAGCACCTACGATCTGTCGGCGACAACGAACCAGGTGGTTGTTGACTGGATCGTGGACCACATCATGAAGCTGGACATGAAATTCGGCGAGTTTCTCAAAACGCAGGGCAAGGAGTATTAAGCTCTGCGGATTGGGGAATTTCAGGTTTGACATTTCACTCCGTCCTCTTATTTACCGGTCAGCCGGCGAATAGCGATATCATTGTCCGCCGGGAGGACCACCACGATCCCACGCGGTCGTCATGATCTCCCCGATCGAAACATCCTCCGCTGTCCAAAATCCAGGGTACGACGGCCTCCCTGCCTGGGCCGCCTGGTATGACTTTAACCTTGACATATGAACAAATATTCACTATACTGAGGATATGCTGCTCGACCTTGATGAGCCGATTTCGGTAGGAGCCGTGTTTTCGCGTGGCTTGGTAAGGCCCGTATGGTTCTCCCGCGGGAAAAGGCAGTTCCGTAATAACGAGATAGCCTATACGTGGAAGAGCCGGGAAGGGAACGCCTGCATCCACCATTTTTCTGTAACCGACGGGAACGGTGTTTATCTGCTACAGTTCAATACGGCGTCGCTTGTGTGGAGGATCGTCAATGCAGAGGGCTGACTGCAGAATTCGAAAGATCCTCCACATTGACATGAACGCCTTCTTCGCTTCCGTGGAGCAGCGGGCAAACCCTTCGCTGCGCGGCAAGGCTATGGCGGTGATCGGGTCCCTTCACCGGGGAGTGATCCTTTCGCCGTCATACGAAGCTCGGGCCTTCGGGGTGAAGACCGGCATGACCTACGGCGAGGCCATGCGGGCCTGTCCAGGCCTTCTCCTGGTTCCGGCGGACCCTTCAAAATATTCCCATACCTGCGAGGAACTGCTAGGGATCTGGAAGGATTTCACTCCCCTGGTCGAACTTTTTTCGATTGACGAGGCGTTTCTCGATGTTACCGGCTGTGAGCGCCTGATCGGCGACCCCGTGCAGATAGCGGTCCGGATCAAGGAGCGGATCTGGCGGGAGAAGGGGCTTACGTGTTCGATCGGGATAGCACCCAACAAACTTTTGGCCAAGCTGGGGAGCGACATGCAGAAGCCCGATGGCCTTGTCCTCATCTCGCCGGAGGACGTCGCAGACGTGCTGGAAGACCTTAGCGTCAAGGAGATCTGCGGTATCGGTCCCAGTCTGACACAACGCCTCGCTGCCATGGGCATCCGAACGTGCGGTGAACTGGGGCGCACGACTGCGAGGACATTAACGGCACAGTTCGGCATCGTCGGCGAACGGCTCCGGGACATGGGATTGGGGATTGATCATGACCCCGTAGTCCCGATGGCACGGCAACGTGAAGAGGAAAGCAAATCTATAGGACACAGCATGACGCTCACCGAGGACTGTGCAGATATTGAGATGCTTGAACGTCATGTCCTCCAGCTATCTGAGAAAGTGGGCCGCCGCCTCCGGCGTGGATCCTATCATGGCGACACGGTATGCCTCACCCTCCGGTATGCCGATTTTAAGACGTTTACCAGGCAGAGGCGACTTCGTCATGCCGTTAACCACGGTCTGGATATTTATGCAGCCATACGCGACTTGCTCCGCGATATCCGGCTTGCGCAGACGATACGGCTCGTGGGTGTGAGCGTTTCCGGGTTAACGCGAAACGTCGAGCAGATCCCGCTTTTCGGCGAGGAGCGCAAGCGAACATTCGTCGCCGAGGCCATGGATGACATCAACGATCGATACGGCGAGTTTACGATTACGTGGGGGACGCTCATGGACCGGTACCGTCATGAGCGGGTTATTTCCCCGGCTTGGCGGCCGGAAGGGGACAGGCAGTATTGATGAAAAAGTTTAGAAGGGCCTGAAAGCGCAATAAGATGACAGGCGTGGGAAAATAAGAGTTCCCCGGGCGTGCGCGTCATCACGAGGCGCTGCTCTGAAAAGGAGATTACCCATGAAACGTAAAGTTACCGATCGTCAACAGAAAATCTACGAATTCATCCGTGATACCATCGAGAAGCGCGGTCTCCCGCCCGCAATGCGGGAGATCGGCAAACAGTTCGGCATCCATTCCACGAATGGCGTTGAGGGGCATCTGGTGGCATTGGAGCGGCACGGGCTCATCACGCGGGAGCGGGGGAAATCGCGCGGCATCATTCTGCCCGGTGCCGGGCGCCACACGGCTTCTATACCGCTCTTGGGAAGAGTTGCGGCCGGGACACCGGTCCTGTCACCCGAGAACCGGGAGGGAGATGTGAATGTTGACCTATCACTCTTTGCCCTGCGGAGTACCCGGCATCTCTTCGCTCTCACCGTGAAAGGCGAGAGCATGGTCAATGCCCATATCCTGGACGGTGATACGCTTCTGGTCCGCATGCAGCCATCGGCTCAGAATGGCGAAATCGTTGTCGCGCTCGTGGACGGCGAGACGACCGTAAAACGGTTTTTTCTGGAAAAGAACCGCGTCCGCCTGCAGCCGGAAAACAGTACCATGAAACCGATTTATCTTGAACGGGGTGAATTCCAGATCATCGGCAAAGCCATGGGCGTGATCAGGAAGCTGTAAGGTTCCGGCAGCTGAGGATAGCACTGCTCCTGTGCACACATTCCTTTTTCTTGCAAGAACTGTTCTTGCAAGGAAACAAATCTATTGGCATTCATAGGGGACCTTCCACCATGGCCGTTGTGTCTCAACACAATGTGCATTTCTTTCCTCGTTGACCCGTGATATGCATCTCTTCCTGCACATAAGGCTCATGCCAACGACGGCAAGGAGCAGCCGTGGGCGAAGTAGTGGGTCTTCTCATCGAACTATCTGGCGCAAATGACCTCTGGAGGGATCAGGAACCTTTGTGTGGGTTTTTTGCATAATATTTCTTTTGTTGATGGTGAGCCATACGATGACCAGAGAACAGAATTTTTGTTTGATTTTATATAATTACGATGTTATTATGATGTTTATTTTTGCCGGAAGATGGCCTTATGTTAAAAACAAAACGGCCTTCCGGAAAAACGTCAATGCCTTGAAAAAGCATATAAAAATGTTAATACCGAAAAGTAAGCAGGTGTAAAAAAATGATGAATCATGTTCAAGATTTATGGAAAAAATACGTTTTTCCGTGGCTCGGCGAACTTACGCTCAGGAAAGTGGTATATATCATGCTGGGCTTATTTGTCGCATCAATTCTCTTTGTTGTTCTCTTGTTTTTCATCCTTTCCTTTAACCTGCCCACGGTGGAATCGCTCAAGGATTATAAACCGAGCCCTGGCACGACCATTCTTGCCGAAGACGGCAGGGTACTCGGCCAGATCAATATTGAGAAGGGCATTTACGTGCCGCTCCAAAGGATTCCGAAGTATATGGTCAACGCCCTTCTTGCGACCGAAGATCCCCGCTTTTACCAGCACAGCGGCATCGACTACCGCGGAATCATGCGGGCGGCGCTCAAGGACATCATCTCGGTCCGGCTCAAGCAGGGCGGCAGCACCATTACTCAGCAGCTCACGAAGGTCCTGTTCCTGTCGCCGGAGCGGAAGTTTACGCGCAAGATTAAAGAGATCATCCTGGCCCGCAGACTTGAAAAGGAATTGACCAAGCAGGAGATCCTCGAACTCTATTTGAACAGGATCTATTTCGGCCACGGCGCCTACGGCGTGCAAATGGCTGCCAAAACCTATTTCGGCAAGAACATCTGGGAGGTCAACCAGGCTGAGGCAGCGCTTCTGGCCGGGCTCCCCAAGTCGCCCATGGCTTACTCGCCGTACAGCGATATTGACCTGACGAAGATGCGACAGATGCAGGTCCTGCACCGCATGGTAGAGGAAGGGTACCTCACCGAGGACCAGAGCACGAAGATCTATAATCAACCGTTGAACCTCGAGAACCTGCGGCAGCAGGAAGACGTGGCCCCCCATCTCGTGGATTATATCCGCCAGTACATTGAAAAGAAATACGGGCAGGAGACGCTCTACCAGGGTGGCCTGAAGGTCTATACGTCGATTGACATGGACCTGCAGCGCGCGGCCGGCGCTGCCCTTCGGGAAGGCCTTCGATCACTGGACAAGCGCCAGGGTTTCCGGGGCCGCGTCGGATTCAAGCAGCTTAAGTCCACCCCGATCCAGTGGGGCACGCTCCATGTGATGGTGAAACCAGGCGAGGGGTTTAATGCCCAGGTGCTGGCCGTCGGCGACTACTATATTACCGTCAGGGGACGGGGGCTCGTGGGCTACATCATGCCGGAAGACATGGCCTGGGCCCTCCTCAAACCGAAGAAGAAAAAGGGCGATCCCGACGAATATAAAAAACCCCAGGAACTTGTCCAGCCTGGGGATATCATCAAGGTTCGCTTGAAGGATTATGACAAGAAAAAGCAGCTCGCCTCGTTTATCTTGGACCAGAAGCCGCTGGTCGAAGGTGCCGTCGTCTCGATCGAGCCCTACACCGGGTATGTGCGGGTCATGGTGGGCGGTTACGATTTCGTGGAAGGCGGGTTCAACCACGCCACCGAGGCAAAGCGCCAGCCCGGCTCGTCCTTTAAGCCCTTCATCTACGGCGCGGCGCTCGAAAACGGCTTTACCCCGGCGTCGATCCTGATGGACCTGCCGGTGATCTACGAGAAGAGCGAGTTCGAGAAGAAAGGGTGGAAACCGACAAATTACGATGAGCGGTTTCTCGGGCCCATGCGCCTGCGTACGGCGCTCGCGCTTTCCAGGAACGCGGTGACCGTCGGACTGCTTGAAAAAGTCGGGCTGGAAAAGGCCATTGATTTTGCCCGCAAAGCCGGCATTACGAGCCCGATTAACTACGATTACACCACGGCCCTGGGCTCGTCAGCGGTCACCCCGCTTGAACTAACCTCGGCGTATGCGACGTTTGCGTCGCGGGGTGTGCGCACGGAACCGATCTTCATCAAGCAAATTGTCGATGGGAAGGGCACCGTGCTTGAGAGCTATGAACCCGAGCCGAAAGAGGCCGTTGACCCGACTACGGCCTATCTCGTTACGAGTTTGCTCAAGAGCGTGGTGCTCGAAGGCACGGGCAGAGGAGCACAGGTACTCGGCAAACCGATTGCCGGCAAGACGGGGACGACGAACAACTATGTGGACGCCTGGTTCATGGGATTTACCCCGAGCATCGTGACGGGCGTATGGGTCGGGTATGACAACCCCAAGGCCTCGCTCGGCGACCGGGAAACCGGTGCGCGGGCCGCGCTGCCGATATGGGTGCAGGTCATGGCAAAGGCGCTTGCGGACAAGCCAGCCGAGGACTTTACGCCGTCAGACGATATCGTGTCCGTCAAGATTGATCCCGAGTCTGGGCTCCTGGCGCGCGACGGGCAGCCTGACGCCATAACCGATGTGTTCCGCAAGGGCACGGAGCCAACGCAATACGTCAGCGCCACGGAGCATACTGCCGACAAGTTCTATCTCTTCGACCAGGGCGGCGGCGAGGACGCCACGAAGAAAAAAATACCTGACGATGAGGTCTCTGACTAGATGGACTATAAAACAACGTTGAATCTGCCGAAAACCGATTTTCCCATGAAGGCCAACCTGCGAGACCTCGAACCGAAAGCCATCGAGGCCTGGCAGCAGGAGAAGATCTACGACCGGCTGCAAAAAAAACCCGGCGGCAACGGAACCTATATCCTGCACGACGGCCCTCCCTATGCGAACGGCCACATCCACATCGGTCATGCCCTGAACAAGATCCTGAAGGACATCATCGTCAAATTCAAGACCATGGAAGGGTATAAAAGCCCGTACGTGCCGGGCTGGGACTGCCACGGACTTCCGATCGAGCATCAGGTTCTCAAAAACCTGGGCCCCAAGAAAGAGGGGATGAGCCAGAACGAGATCCGAAAACTCTGCCGCGAGTATGCCGAGAAGTTCATCGACGTCCAGCGCGGCGAATTCAAGCGGCTTGGCGTGTTCGGGGACTGGGACAACCCTTACCTGACGATGGACTTCGGCTATGAGGCCGCCATCGTGCGCGAACTCGGCAAGTTCGTTGGGAACGGCGGCGTCTATAAAGGGAAGAAGCCAGTGTACTGGTGCGGATTCGACGAAACGGCACTCGCCGAAGCTGAGGTTGAGTATGCTGATCACGAATCACCCTCGGTGTACGTGCGGTTCGAGTTGCCCGAGGCGGGGAAGGCGCTTCCCTCGCTTTCCGGAAAGAAGACGGCAATCGCCATCTGGACCACGACGCCGTGGACGCTCGTCGCGAACCTGGCTGTTGCGCTCCATCCCGAATTCGATTACGTTGCCATCGAGGCAAACGGGCAGGTGCTCATCCTGGCCGAGGGGCTCTTGCAGCAGGCCGTGGAGAAGTTCGGGATCAAAAATTATACCATCGTCGAAAAATTCAAAGGCAAAAAACTCGAGGGTCTCAAGGCGCGCCACCCCTTCGTCGATCGTGACTCTCTCGTGATCTTAGGCGAACATGTGACCCTGGAAGCCGGTACCGGCGCCGTCCATACCGCTCCTGGCCACGGCCAGGAGGACTACGAGGCCGGCCTTAAGTACGGTCTCGAAATTTACGCTCCCGTCGACCACAAGGGACGGTTCACGAAGGAAGCGGGTCAGTTCGCCGGGGAGCAGGTATTCAAGTCCAACAAGGGGATCATCGAACTCCTGAGGAGCAGGAATGCGCTCCTGGCGGAAGAAAAAATATCCCACTCCTACCCCCACTGCTGGCGGTGCAAGCATCCGGTCATCTTCCGGGCCACGGAGCAGTGGTTTATCTCGATGAAGTCGAATGATCTCCTGAAGAAGACCGTCGAGAACATCCACAAAGTCGCCTGGGTGCCGTCATGGGGCAAGGAGCGCATTCTCGGCATGATGGAAAACCGCCCTGACTGGTGCATCTCCCGCCAGCGGGCGTGGGGCGTGCCGATCATTGCGTTTACATGCAAACAGTGCGGCGAATTGCTCCTGGACAAAAACGTCGTGGACCACGTGGCGGACATTGTTGAAAAAGAGGGCGCTGACGCGTGGTTCCTACGAACGCCGGCGGAACTGCTGCTGCCGGGCACGGTGTGTAAAAAGTGCGGCAGCAAGCACCTGGAAAAGGAGATGGACATCCTCGACGTGTGGTTCGATTCCGGCTCGAGCCATGCAGCGGTGCTTCGGACCCGCAAAGACCTTTGCTGGCCTGCTGACATGTACCTCGAAGGCAGTGACCAGCACCGGGGCTGGTTTCAATCATCGCTCCTGATTTCCGTGGCAACGACTGGGCGGGCGCCGTACAATTCGGTACTGACCCACGGTTTTACCGTTGACGGCTCCGGTAAGAAAATGAGCAAATCCGCGGGAAACGTCGTCGCGCCGCAGGAAGTGATCGACAAGTATGGCGCGGAAGTGCTTCGGCTCTGGGTCTCGGCTGCCGATTACCGTGATGATATCAGGATCTCACCAGAGATCCTCACGCACCTGGCTGAAGCGTACCGCAGGATCAGGAACACCTGCCGGTATCTGCTCGGCAACCTCGCGGACTTTCATCCCGAAACGGACCGGGTCGCCGACAAAGACCTTCTCGAGATCGATCGATGGGCACTCCATCGTTTGCAGAAGCTGATCGATCGTGTTCACAAGGGATACCAGGATTTCGAATTCCATATCGTCTTCCACTCGCTGCACAATTTCTGCGCGGTGGACATGAGTTCCTTCTATCTCGATATCCTTAAGGACCGGCTGTATACGGCGAGAACGTCATCCCTCGAGCGGCGGTCGGGCCAGACCGCCATGCATGCGATCCTTTCTTCCATGGTGCGTCTCATGGCGCCTGTGCTTTCGTTTACGGCCGATGAGGTCTGGCGCTACCTGAAGGATCGCGAAAAGACCGAGAGCGTTTTTCTGGCTCCTTTTCCCCAGGCCGACAAGAAGTACCTTGACGCGGATCTCGAAGGGCGGTGGGAAAAGATCATCGCCATACGCGGCGAAGCCGCGAAGGTGCTCGAAGCGCTCCGCAGGGATAAAAAGATCGGCCATTCCCTGGACTCCGGCGTTACGTTCTATGCAGAGCCGCAACTCCTTGAATTTCTCCAGGGCTACAAGAACGACCTGGCCTTCATCTTTATCGTTTCCTCAGTGCAGGTCGCGCCAGAGACCGCTGCCCCGGCTGACGCGTATACCAGCGAAGTCGTCAAAGGGCTCCGCATCGCGGCAGGCCCGGCCAGGGGCCTTAAGTGTGGCCGCTGCTGGATGTACAGTGAGAGCGTCGGAACGGTGAAGGAGCATCCCGAAATCTGCGGCAGGTGTTCGGGAAATCTCGGATAAAAAAAATTGACACAGCGTTGCCGGGATGCCGAGAGCGGTGACATAAGCTGCATCTCCTTGCGTTCTGACTGGCAACGGGACCCGAGGTTTTTCCCCGCTTCGGCGTCCCTGTTCGTGTGTGAAAACGATGAAAAACAAATACCTCTGGGTGACCTTGATCATCGGCGCGGTTCTGGTCCTTGACCAACTGACGAAATACCTTGTCGAGACCCGCGTTCGCCTCTACTCCACCATCACCGTGATCCCGGGTTTTTTCAACATTACCCACGTACGGAACCGGGGTGCGGCCTTTGGCATCCTCTCAAGCTCGTACGGGAACTGGCGGAGTTTTTTTTTCGTCACGGTAACGATCGCTGCAATTGCCGTTATCGCCAGGCTCATCTGGAAGACCCATGAGCGCCTGCTGTTGATAGCCTTCACACTGATCGCCGGCGGTGCGGCTGGCAATCTGATCGACAGGATACGCTACGGAGAGGTTGTTGACTTTATCCAGTGGTACGTGAAATCCTATTACTGGCCCTCGTTCAACATTGCCGACTCTGCAATTTCAGTAGGTGTCGGGCTCCTGGTAATAGAAATGCTGCTGAAGAAACCGCAGGACGGACAGGACCACGAAACGGTAAATCGATGAGTGGCCGGTGGGGAGCCGGTATGGTTCACGTTCCGGTTCTTCGGTCCTCCCGGTTCAACCCTTCAGAAAGATCATCATGCATCCCATACTTTTCGAGATACCTCGCATTGCGTTTTTGACCTGGACCATCGGCCCTATCCCCATCAGATTGTATGGATTGATGATCGGCCTCGGCTTCCTGATCGGCCTCGTGCTCGCAGCGCGGCAGGCGCATAAGGAAGGTGTCAACCCGGACCGGGTTATGGACCTCGGCGTGTACCTGCTCCTTACGGCGATCGTGGGCTCGCGCATTCTCTTCGTGCTTACCAATCCCGGCCTGTTCGCCGCCAACCCGCTTGATGCCTTTGCCCTCTGGAAGGGCGGTCTTGTCTTCTACGGCGGCCTCATTGCCGCCGTTCCCGTCGGCATCGCGTATCTAAAAAAGCACGGCATCCCTGTCTGGAAAACAACGGACATCATGGCCCCTTCCCTGGCTCTCGGTCAAGCCTTCGGCAGGGTCGGCTGTTTCTTTGCCGGCTGCTGCTACGGCGCACCGTACAGCGGCCCGGCCTGTGTGACCTTCCATGACGTTCATTCGCTCGCTCCCTTGGGGATCCCGCTCTTTCCCACCCAGCTCATGGAGTCAGGGGGGGACTTTGCGATCTTCACCATGCTGGTCCTCCTCCGGAGGTATAAGAAGTTCGATGGCCAGCTATTCTGGGTCTATGCGCTGTCCTATGCGGTTCTCCGGTTCGCTGTAGAATTCTTCCGCGGAGATTCGGTCAGAGGACTGTACTTTGGCAGCACGATCTCGCAATCGCAGATCATCGCGGTCGGCATGGTTTTCCTGGCTGGTGTCATGGTCTGGCGGCTGAGCAAAAAAGCAGTTCAGCCTCGCAGGTACTAAATACGAAACTCCGTTCTTCTCCTCTGCCATGCCAACAATCACGCACATTGTCACGGAAAAACATATTAACAAGCGGTTGGATATGTTCATCAACCATTACGAGCCCCATATTTCCCGCAGCCGCATACAAACCCTCATCAGAGAAGGCCGGGCCCTGGTGAACGGCAACATCGAGAAACCGGGCTACAAGGTGAAGCTCGATGAGCGCATCACGCTTGACTTGCCCGAACGGCAGATCCGCGAAGTTCTGCCCGAGCCCATACCGCTCTATGTTATTTACGAAGACCCCCACATCATCGTTCTGAACAAGCCCGCCGGATTGGTAGTGCACCCCGCACCGGGCAACTACACCGGAACGCTTGTGAACGCCCTCCTGTACCATTATGGCAGCCTGCCATCTCTGGGTTCGGGTCGAGAAACAGATGCACGTGAACGGGCGGGCATCGTGCATCGCCTGGACAAAGACACATCCGGCGTTCTCATAACGGCTCGGACACCCGAGGCGCTTCGATCGTTGTCCGCTCAGTTCAAGAACCGCTTCGTCAAAAAGCGCTACGTCGCACTCGTGCTCGGCGTGATCAAAAAAGGGTCGGGCACGATCGAGGTCGGGCTGGGAAGACATGTGAAGGAGCGGAAGAAGATCAGCGTGCATACGCATCATGCGCGAGAGGCCGTCACGGCGTTCATTGTCAAGGAGCGCTTCAAGAACGCCACCCTCGTGGAGGTCGAGATCAAGACGGGCCGGACGCACCAGATCCGCGTCCATATGGCCCATATCGGCCATCCGGTCCTCGGCGACCGGGTCTATGGCGGGAGCAAGGTGATGAGGATCGGCGACGTGGAGATCCCGAGACAGATGCTCCACGCGGAAACGCTGTCGCTCCTCCATCCTGATACAGGAACTCCCCTGTCGTTCACGGTTCCACCGCCTGCAGACATGGCGGCTGTCATTGAGAACCTGCGTGCGGTGAAGCAGGCTCCGTGATCCCCATGAGATGTTGAGTGAATCTCCCTCCCGCGTTGATCGTGGGTCTTGACGGGATACCTGGTCCGGTACCTTGAAACATTGATCTCGTACAGAAAAGGTGTCAGCTGGGTGATCTTACGGCAGGGCATGATGCGGCAGGATCATCAAATCATTGCGAGAGGGAAGGAGCATTCGGTGAGATCAAAAGTCTCTTCAGCACTTGTTCCGGTTCGCACCGCTCGTGCTCCACAACATCGGCATACCGCAACACCATGTCCGCAGCTGTTTTGACCGCGGACCTGACTTCCGGCGTCATCGGACCTCCGATCGTATCAAAGCAGTTGCCTTCGATCGCGAGGAGCATAACCTTCTCAGGCATTTTCTCACGACAGAGGACGCGGCCGATTTCGATCGACTCGCGAACGCCGATCCCGTGGGCGGACACCGGAAGGCCGGCGGTTTGGGGGATCTCCTCCCATGGCAGCAGATGGAGCGTCCCGGGCCGCGCGCCGAACTGCACTGCATCGACGATGATAAGAGTCTGCTCTCCCTGAAGTTCGTCAAGGAGATCGATGCCGGCAATCCCCATGAGCGTTACACGCATGCCGGAAGGCAGTTTTTTTTCGGTCAGCAACCGGTATACTTCGCAGCCTGCGGCATCATCCGCGACAAGGCTGTTCCCAATGCAGACCACGAGCACCCGGGGTAATGTCTTCATTGCCGCAATCACCTCACATCCAGCTGGAATGCGCACCGCTCACCGACCGCGGGCTCCGTCGGTTTTACATCGCGGCCCTTGCATAGTTCACTGACGATGCCCGCAATGTAATGGTGGAACATCTTGCAGATCTCGCCACCGGGCTGCATGCCCCTCTTTATGCAGGCGTCGCGAACGGCGCAGCGGCGGACGGCCATTTCGACTCCGCGGACGTTCAATGCGGTCTCGATCTCGAATCCCCCCTCAAGGGTATGGACGACGGCCTTTACGGCATCATCGAGTTTTGGTTCCACGAGGTGCATCGGCAACTTTTTCCCCATGTGGCGACCGGCGCTGAAGGCCAGGGAAGGGCTCCGCTTGCCGGCCACGAGGTCGATGGCTTGAACGAGAATATCGAGGAGGAAACAGACCTCCGTAAATGCATTGTCATAATCCTGGGCGGAGAGCTGGAGTTCGGTCAATTCGGTCATAAGAATCTCCTGATCCGTTTGCTGAAATTCAAGTCCCGGTAAAAATTTTTCACCGCATGAACGTTCCCGTGCTTAAGCGCCCCCGAAGGGCACAGATACGCACAGCTGAGGCACCCAATGCAGCTGCTCGCGTCTTTGACCGATGCTTTGAACGTCTTGTCATCAAACGCCAGCGCGGACGTCGGGCAGACTTCGACGCACATCCGGCATCCCCTGCATCCGTTTTGGGCGATATCGATTTGGATCGTCATGACGTCCTCCTTACCCTGCGCGTGATCGCGCCGTCCTGGATAACCTCGACTGACAGCGGCATGCGCCCCATCGCATGCGTGGCGCATGACAGGCAGGGGTCATAACACCGCATGGAGAATTCAACGGCGTTCAAGAGCATATCGTCGCTCGCGTCCCGGATAAATAATCCCGCCGTCTGGCCGATGGAGGTATTGATCGCGGCATAGTTCTGCTGCGTGGCCACCAGGAGATTGGCCGACCGGACAATGCCTTTGGCGTCGATTTCATAATCATGGTAGAGCGTCCCTCGAGGCGCTTCGACATGTCCCACCCCCCTCCCTGCCCGATAAGTCACCGGGACCCGCTTATCGCCCTTGATATCCGGGTCTGCCAGGAGCGCCTTTGCCTTCTCCGCGCAGTAGATAAGCTCGATCAACCGCGCGAAGAGGTACTGCACCGTGGCATGACACGGCCTTCCGAATTTCCTGCGGAAGTTTTCAAGCTCTTCCTGGGCAGCGGGCGTTTCCATGGCATCCGCGCAGTTGATCCTGGCGAGGGTGCCTACGCGGTAGATGTTCTCGCGGCCTCCGGACACCGCGTAGACAGGTTTCATATAGGACCACGAGAGCGCCTTTTCAACGATGCGCTTGTCGTATTCAGGGGAAGAAAATTCCGCCTGGATCTCTCCCGATTCATTGATGACCCTGACGGAGCCGTCGTAGAAATTGAGCTTGCCGTTCTTGACGGTCCCCATATACCACGTGGCATCCGTAAGCGCCAGCGGCACGGAGGGTTGCGCGGCAACGAATTTTTCGAGCAGGCTCTTCACGACCGGCATAAGCTCCATGACGAGGCTGTAAATTTCGTCGACCATTTTCTGGAGGTTCTTCTGCGCTTCTCCACTCATTTCAAACGTCATGCCCCCGACTATGGCCGTTACGGGATGAATCCCTCTCCCGCCCACTATCTCGTTGACCTTCTGACCGAGGCTTCGGAGCCGCAGCGCCTTTCCCGCCACATCCGGGTTGGCCTTTACAATGCCGACGATGTTACGCTGCGCAGCGTCGCCGTTCATTCCGAAGAACAGATCGGGGCCCGCGAGGACAAAAAGGCTCAGTGCGTGGGAGTGGATCATGTGCCCCATATAGAGCAGCTCACGCAAACGTTTTGCCGCGGGGGGCGGATCAATGCCCAACGCGTTTTCAATTGCTTTTACGGCGGCAAGATGGTGGGCCGTCGGGCATACGCCGCAGATCCGCGCCGTCACCAGAGGCATCCTGTCCGCCTCCATCCCGACGAGGATCCGCTCAAAGCCCCGAAGCTCGTTTACGATGAGGGTTGCGTTCTTGAGCGCACCGCTGTCATCGACATCGAGCTGGACCCTGGCATGCCCCTCTATTCTCGTAACCGGATCGATCGTGATCGTCTTCATCTTTGATTCTCCGTTTCAGCCATCCATTTTCGTATCAGGAACGTCGGCTTTCCGCCGACCATTTTTGTGGCCATTGCGTATGCGTAATAGGTTTTTGCGGACTGTTCTATGGTACGCACGATGTCCTTCTCCTCGATGAGGGTCAATTTCGCCATCCTCTCCGCCAGTTCCGTACGGATGTCGCGGTTCGGTTCGGTCAGGATCTGCATGGTCGGTCCCGCGCATCCTGTACAGGCGACCCCGTTGTTCGGGCAGGGCGCCAGGCAACGATCGAGGGAGACCGACCCGAGACAGAGATAGCCTTGACTGAGAAAGCAGACATCTGACTTAGGACTCCCCTCATGGTTTTTCCTGACACGGCTTATAGCGGTCTTGACCATGGTGCGTTTGCACCTGCCGCATACGGTTTCGTCCTTTGCCTTCGGCGAACGGTTCTGGAGCAACGCAAGAAGGGCGTCGAAAATAAACGTTGCGTGGGGCGGGCAGCCGGGCAGGTAGAGATCGGCGTTGATCACCTCATCGAGGGGGGTCACCATTTTTTCCAGAGGCGATACCTCGGCGCGAGGCACCGTTTTCGTCCCGGTTGTGCGGTTTTTTACGAAGACGGCGTCCAAAATCTCCTCGCGGGAGTGCGCGAGCGCGGCCCCGGGCAATCCGCCGTACACAGCGCACGTCCCGAGGGCGATGATCTGGCGGCAGGCCTTTCTCATTTCCTCTGCCGCATGCCGGTCGTGCTCCGTGCGGATAGCGCCGCTGATAATGCCGACATCCGCCTGCGGGTAGGACTTGATGTCCGTAAGAACCGGGCAGTGAAGAATTTCCGCAGCTCCGAGAACATCAAGGATTTTCTCATGAAGATCGACGATCGCAACGTGGCAGCCTCCGCAGTCGCTCAGCCACTCAATATTGATTTTCAGTTTGCTTTGCTCCATAGCCATGGATCTCTCCTTCATAAAAACGTCAGCGGCAACCGTCATCCTTTTTACGTTATCCCCTTATCCGCAATCGCTTAAGGCAAGCGTTCTGCCCCGCATGGAGCACTTCGAGCTCCGCTTTTTTCCCCGTGATCGACTCGATTGCGCCTGAAAAAAAGCCATACATCATGCGGCAGAGCGAGCCCTTCTGCTGGTGCCCGAAGCAGAAGAGCGATTGCCTGATCATGCAATCCCGGAAGACGAGGAAGACGTCCAATGCTCCAGGTTCGGCTTTCAGGCGTTTCTTAGCCTCTCCCTGCGGCTCCAGGATACTAAAATCCCAGCGGCAGTTGTTTTCATGGAGGATGCGCCGGACTTCTTCGAGGGCATCCCGTACATTCGTCGTTTTTTTTGCTTGAGCGGCGAACTGCACGCCGAGTTTCATGCCTCCGACCCGTGCCATTCCATGCGCACCGAGTCCCATGGTCTGTTCCATGCCATAGGCAAGGGCAGCCGTAAAATTCATGGTCTCCTGGAGTATGTTTCTCTTCATGGTAATATCATCCGTCCGATCCACTGACCTACCTCCTTCAGTTAAGTGCTCCACTGTCCGAAACCGGTTTCGCTAGCCCCAAGGGCCATCCTAAAGAGCACTCTGTGTGGAAATGATGTTCCTAATGTGGTAATGATTTACATATGTTATCTGTTCGCGGTGCATACTATGTACCTAATAAATTGCATATTCCCGCATACTGAGAATAAGTAGTCGGAAAAGGTTTCTTAAAGATTCTAAAGACTTATTTATATATATTTGCCAATCCTTGAGGAAGTCGAAATTAAAATGCAACAAAAACAGAATTTTTTGTTACTACACTAAAAGTATTGCAGATCATCAATACCTAGGTAAGAAGCAATATGTGTGCCATTATAGAAAAGAGGCAGGTCAATTCGCCGTTCGTGGAGAAGCGTATGCGATGATTGTTTCTTTAAACTATGGGCGTTGCAGACGAAAACCGGGCAGGCGAGACAATGCTCATTGAGAGTTGATTCGTTCTGGAAAGGGGATTTGCTTATACGGGGGAGGTGCGCACGCTCAGCTGGCCGCAGGCTGCATTAATATCTCGGCCGCGGCTGTTTCTGACAACAGTCACATAACCGTTCGTTACCAGCATGTCACGCATGACAAAGGCACGTTGCTCATCAGGGCGGTCATAGGAACAACCGGGGAAAGGGTTAAAGAGCAGAATATTGATCATGCACGGCAGGTCCTTCAGCATTACCATCAACCGTTCTGCGTCCAGAGGGGAGTCGTTTATGTCCTTGAACAGTACATACTCGATGGTCACTGTTCTGCCCGTTTTATCACAGTAATACCGCACTGCCTGCATGAGCCGTTCGATGGGATATGCCTTGTTCACCGGCATGATCCGGTCCCTCACCTCATCCGTCGTCGCGTTCAGAGATACGGCAAGGCTCGCGTCCACGCAGTCATTCGCCAGCTTTTCGATCATGGGTGCCAGCCCGCAGGTCGATATCGTGACTTTCCTGGGCGAGAACCCCATGCCACGTCGGTCCGTAGCGATCTCGACAAATGATGTAACGGATTCGTAATTGCTGAGAGGTTCTCCGGTGCCCATGAGAACAATATTCGAGATTGCCTGCCCCCCGATGATGCGACTGGCAGCAAAGACCTGGTTTACGATCTCCGCAACGGTCAGATTGCGAACCAGGCCTGCCGAGCCGGTGAGGCAGAAACCGCAGCCCGATGCGCAGCCTACCTGCGTCGAGACGCAGAGCGTGAGCCGGCCGGGCCCGGGAATGATTACTCCCTCGACAGTATTTTCATCCTCCAGGAGATACAGCAGTTTCTCGGTCCCGTCCTTTGAGGTAGTGTGTTTTGTAACCGTGAGCTGTGATATCCTGCTATGACTCTTGAGCTGCTCGCGGAATGGCCGGTTCAGATCGGTCATTGCGTCGAACTCTTCCCGCATCCTGCGGTAAAGCCAGACGGCAACGCGGCTTCCCTGGCCTGTTTTCTGGCCGAGCTCTGAAGCGCAGAAGCGATCGATCTCGCGCGGAGTGAGAGATTTGAGGTCCATTCTTGCCTGAGCTGTATGATCCATGAGAAAAAAAGCAGCCCCCCTGCCGGTAGTTCTTGTCTATGAATGTATTGCCAGCATGCTAAGTTTTTAATATTAATACCTGCACCGGGACATTGCAAGCGATTTATGTGGAAAGGCATTGACAGTCTCGGCGGTAACGTGCTAAGAACTACGTATGATCGCTTTGCTCCAGCGGGTATCATCGGCCGCCGTTTCGATTGATGGCCGTATCATCAACGAAATTCAACGAGGACTGCTCGTGTTCCTCTGCGCCGTGAAAGGCGATACGGCGCAGGACCTGGACTATCTCGTAAATAAAGTAGTGCAGCTCCGGATATTCGAGGATGCACAGGGGAAGATGAACCTTTCGGTCAGTGATGTCCGGGGGGCGGTCCTTGTGGTATCGCAGTTCACCCTGGCGGCATCCGCGCGCAGGGGCAATCGCCCCTCATTCGATAACGCGGAAACGCCGGAACCGGCAAAGGCATGGTATGATCTTTTCACCAAGAAGCTTAAGAACGCAGGGATTACCACAAAGACCGGCGTGTTCGGAGCCATGATGGATGTTGCTCTCGTCAATGAGGGCCCCGTAACGATTTGGATCGACTCTCGGAAATAAAGTACTAACAGAGGGCCAAGGATAAAGAGGGAACATCCGAAAAGTCCTGTGTGATCTGCATCAAATCCATTCACAACCATCGTGATCACTTTACTGAACAAATCTGTTTTATTGCCTTTTGATATGTGGTAAAATTGTTGCGATGAGAAGGACTCATAAAACTAAGATTGTTGTCATAATTTACGGTATGATTATCTTAAGCCTTGTTACGTGCAACGGGGGAGGAGGTACCGGATCGGGCTCCCATACACTAGCATGGGATGCTCCTACACAGTATACTGACGGCAGCCCACTTTCCGTGGCCGGTTATAAATTATACTATGGCACAGCATCCCGTTCCTATAGCAAGTCTCTCGACGTTGGAAATGTCACATCCTATTCAATCAGCCTACCGTCAGGATCTTATTATGCAGCGGTAACCGCCTACGACAGCAATGGTTTCGAAAGTGATTACTCTAATGAGGTAAGCATGTCTTACTAAGATGAATTCCCGATGCTTGTAGCTGTCGATCATTCCCGAGCGGCATGGCCGACTTCTCCATGATGCCGCTCTCCCGCCAAAGAGTTCTGGGAACTGGCTCATCCCCCTCCTATGCTGGTCCAGGCCGACGAAGAAATAAAAAAAGAAGTGTTAAATAACCTGTCCGCTCTGCCGGTGTGGCTGGTCATGACGCAAAATCGATGCACATGATAAAGTAGCGACGCGCGAACATTTATATTATTGCGTTTCGAATATGGCAAGATCACAACTCGTCTTTTTCACCGTAATATCAAGCAGGTCGCTCAAAACCAGCGAAAAACTTCCTTGACAATCAGGGCAGTTGTCTTTATAGTACTCACTCGTGCCGAAGTGGTGGAACTGGTAGACGCGCTGCGTTCAGGGCGCAGTGGGAGCAATCCCGTGGGGGTTCGAGTCCCCCCTTCGGCACCAGTTCATGTGAAGCTATCCGCAGATAGCGCAACGACATAAAAGAGCAGGCGGCCTCAGCCTGAATGGCAATAATCTGGGGATTTGTAAAGAGCGGATCCTACGGACGAGCCTCCCATGAAAAAAAATCTCCTCATAGTTCTTTTCGTACTTCTTGCCGGATGCGCTTCGTTCGAACCGCCTTACGATACTGTGCGTACGTTCAACGAGGCTGAACAGAGCATGCGTAAAGAGGATTATGAAGGAGCCCGTAAATACTATCAGAAAATTCAGGAGAGGTCCCCGGACAAAAGCTACGACGCCCTCATCATGCTTCGCATCGCCGATACGTACTATGGGGAAGAAAAATACAGCGAAGCGCTCGTGGAGTACCAGAACTTCTTGAACTACCATCCGGTGCATAAGGACGCCCCCTATGCGCAATATCAGATCGCGATGTGCAACTACCGGCAACTGGTAACGATTGACCGTGACCCAACACCGGCCCATGCGGTTATCAGGGAAATGAAAAAACTTCTCGAAAAATATCCCAGAAGCGGGTACGAAGACGAGGCCAAACAATACATCGCTATCTGCAGGGACTGGATCGCTGAGTATGAACTCTATGTCGCTCACTTCTATTACAAGATCGATGCATATAAGGCAGCAATCGGCAGATGCGAGAAGCTGTTGCAGGATTATCCGGGATCTTCCGCCGAGAAGGACGCTCTGTACTATGCGGCATTATCATACCTGAAACTCAATGAGCGAGGCCAGGCCCGCGACAAACTCGAAACTCTTGCTCAGAAGTACCCTGCCATGAAGGGAACGGCGGTGGCCCTTCTTCGCAAGCTCCCGACACCATGAAGTACTACCCCGTCTATCTGGATATGAGGGGCCGGTCGTGCCTGGTCATCGGCGGGGGAAGTGTAGCGGAACGCAAAACAATTACCCTGCTTGAAGCGGGGGCAGATGTCACGATCGTGAGCCCCACCCTCACCTCGAAACTGCAGGAACTCTCCCAGTCAGGCAAGATCACTCACCGTAAAAAAGACTTCGAAGAAAAGGACCTTTCCAGCGAGTTCCTCGTGATCGCGGCCACCGATTCCCCGGAATTGAACAACAGTGCCGCGATGTCCTGCAAGAAAAAACATATCCTGGTGAATGTCGTTGTGCCGCCTGACGAAAGCAGCTTTATCGTCCCCTCAGTGGTCGAGCGGGGTGATCTTTTGATCGCCGTGTCGACGGGTGGAATTAGCCCGGCGCTTGCTAAAAAAATCCGGCAGGAGCTCGAGGCGCACTACGGGGTGGAGTATACGCTATTTCTCGAAAAGCTGGCAAAGGTCCGGAAACGGGTCCTCGACGAAGTACCTGACGAGCAGAAGAGAAGATCGATCTTTCAGGCCATCGTAGATTCCGACGTGATCGATCTTTTGAAGCAGGGGAGAACGCATGAAGCAGACGTCCGGATTGCGGAGATTTCGCGGTTAAAGCATTTCGACGGGTGAATTCCTGAACGTGCAGTAGGACACGAAGGCGAGCACATGCCCAGTTCATTCGTGATCGGCATCAATCCGGAAGGCATGGGCATTTCTGTCCTGGAGCGGTTACCCGGAGTGGGCATATTGTTGTAACGTGCGGTCGATCCAGTGTTCCAGCTCGGTGCTCTGCGCCGGAGCCCCATCGATACGTGCAAGCTGCTGACCATTCCGATAGAGAATGAAGGTGGGCGTTGCTTTGATTATAAAACGCCGTGCCAGAACCGGCTCGGCGTCCACGTCAACCTTGATGATTTTTAGATGGCCGGCCCTTTTCAGTGCAAGCGAATTGAGATACGGTTCGATCGTACGGCAATAGCCGCACCATTTGGCCCAGAATTCCGCAATGATGACTTCCGGCCATTCCCTGACCTGCTGCTCGTAACTCGCTTCCGTTACATGGATGGGTGCATGAGGCGCCTCAAGGGGTGCCTTGCACTGACCGCACACCGGATGGCTTTCGAGTTTGCCCTCGGGAATGCGGTTCAGCGTTCTGCAGGTCTTGCATCGTACAATGATGGAAACATTCGGCATTGAGTACCCCTCTTTATTCCTTATGCTATCGTGATGCTGTATAGCATATTCTTCGGTTACAGAGGACGGCCGGTGCGTTGGATATCATCCGCACCGGCCGTCCAGTCCGGGATCCTCCGCGAAACTCGCTGCACTCCCTTCTTTCTCCAAGGAGATGCGTGCAATCATCTTCCCTATGATTCCGCGGTCACCGCGATTTTTCTTGCCTTCGCCGCGGTTGCCTTGGGCATGACCAGCCGCAGTACCCCGTTCTTCATGGTTGCATGGATCCGTTCTTTGTCCACTTCGTCGGAGAGGGTGAAGGCCCGCTGGTAATCGCCAACGCCGTATTCCGCATATGCCATGCGGTACGGCTCGGGCATTTCCGACTCGACCCGCCCGTTGATGGTCAGAACATTCTTCTCAAGATTGATGTCGAGCGAATTCTCGTCCACTCCCGGCAGGTCAGCTGTCACTACGATCTCGTCCTTTCGCTCCAGGATGTCGACGCTCGGCGTATATACTTTATGGGGCCGCGTGCGCTCCACGCCTTCAGGCGTGGCGGCTTCTTTTTTCGTGATATCCCTTGCTGATTCTGTCATGGTCCAACCTCCTTGGTCTCTATTCGAACTTGACTGCGATCTTTTTCGGCTTGTCAGCTTCCGCACGAGGGACGGTCACCTGGAGAACGCCCTTGGTAAACCGTGCCTCCACTTTCTCGGTATCGATGAGGTAGGGAAGATCGATGGTCCTGGTGAATTGGCCATGCCACCGCTCTTGCCGGTGGTAACATTCGCCTTCACAAGCATCTTCCAATTTTCGAGAACCTCGCAGTGTGATTGACTTGCCATTTACCGCAATATCTACCTCTTCGGCACTCATGCCGGGCAACTCGGAGGTGATGATGGCCTTGTCGCTGTCTGCCCAAACGTTGACTGCCGGAAACTCACTCGTTGATTGAGCGAGCATCCCTGATGCCGCGCGATTTAATCTCTCTATGGTGCGCCAGGGATCAAGCAACCCGAATCTGCTAAAATCAGTACGTAACATGGACTCTCCTCCTCCTATAATAAGGATATAAGTATAAAATTAGCACTCTCTATGCCAGAGTGCTAATGACATAATTTACCAAAAAAAATTAAAAAGTCAAGTCGCTGAAATAATAACATGTATAATTGTTCAAGTAATTATTAATATTGATTAAAATTCTTATTTTCTAGAGATATTTATATATTTTAACCAATAAAATGATATTATTATTTTTTGACTTTCTATTAAATTCCTGTTGGAATGACATCACCGGGTCTCATTTTGCCAATGTTTTAATGACTGACGGTTGCCTGTAAATCCTATTTTTTTATCGGGAGGATCCATCGGTGCCTCAAATTGCTGCAAAGGGGGTCGTCCGCATTGACGGTTCGTATGGAGAAGGCGGTGGACAAATCCTGCGTACGTCCCTGGCGTTAGCGACTGCACTAGGCAGACCTCTAGAGATCATCAACATCCGGAAGACACGGCAAAAACCGGGACTTCAGCCGCAGCATTTAACCTCAGTTCTGGCAGCGGCCGCGATCAGCCGGGCCCATGTCGAGGGTGCGGAGCTTTCATCTACGTCGATCTCATTCCTGCCCCGTACGCTTATGGGAGGGAGCTACGAATTCAACGTGTCCGAGAAGAGGGGAAGCGCAGGCAGCACGTCGCTTGTGCTCCAAACGATTATGCTACCACTGTGCTTTGCAGAGCAGCCCGCGAACATAACAGTGCACGGTGGTACTCATGTACCCTGGTGCCCGACCTTTCATTATCTCAAATTTATTTTTCTGCCGATGCTCTCGCGCATCAACGCAAAGATCGATATGGACATCAAGCAATGGGGTTGGTATCCAGGCGGCGGCGGAACGGTCATGGCGAAAGTCGTTCCTTGCGAAAAGATGGCTCCGCTCAGGATACCCAGCCGCGGCAGGTTGATCCGCGCGACTGGCATCTCAGCAGTCGCAAATTTGCCGAGAGATATCGCCGTGAGACAGCGGAACACGGCAGTCAATGCACTTCTGAAAAAAGGCATCGATGCGAACTTGGAGATCGTTGGTGCATCCTCACCGGGCAAAGGTACCCTTGTCTTTCTGAAAGTTGAGTTCGAGAACAGTATCGCAGGCTTTGATGCCCTCGGCGCAATCGGTAAAAGGGCAGAAGAAGTCGCAGAGGAGGCATGTCAATCCCTCTTCACGTACGTAAACTCGAAGGCTGCAATCGATCCTCATCTTGCAGATCAGCTCATACCCTATCTCGCGCTTGCTCGCGGAGATTCGGAATTCACGGCGAGCAGCATAACGCGGCATTTACTGACGAATATTTGGGTCGTGAAGCAGTTCCTCGACGTGGATGTTCAGGTAACAGGAAAAGAAGGAGAGGCTGGGCAGATAACTATCAAGGCATAAACCGATGCACGTTTGACGTCAGAAAGCGTGATCGCACAAGATCCCCCTCTAACCGGGTAATTCGAGCAGCCGTAACCTGAGACGTTTCGACGATCAAGCATACTTTTGCCTTATACCACTTGGACCGAAGTGGTGCTAAATTAAATACTAGAAGATCAAATATGACATCTTCGCGAAAGATGGATCTATGATATAGGATGTAACAAGGAGGTGTCCACCTATGATAGTGCGTACGTCGGAAGCCCTGTGGGAAGGGGGCCTTAAAAAAGGAAAAGGAAGCATAAAGCTTGGAAGCGGTAACTGCGAAGTGAGCTATTCTTTCAGCTCCCGTTTTGAGCACGCTTCGGGCACGAACCCCGAAGAGTTGATCGGTGCTGCACATGCTGGGTGCTTCAGTATGGCCTTTGCCATGTTGCTGGAGCAAAAAGGGTATTCGGTCAACCACATCCACACCATCGCCAGGGTCTCTATTGATAAGGTCGGGGAAGGGTACAGGATCCCGACTATCGAGCTCGATACGGAGTGCGACGTGCCGGGTATCGATGATAAAACGTGCAGAGACATCGCAGAACTAGCCAAGAAAAACTGCCCCGTATCGCTTGCCTTGACCAATGGTGTCGAGATCAAACTCACCTCGAAGCTCGTAAAACGGTCAAAGGCGGCATGAAGTGACCAACTGCAAGAATGAGAACGACGAGGAGAGCCTTTTCTCCGCGTCGTTCTTTGTTGAGGGGCAGATCCGTTCCCCGTTTGTTAATTTCCTGAGTGTATCCCTTGGCCATGAATAAACGATGTTGTTCAAAAAAACCTTTGTGATTGACTTTATGCTGAAATTTTAATACATTTGCTTAGAGAATATTTTGATGTTTACCGGAGATTCCCTGTTTACGCAGTCAGTCTCCATCGTTATCTTTTCGTTTGTGTCACGGCGGCAGGGTCTAGCGTGCAGTCACGGTGACATGACGTTCGTTGAATCTTTTTTTAGCCAATGAGGGATTGACCATGGAACTTTTTGAGGCAATAAAAACGCGCAGAAGCATCCGCAAGTATTCCGACAAACCCGTTGAGGACGATAAGCTCCAGGGAGTTCTCGAGTCTGTTCGTATGGCGCCCTCCTGGGCAAACTATCAATGCTGGCGCCTGGTCGTAGTGAAGGACAAGGCCACGAAAGAGCAGATCAGCGCGCTATCGTACGTGGAGTCCTATTTTGCGCCCAAGGGCTTCAAGTCGAACCCTGCAATGAAGGCCCTTGCAGAAGCGCCCGTGGTCATCGTCCTGTGCGCCGATCCTGCGCAATCGGGTGTCATCCGGGGCCAGACCTACTACCTCGTCGATCTTGGGGTCGCGGCACAGAACATGATGCTGGCGGCAAGAGGCCTGGGATTGGGTACGGTGTTTGTGGGTGTGTACGACGAGGAGAAGCTCAAGAACCTCCTGCGCATTCCCGCCGCGGTCAGGATTGTTGGACTCTTCCCCCTGGGATATCCCGTAGAGGATAAAAAGGCCGGTCCCCCACGAAAGCCGCTCCAGGAGATCTGCTATTATGAGCACTGGGAAGGGAAGTGAAATCAAAGACGAGCGGCAAGGAGGACTGATACCATCACTACCCTATGAGGAGGCAGCATGAAGATCACCTGCTGGGGGGCAAGAGGTTCCATCGCTGTATCCGGCAAAGAATACGTGAAATACGGCGGCGATACAACATGCATCGAGATCAGAAGCAATGATGGGGATATCATCATCATCGACGCAGGCACCGGCATCAGAAAACTGGGGAACAAGCTGCTTTCCTCGGACAATCGTGCGTACAGCATGCTTTTCACCCATGCACACTGGGACCACCTCATGGGGTTTCCTTTCTTCAAGCCAATCTATATGAAAGGGACGAAAATCGATCTCTATGGCTGTCCCTATGCTCAGAAGTCTGTTGGGGACATGCTTTCAAGATCCATGATGGCACCCTACTTTCCCGTAGAGTTCGGTCAGCTGCAGGCACAGATCGAGTCTCACTCCGTGTGCGAAGAAGCATTCACTATCGGGCCTATCAGGATCACAACGATCCAGCTGAGTCACCCAAACCGGGGGATCGGCTACAAATTTATCGAGGACGGAAAGAGCTTTGTTTTTCTTACTGATAATGAGCTCTCTCATCAACATCCCGGCGGCGGCGGGTTCGAGGACTATCTTCGCTTTGCGGCAGATGCAGATCTCCTTGTCCATGATGCTGAATACTCGGGGGACCAGTATGCGATCACAAAAGGGTGGGGGCATTCCCTGTATACCGACGCGCTCCGTCTTGCGATGGAGGCGAAGGTCAGGCAGTTCGGACTTTTTCATCACAATCAGGACCGGTCAGATGCGGACCTTGACCGCATCGTAGACGATTGCAGCAGCATTGCAAAAAAGGGAAGATCAGGGCTCCGGTGCTTTGCTCCCTATGCCGGGATGGACATAGCGTTGTGATGGAGAGCATCAAGGCGCGGATGCGTGAAGAGGCTCGGTTGCCGGTTGATGGTGTGTAACATCCCCTGTGCCTCCCCTGATCGGTATTGCCATTCAAGTGTTTTTACGGGTTTTTCTTTGCTGCCCAACTTACCAGGTGACGTGCTTCCTGGCGATCAAGGGGGCATCCGTAGTTCTCGTCAGCATTCAATGAGTTAAAGATAGCATGCACTCCTCGTGTCGTCCGTCGTGAGCAAATTCTTTCTGGCTCGAAAAAACAGGATTACGCAGTTTGACAGAAAAGCCAATAAGGAATGTCTTTTTCTGTGGCGGCACCGGTTGATGTGGATCCGTTACTCGCCTCGAAACGAAAGAAGAGGTGATGTAGTGAGGGAAATGACGCGAGTAACCCGATAAGCGTGAGCGGCGCGAGTGCGTAAAGCTTAACCACTTGCACTTTTAATGAAGGATTTGATCTTGTCCGAACTCGGGTCGTACTTGAGGGCTTTATGGTAGACTGATAGTGCTTTCAGTTTCAGTCCATTTTTCATGTAAAAATTGCCCAGCTCCAGTAAATAGTCTGTGTTTGCAGCGTCCAGCTGGGTTGCTTTCAGAAAATACTCTTCTGCTTCGTGGCCTCTTCGGGGGATATGCGAGAGCGCAAGGCCGAGATAAAAATTGTAGTCTGCATTGCCCGGATCGATTCGCATGGCCCACCTGAAGGCTTCTTCCGCTCCCCAGAAATTCTGCGCTTTGTATCGCTTTCTCCCTTCGCGGAACCAAACCTCGGCATTATCGCCCGGAACCGGTTTCTCCTGACGTGCGGCTGCAGCCGCCGCTCTTCTTTCCGCGCTGGCAAGACTGTTGTCATAGTGGTCACGCGCTGACTGTTCGCTGAGCGTCTCGTAGGCTTCGTGGATACTGGAAAAGAGAACCTCAAGCTTTTCTTTCATGTCACTCAGTTCGGGATCAAAGTGCCGGTCCGGATGGTAGAGCTTCGCGTGATGAAAATATCCTTTTTTGATCTCCTGGGCCGACGCGGTTCTGGCCACGCCGAGCTTCTCATAGTGGTTTTTTTCCTGCAGACTGTCGTAAGCCGACTGTATCATTTTTCTGATCTCCGCCGGGGTTAATTCCGGCCCAGCAGCAAATTTCTTGTCACGCACCACGTCGCTCACGAATTTTTTATCGTCCTCGGCCTTGATCTCTCCTTGTTCCACAATCCGCAGGGCCAGGAGTACATAAATCGCCTTGAGCGTGTTGAAGTCTCCGATGCCGCTCAGTCCGCACAGGTCCTGAATGCTTTTGCTTCCATCGATAAGCGAGAACACCTCGCGTTCAGCTTGCTCGAGGTGGGCATTCTGGAAGAGGAGCGAGGGGTCCGATGCGGGGCGTAAGATCGCGGTGAGTGGCGGGAGCGATTTACGAACGACCTTCCAATCAAGGTTGCTTACTCCTTCGATAATGAGGTCACCGGTACTGATATGGAGGGGGATGATTTCTGTGACCGACAGGGAGCCCTTTTCGAACTGGTACTGGCCGTCACGCCAGCCGAACAATTTCAGGATGATTTCCTTGACCTGGAGTTTCACCACGTCCACAAGATCGTGCGACGAGAGAATGCCCGATTCGAACAAGGCGGCGCCAAACTTCTTTCCGGTTTTGGTGACGATTCCCGATACGTGATCAAGCTGCGCTTTCGTAATTTTCTCTTTGCGCAGCAGAAACTCGCCCAGCCTGTCTTCCTCCTGATTTGATGAGGCGTAGAGGATGTCTCCGTCTTTAAAATAGACCTTTTTGACTTCGGTGTCGCGGCTAAAGGTCGCCGTGCCCGTTACCTTTTCCGTCCGAATATCCTGAAAAAACCACGGAAGGGTCATGTCCGTAATAGCACTTGCTGCGGTGATCATTCTATCCCTCGGATGAGTTACTAAGCCGCATGGAGCGATTTATTATATCATTTTTTCTGATTTTGTGCACTTTTTTGCGTTCTCCCTTCAATCACAAAAAAAACATGAACTGGTGTTTTTACAGGGTTGACTAACCACCATCTTCTTATTATAATAATCAAGTTCCTTTCCGAAGCAATCGTTCAATCACACTAACAGCATAAATTAACTATCAAGGACGGACGAATGCGTGAAGATATTTTCTTGGGCATTGATATCGGTTCGGTAGCGGTCAAGACCGCGGTTATTAATAGGGACGGAAAACTTCTTTCCGAAAATTATGTCCGGATCAAGGGCGATCCGCTCAGCGTGCTTCTCGATGACCTCACCGCGATCACGTCGAACTATTCCGGTCATAAGGTCATCTCCGCCGGCATAACCGGAAGCGGTGGCAAGCAAGCGGCCGAGGCCATCGGCGCCGTGTTCATCAACGAGATCCTGGCGCAGGCAACCTTTGCCGGCCGTTTTTATCCGGAGGCACGGACACTCATCGAACTGGGTGGGGAAGACGCCAAGCTGATTAACCTGATCCGGGACGAAACAGCAGGCGTGAAGATCGAGGATTTTTCCATGAACACGGCCTGCGCCGCCGGCACCGGGTCGTTCCTGGATCAGCAGGCATCGCGTCTCAACCTGACGATCGAAGAGTTCGGCCAAATCGCCCTCAAATCAAAAACCCCCCCGCGCGTAGCAGGCAGGTGCAGCGTTTTCGCAAAGAGCGATATGATCCACCTTCAGCAGATCGCGACTCCCGATTACGATATCGTTGCCGGACTGTGTTATGCCATGGCCCGGAACTTCAAGGCGACGGTCGGAAAGGGCAAGAAGGTTTTTTCACCGGTCCTGTTTCTCGGCGGCGTCGCGGCGAACCCCGGCATGCGCAGGGCATTCCGTGACGTGCTCAAATTGTCGGAACGGGAGATGACGGTACCGGACCATTTTAAAACCTCCGGTGCCATCGGCGCCGCGCTCATGGTTATGCAGCAACCTGAGGCTGCCGTTCTGTACCGTGGAGTCGAAGCGCTCGCGCGCCTTCTCTCATCAGACAGCAAGCAGACCGCGGACGGGATGAGCCCCCTTTCCCATCCCCGTGGCATCATGCCGAACCCTGATCATGACGCAGCGCTTGAGAGCGGCATGACGATCGAGGCGTATCTCGGCGTCGATGTCGGATCAGTCTCCACCAATGTCGTCGTGATCGATAAGAACATGCGCGTGCTGTCAAAGCGCTACCTGCCTACGGCGGGAAGGCCGATCGAAGCAGTAAAGCAGGGCTTATCCGAAGTGGGCTCAGAGATCGGCGGGCGGGTGAAGATCCTCGGCGCAGGCACTACGGGTTCCGGCAGATATCTCACCGGTGACATGATCGGCGCAGATGTGGTCAGGAACGAGATCACGGCCCAAGCCACTGCTGCGGCAGCAATTGACCAGACGGTGGACACGATTTTTGAAATCGGCGGCCAAGATTCAAAGTACATCAGCCTGCGTGACGGCGCCGTGGTGGATTTCGAGATGAACAAGGCGTGCGCTGCAGGGACAGGCTCGTTCCTTGAGGAGCAGGCAGAGCGGCTCGGCATCCGGATCAAGCAGGAGTTCGAAGGCAAGGCTTTTTGTGCGGAATCGCCCTGCAGGTTCGGCGAGCGCTGCACCGTGTTCATGGAGTCCGACCTTGTCCACTCCATGAACACCGGCTTCGGCGTCGAGGAACTCACGGCGGGGCTTTCATACTCGATCGTCTATAACTACCTGAACAAGGTCGTGGCAGGCAAGCCGGTGGGCAATCGCATTTTCTTTCAGGGCGGCGTGGCTGCGAACATGGCAGTGGTTGCCGCCTTCGAGAAGATTACCGGCAAACGCATCACCGTACCGCCGCACCATGAGGTGACCGGTGCGATCGGCGCGGCCATTCTCGCCATGCGCGGAAGCAGGGGCACGAGCAGTTTCAAGGGCTTCGACCTGAGCAAGCGTGAATACACCATTACGACGTTCGAGTGCGCCGAATGCGCGAACCGCTGTGACATCCGCAGGGTGGTCTTCGGCAGCGAGAAGCCGCTCTTCTACGGCAGCCGGTGCGAGAAGTACGATGTCAAGAAAAAGAGCTCCACCGCTGACGCGCTTTCCGATCTTTTTGCGGAGCGTGATAAAATACAGCAATCCGCTGTGGCCGCTCCCTCCGCCAATGAGAAGGCACCGTCCATCGGCATCCCGCGCATGCTGTACGTCAACGATTACCTTCCGTACTGGCAAACCTTTTTCAATCACCTCGGCTTTCGCGTCGTTCTGTCTGAACGGACGAACCGTGCCCTGGTAAACCGGGCTCTCGAAGCAACCGTCGCGGAGACCTGTTTCCCCGCCAAGGTGGGACTCGGCCATATCCTGGACCTCCTGGATAAAAAGGTGGATATCCTTTTTCTTCCGAGCTTCATCAGTTTCCCCGATGCCCACAATCAAGCCAGCAACGTGCAGGCCTGTCCCTATGCCCAGGCCTTCCCCTATATTTCGAAAGCATCGGTTCGTTTCGGGCAAACGAAGACGATCGAACCGGTCCTGTTCCTCCATGATGAGCGCCAGTTCAGCAAGAGCATGCAGTCCATCGGGAAGATGCTGGGGAAAAGCAGGACAGAGGTGTCGCGCGCACAGCGAGTCGCCGGGGAGGCGCAGAAGAGCTTTACCCATGCCGTCGAAGCTCGCGGCAAGAGCGTCCTGTCACAGTTGAACGCGAACGAAAAGGCGTTTGTCCTTATCGGACGTAATTACAACACGTGTGACCCCGGTGTGAACATGAACCTGCCCGCCAAGATACGGGACCTCGGCGTACAAGCGATTCCCATGGATTTTCTACCACTCCACGAGGTGGACCTGTCGGGCCAGGAAGGGATGTACTGGCGGTCAGGCCAAAAGATCATCGCGGCGGCGCGATTTATCCGAGAACACCAGAACCTTTTTCCGGTCTATATAACAAACTTCGGCTGCGGGCCGGATTCGTTCATTACCCATTTTTTCCGGCGTGAAATGGCTGGCAAACCGTATCTCCAGCTCGAGATCGATGAACACAGCGCGGACGCCGGTGCCATCACCCGGATCGAGGCCTTTCTGGATAGCCTGAATGGCGCTACGGTCAATAAGCGAACCGCCTCCTTTTCCGTTGTGCACAAAAGCACGGGAAAAGGTGCCTTCCGCGATAAGAAGGTTTACCTGCAGTCCATGACCGATCATGCCCATGCGCTTGCAGCAGCGTTCAGGTCCTGCGGAGTCCAGGCGGAAGTACTGCCCGAGTCGGACGAAGAGACCATCAGGATCGGGAGGGAACATAGTTCCGGCCGCGAGTGTTATCCGCTGGCGCTTACGACCGGTGATATGATCAAAGCGACCAGGCGTCCGGGTTTTGATCCGGCCAAGAGCGCCTTTTTCATGCCTTCAGGCAGGGGACCCTGCAGGTTCGGCCAGTACAACCGCTACCATCGTCAGGTGCTTGATAAGCTTGGCCTCGAGCAAGTCGAGATCCTGGCCCCCATGCAGGACGAGTCGCTTCACGACGATGTGCGCGTCTTGGACAAAAATTTTGTGCTCATGAGCTGGCGCGGGGTCTTCGCAGTCGATATGCTTCAGAAGGCACTGTGGGAGATTCGTCCCTATGAAAAACAGAAAGGGCAGGCCGACCGGGTGTATCAGGAGACGCTGGGACGCTTGCTTGCCGCCATCGAAAAGAGGGAAGACCTCCTGCCGGTGATGCGACACGCTTACAGGGACTTTACCGGCATCAAGATCAACAAACGGACAAAGCCCGTGATCGGCGTGGTCGGCGAAATCTATATCCGTTCAAACCGGTTCAGCAACGAGGATGTCGTGGGGCAGATCGAAAAGCTTGGAGGAGAAGCATGGGTTGCTCCCATTTCCGAATGGCTCTTGTACGTCAACGCAACCGCCAAGGTGTCTGCACTGATGAACCGTTCCTGGAGAGAGTTGCTGAAGGCATACCTCACGGAGCACCTCCAACATAAAGATGAACAGAGGTTCCTGAGCACGTTTAACGGAAACCTGCGGAGCCTGCATGAGCCGAGCATCAACCAGACCTTCCGGAAAGCCCTCCCGTATATTCACCACTCCTTTGAGGGCGAGGCGGTGCTGTCAGTGGGCAAGGCAATCGACTATATTCACCGCGGAGTATCAGGCATCGTGAATGTCATGCCCTTTACCTGCATGCCGGGCACCATCGCGACTGCAGTGCTCAAGCGCGTGCGAGAGGATTATAGCGGCGTTCCGCTCCTGAACATAGCTTATGAAGGCCAGGGCGATTCGCAGACGGTCACGCGACTCGAGGCTTTCATGCACCAGGCAAAGGCGTACAACAAACGATAACCTTCATGCCTCAAGCTCAGGAATACGAGAGCTTCGTTTGGGGTTACCATGCCGTAGTTGCACAGTGTCGAAACAGTTGGCGTCCCCGAGGGGTCTACATTTGTATTATTCCAAAGAGGATTTTTTTTTATAATCAGCTTGACATAGTGATGAGAAAACGGTATTCTTTATCAGTCCGCGGATAATTCCCGGATAAATTTCAAAAAAGAAGCAAGAGGAGAAACAGAATGGCAAATGGTGTAGTGAAGTGGTTCAACAACAGCAAGGGGTTCGGGTTTATCACGCAGGAGAACGGTGAAGATGTATTTGTGCACTTCTCGGCAATTTCAGGGGACGGTTTCAAATCCCTGAACGAGGGCGACAAAGTGACTTTCGAAGTCGTGAAAGGCCCCAAGGGTCTCCAGGCTGCAAACGTAACCAAGGTCTAATAAGCAAAAATAAAATTTATGACAATTCCAAAAGCCCCGGATTTTTTCCGGGGCTTTTTTTATGGTTAAGGTTTCAAAACTTAGCTCTTCAGCCCCTCGCAAAGAAAGAGCGGTGATTCCTCACCGCCTTCCTGAGTTGATCTATTTTGCATTGGCCTCTGATTTCTTGGACCACCCTTCAATCCCTTAATCTGAAACCGGTCGTTCGCATCACCTGTTACGATTTCTCTGCTACCGCATGCCTTTCGCGGACCGCTGCCGGCGCGGAAACCACAAAGCCCAGCGCTGTGCCGAGCAGGCCGCCGACGACGATGCTCACGGCCGCCGCGCAGGCGATGCCGACGACTATGCCCATCACGATTGCTGCCCGCACGAAAAGCGTGGGTTCTACCGTGCCGCCCGAGAGCTTCTGGAGCAGGATCAGAGTACCGTAACTCCCGAAGTAGAATCCGGGCATGATCCCGAATACCAGAAACACCAGCCCTCCGATCGTTGCCCCGATTTTCATTCCTGTTTTAACCGGTTCGTTCTTCATATCAATCTCCTTTCAGCCGAAGCTGTGAATTTAACTCGAACGTAGTTCGCTATTATCTATGCCGCACTGCGAACCGTTCCTGAGGCGCATTAGCCGACATGACGATATCCACAGCTCTCCCGACGAGCCAGGCGGCAGCGGACAGTGCCGTAACAATCG
Source organism: Nitrospirota bacterium (assembly GCA_035625205.1). Lineage (GTDB taxonomy): Bacteria > Nitrospirota > UBA9217 > UBA9217 > UBA9217 > JAJYKN01. The sequence continues at coordinate 5,924 of DASPQB010000228.1, read as the reverse complement.
CGATTCCTGCGGTCAAAACGCCGGCGAGCATTGAAGTGAGTACAATGATTCTCACAAGGAGGCCAGATTCGAGCGGGAGCCCGAAGAGCATGCCTGCCAGCTTTATTCCTGCCGCCCCTCCAAGGAGACTTCCGGGAAGAAGCCCGAAGAGTGCGAATACTACCAACCCGGATCCTGCACCGATGTAAGCCATTTTTTTTGAGATCGAGTGTTTCATGTCCCGTCCTCCTTTTCGTCCTGTCTTGCCCCGGTAATTGCATCTGGCATGCCAAAATATAACCGGTTGAATTTTCTGGGAACTGCCCGATTCGTTCATTTGCAGAAGTGAGAAAGGTGGGGCAAGGATTTTTAAGATTGCAAAGAAAGGAGCATAGGCATGTCAGAAACATGCTTCCAGGCGGAGAAGAGATCCCCATGACGTGAGGAAGTGAACAGAAAAGCGCATGGAGGAAATTAATGAGTACAGAGAAGGAAGATTTTCTTAACTAACGGAGGATGGAGAAGATTCAATAGCTGCTTCTACCTGAGAGTGAGTGCATCGTGCACATCAGCAATGCATTGGATGCGGCCGTCGGTGCGAATCTTGTCTTGAGCAGGCGAGGATAGCGCTGCCGTCTTCGCGCTCGTGACGTTTCGACACGCAGAATATACATTCGTCCCTGAGGGAATTAGCATCCTACCAGTCGCTAAATGTTGATCTCGGCAGCAAGACGGACATGCCGAGATCGATATCCTGTGGTTTGATGGTAACCGGCAGACGCAATGCTTGTGATATGCCAGCATAACATAGCACACGGCATCCTTTGGAAGGATGCCGTGTGAAAAGCGTTTTGAGGTTGTTCCGGGCTATGCCCACCTGTTTTGGCGTCTTTGTTTTGCCGAACGGAAGTCGGAGTTTTTTCCGCCCTCTCTCTTCGTGTACCGCCTTGTGTCCTCTGAGTAACGGCTCTCGCTATGCGGCTTGCGACTTGAGGGTACTCCGTAGGGCGTCCGAGCCGAATCGTTCTGCCCGTACGTCCTGCCTGAGAATCCCGGTTTTTTCCATGATGACATCCCCGGCCTGCTGCTTCCTCCGTTGCTCGTGCGGCGGAGCGGACGAGCAGGTTCCAGTCCTGGAATGACCTGTTGGGGGATGGTCTGGCCGATGTAGCGTTCGATCGAGCGCAGCGAGTCAACTTCTTTACCGGATGCAAAGGATATAGCGATACCCGACGCGCCTGCACGGCCGGTCCGGCCGATGCGGTGGACGTAGTCTTCGGCATTTTTCGGGAGGTCGTAATTGATCACGTGGGTAATGCCGGTCACATCGAGCCCGCGGGCAGCGACGTCCGTTGCCACAAGAAGGCGGATCTTCCCTCGCCTCATATTCATGATCGTGCGGTTCCGGGCACCCTGGCTCATGTCCCCATGGAGTGCCGCAGCTGAATGACCCTGGGCTGAAAGCTCAAGGGCAAGTTGGTCGGCATTTCGTTTGGTGCCGGAAAAGATGATCGCCCTGGTCATGGCGCTGTCCGCAATCAAATGTTTGAGCATACGGCTCTTGTGCTGCATGTCATCGGCGGCATGAAGCCTCTGCTCGATCGCTTCGAGCGTGGTTTTCTTGCCGGCGATTTCAATGCGCACCGGTTCGTTCAAGAGGCGCTGAGCAAGCTTCGCCATGGTGTTGTCCATGGTTGCCGTGAACATGAGCGTTTGGCGGTTCGTCGGGGTTGCTCCCGCGATGGTATCTACGGCATCGCTGAATCCCATATCAAGCATGCGGTCCGCCTCATCGAGAATGAGCAATTCCAGCCGGGAAAAGTCTATGCGGCCCCGTTCCATATGGTCGATCAGCCGCCCTGGCGTGGCCACGACCAGGTCCACGGGTTGCGACAGGAGCCGCTGCTGTTCGAAGTAGGGCATGCCGCCGAGGATAGCGCCGCTCCTGATCCTCATGAATTTCCCGTAGGTTTTGACCGCGTCGGTCACCTGGTTCGCCAATTCGCGCGTTGGCGTGAGCACCAGCACCCGCGGTCCCTTTGATCGTTTCACTGATGCCGACGGCACGCTCAGGCGCATGAGCGCTGGCATCACGAAGGCCGCCGTTTTGCCGGTGCCGGTCTGGGCAGTGGCGATCAGGTCGTGACCGGCGATTGCCTGGGGGATCGCCTCGGCTTGGATCGGCGTTGGCGTGGTATACCCGCACAGTTTGATGGCCTTGAGAATCGGTTCGTTAAGCTGCAATTTTGAAAAAGACATACTACTCCTTTGATCTCGTACGCCGGAATAGGAAATCATTCCGGAAGCAGAAATCCCGTTAGGGGTTTGCGTGCGGGCCGCAAGGACACGCCTGTATCCTTGAGAACGGAGACGACACCAGCACAAATTTGACCGGCATAACGACATCGTTCGCCAACCATATGTGCTGCTGCGATTTCAGAGTGGGAGCTGAAAGCAAGGGGGGTTGATGATCGATGATATGAAGGGCAGAGAGATGGGTGTGACTTCGGTCAAATCCTGCCGCATTGTTAAACAGTCGGCGTGTATAATACAGGTTTTTTTGTAAATAGCAAGCTTTATTTTATGAAAAGCGTCACAGCGGCATGGTCGGCCGGGGATTCAGGTCAAGGCTTGACCGCTCGCCCCGTTTATGATGAAGGTACCCGGCGAGGGCGATCATGGCGGCATTGTCGATGCAGTAAAACATGCCGGGAAGATAGACCGTCATGCCTCGTTTTGCCGCCTCGTCGGTTATCTGCGTCCTCAATGAACTGTTGGCCGCTACGCCGCCCGCCACGACGATCTTGCCGACACCCGTTTGTGATGCTGCGAGCATGGTCTTCTCGACCAGGGCGTCTACGACTGCAGCCTGAAAACTTGATGCCACGTCTTTGATGTTGAGCTCAGGCGCGAGCCCTTTGTCCTTGTCTCTGAAGAGAGCGATGTGGTTCCGGACCGCGGTCTTGAGACCGCTGAAGCTGAAGTCATAGCCTTCCCGGAGGCCCCGCGGGAATGCTATGGCCGCCGGATTCCCCTCCTGCGCGAGTTTGTCAAGGATCGGGCCGCCGGGATATTCAAGGCCCATAAGCTTGGCCACCTTGTCATACGCTTCGCCTGCCGCATCGTCACGCGTCTGGCCGAGCAGGTGATAGCGACCGAGCCCCTTGACGTGGTAGAGCGCGGTGTGACCGCCGGACACGAGCAGCGCGAGGTACGGGTATCCTATATCGGGATATTCGATATGCGCTGCGAGGATGTGACCCTCGCCGTGGTGAACGCCGATGAAGGGAATGTTCTTCGCGTAGGCAATGGCTTTTGCCGCAGATACTCCGACCAGGAGAGCACCGATCAGGCCGGGGGTATAGGTAACAGCAATGAGGTTGATGTCGTTCAGGGACAGGGAGGCGGAAGAAAGCGCCTCGCGAATGATGGGCGTCAGGTTCTTCAAGTGCTCGCGCGAAGCGAGTTCAGGAACCACGCCGCCGTATTTCTTGTGAATGTCGATCTGCGAGGACACGATGCTGGACAGCACCGTGTCATCCCTGAGTACGGCAGCCGCGGTTTCGTCGCATGAGGTCTCTATTCCGAGGGTATACATGGATTGGTAAAGAGGAACCTTGGTGGTAAGGATACAGAGACAGGGCTCGGGAAAAGCCGATTGTCATGCCTTGGATCCTGAATCCCGGCCCCTGTATTTATTGCATCAGTCTCGAAACAGGGACAATCTCAACGCCAGAGGCTTTCGTCTCAGCGAGCCACTTCCTGAGCTCCGCGATGGTCACGGGATGGGGATGGCCAATGCCGATGGCTTTCCCGTTTTTCCGGGCGATCTCGACGAGCTCATCGAGCTGCCTGCGTATGGAGGCCGGGTTGTCGCTGTCATTGTCAAGGAACACATCGCGCTTCCCGGACTTGAGTCCGAACTCCTTTGCCGTTGCATAGGCCACGCTATTCGCGCTGGTGAAGCTGTCAAGAAACATCAGATTTCGGGCCTTGAGCTCCGCCATCAGAAACTTCATCGCTTCTTTGTTTTCCGTGAGCGCGGAGCCCTCGTGGTTGTTGATGCCGTCTGCACCAGGGACCGACTCGACGTCGTCGCTCACGGTCGTAAGGAATTCCATGGGTGTCATGTCCGAGCGCAGCATGCCGGGCGCAGGCGTTCCATTCTTGCTCCGGTACTCCATGGGCAGGTGGAGCAGCACCTCATGATCATGCTGTTTTGCCAGTTCGGCAACCTGTTTCGATTGGGGCAGGCCGGGCATAACAGCAAAGGTCAGTTGAGCGGGCAGCGCGACGACCTCCTGGGCCTGCTTGAGGTCCTGTCCCATATCGTCAATAACGATGGCCACTTGGACGGTCTTTTGCAACCGTAAACCGCCAAGCAGCGCCGGCCCTGTATCATGCTTTGGATGGTCATGCTTCTTGGACGGTGCGACTGATTTTAACGAAGGTTTTGCGGACGGCGGCGTTGCCTCTCTGACGGCCTGCTGGGGAACAGCCGGTGAACGGAATTTGCGCAGGGGCCCCCAGAGTATGAGTATGATCACAAGGAGGGAAAGAATGATCCCTGCGAACATCAATCTGTCGAACCTGTTCCCTTTGCCTTTTTTTGCAGGATGCTTCTTTGCCATGGCAAGCCCTTTATACAATATTATGATGAAAAAAACCAGCTGTTTTTTGACCATCCCGTCGAAGAGAACGCCCTGTGCAGCGGTTTTTTGGCTTGACTTGGGTGGGGGGTGCTTTTATACTGAACAGTGCTCACGCTGGTGCAGGAGTGGCCGTGAGAAGGAGGCTGGGGGAAATTATGGGTTTCGATTACGTCCGTCAAATACCCATGGCGAAAGAGATCATTGAGAAGATTCCGCTTTCCGTGGAATTGAAGAAAATCAAAAGGGAGAAAGACAGGGAGATCCTTGGCGTCTTTACCGGTACCGTGGATAAAATCGTTCTCATCATTGGCCCCTGCTCGGCCCATGATGAGGACGCCGTGTGCGACTATATAGCGCGGCTGGCCAAGGTCCAGGACGAGGTGAAGGACAAGCTCATCCTCATCCCCCGGATCTACACGAACAAACCACGGACTACCGGAATCGGGTACAAGGGCATGGCTCACCAGCCCAACCTCCAGAAGGAGCCGAACATCGTCGAGGGTATCAAGGCGATCCGGAAGATGCACATACGGGCGCTCAAGGAGTCCCACCTGCCGGCGGCGGACGAGATGCTCTACCCCAACAACTATGCCTATCTCGAAGACGTTCTTTCCTACGTTGCCGTGGGTGCACGTTCTGTCGAGAACCAGCAGCACCGGCTCACCTGCAGCGGTCTCGACATCCCTGTCGGCATGAAGAATCCGACATCCGGAGACTATGACGTCATGTTCAATGCGGTACACGCAGCCCAGGCGCCGCACGTGTTCAGCTACAATGGCTGGGAGGTGAAAACACCGGGCAATCCGCTGACCCACTGTGTCCTCCGGGGATCGGTGAACCAGTTCGGCCAGAGCATCCCAAACTACCACTACGAGGACCTGATCAGGGTAGCTAAAACCTACAAGGAACGGGGCTTCGTCAATCCTGCCATCATCGTGGACACGAACCATGCGAACTCGAACAAACAGTATAGAGAACAACCGCGGATCGCGAAAGAGGTTATGCAGAGCCTTGAGCATTCCGAAAGCGTCCGGAAGATGGTGAAGGGCTTCATGATCGAGAGTTTCATCGAGGAAGGGAGCCAGAAGGTTTCGGAAAACGTCTACGGCAAGTCCATCACCGATCCCTGTCTTGGCTGGAGGGACAGCGAGCGCCTGATCAGGCGGCTTGCAGAGCTTTTATAAAACTATGATGATCGGGAAGGTTCAGAGGTAGCGGGAGAAACGCTGCCCTAAACCTTTGCTTCCGGTTGTAAGCCCGCGCATTCCACTATCCGCTCCTGCCTGCCTTTTC
>DASPQB010000227.1:0-17278 GCA_035625205.1 Nitrospirota bacterium | reverse complement strand
GCAAACCGCAGCAGCGCAGGATATACCGATCACAATCCCCACCACCACTGCTGCCCGTACAAAGAGCGTAGGCTCTACTGCTCCGCCCGTCAGATTCTGGATCAGGATCAGCGTCCCCTAGCTTCCGAAATAGAACCCCGGCATGATCCCGAACACTAGGAACACTAATCCGCCAACTGTTGCACCTATCTTCATCCCCGAATTTACCGATTTGTTCTTCATGATTCTTTCTCCTCATACTTATATGTTTTAAGTTGATATTTTCTTCATTTTTCGTTATTTGCTGCCAGCCGCTGCGCTCTTTTCCGATGTCTGCCCAACCTCAAGGACTCTGCCAATGAGCCAGCCCGTGGTGGCAGTGGCGGTTACGATCGTAATACCGGATACCATGATGCCAACCAGCATGGACGCCAACACGATTGCACGTGATATGATTCCCGGATCCAGCGGAAGCCCGAAAATCATTCCGGCCAATTTGATTCCTGCGGCGCCACCCAGGAGGCTGCCGGGAAGAAGACCGAAGAACGCGAAGAGCATCATTCCTACGCCTGCCCCGATGTAAGCTGTTTTTCTTGAAAGTGTGGTATTCATTTTATTGTCCCCCTTTTCGTTAAGACTTGCCATGTATAAAGCAGATTGCGTGCCAAAATATAACTGATTGATTTTGCGAGTACCAGGCAACGTCAGTTTTTGCAGAAATGAGAAATGGGGCATTCGCATTGTTAATCATGTAAACAAATCAAACTTTGCCTGAACGAATATTTATATTTTGTATGTCAGTGGCTGGAAAGATCGATACCGGCAGTGTGAGGTTCAAGCAGCATTTCATGGCAGCTACATTCGGGAGTGATGGGTATATGAAGGAAGACAGGGCGGAATAGCACAAACCCTGCTAGAAACAGTTGACGTTTCTTGCATTCCCTCGTCGAGCTGATTGAATTGATCTGATTGTACGGCTGAAATGGATGTCCTTTTGGCAGGGTGAAACCACAGGTAATGACAGATTTTGTGTAGTTCCCGGGAAGGAAGACGATAAGGTCGGGTGCAGCAGTCACCATACTAAGCGCCATTCAACAGCGAAGACAAACACAATCCGAGTAAGCGTAGGATGTCGAGCGATCTATTTGGCAGTTCTGCCTCTAAGGGCAACGACGCTCCCTCCCAGAAAGATGAAGTGCCTCATACCCTGCCCTGAAAGGATTGAGCTTTATGGCGCGGATAATGACGAAAAGGCTTTGTAAGACACATCCCGTATCTCACTCAGATACCTTTTCCTTGACGGGGCCCTTCAATCGAGTGGTCCACGATAAATTTCTGGAGTACCTTGCATGGACCGACCTTGGATCAGCCGCGATGGCACGATAAGGCCAGATGAACCACCTTGCATGCTATTGACCCCGTTTGTCCACGCCCCATTTCACACTACCCCGGCAGGCCATGTAGAGAAAAACAAAACAGTAGAGGACGGCCAGCTCGCCTTTGTTAATTGCTGGAAAGAACTTGCTGCTGAACTGGAACTTCCAGTGGAACTGGATATACGCCACGGCCATTTCACCGCTGCTCAGAAAAGCCGCCAAGCGAGTCTTAAACCCCAGCAGTATCGCCAGCCCTGCCATCAGTTCGATGACCCCTCCGAACCAGAGTTGGGATCCAAGTGGCGGCTGGAACTCGGAAAGCACGCCCAGGACTTTTTGGGCGCCGTGACAGAAGAACATGAATCCCGCCGTGATGCGCAACACAGCATAAACGTCATCTGCGTACTTTTCTAGCCATTTCATATGTTCACTCTCCAACAAGGAATTCTCTCTAATCGCACGATAGTGCGCGAATCTTCGTCATCCGAGCAAGCTTCTCATATACCTGCATCCGAGCAATGGACACCACTTTGAGACAGCCGTCAGGAACTAATCTTCCACATTTCGACATCGAAGCTTTTGTGATTGTCTTGATTACTGTCCGGAATTTTGATTTTGCAGATAAAGCATGGCGGACCCGGCTGTCAAAATTAACTGAGGCAACGCACTTACTTCACCACCAGCTCATTTTTCACCTCCTTGACGCCTGCTACTCTGCCAGCGATTTCTTCTGCTTTTTTGACCTTCTGTGCCGAGTCGACAGAACCGCTTAGCTTAACTACCCCTTGGTACGTTTTGACACTGATCTGAAACACTTTCAATGATGGTTCTTCAAGAATTGCGGCCTTTACCTTGGTTGTGATCACTGAGTCATCGAAATACTGGCCTGTACTTTCGTGTTTCTGCGTGGCTGCGCACCCGAGGAGTAAAGTTGTAAACCAGATGCAGAACAGCAATTTTACGATAAGGTATCGTTTTCTCAAAATGTCCTCCCCTGCCTACTGGTAATAAATTACGGGTTGCAATAGATCATGTTTATCTCGTGCAGCTGAAAAGTCACGGATTTGGTTGTGCTCTTATGCGCATACCCTCAAATTCGTGCGAAAGTATACTGAAACGGATTTCAAAGCGCTTCACGTATTCTCGCAAAGCGCAAGGAGCACCTGTTGTGCAATTTTCCCCACGAATCGGGTAGCTACTTCTGCACTGTTTAACCTTGACATGATGTTCACCCTGCCTTGACACACTCCCGCCCCTGAAGCATGCGGGGTTTCCCGCGTTATATTCCTCATGGGTGGGTGCCCGAGCGCTTCTGCGACTGTCTCAGTAAATGGCAGCATGCATGAGCGGAGGGGCGTTTTCAACTCCCGACGGTACGGTCTATAGATCCAATTCCGGCCGCCCTCTTACCTCTGGCTACGCCAGGGTGAAGCTATGTTCTCCCAGTTTCTCGATCGACGTCGTCACCTGATCACCTGGCTTGAGCCAGACCTGCTTCTCCGGCGGATAGCCCAGGATCACACCCTCCGGGGTGCCCGTAAAGATGATGTCGCCCGGTTTGAGCGTCCAGATCTGGGAGATATAACTGATGATGGTCTTGCAACCGAAGATCATATCGCTGGTATTCGACGACTGACGCACCTCCCCGTTTACCCGGCACTCAAGCTTGAGATTCTGCGGGTCCGGTACCTGATCCGCGGTGACGAGCCACGGACCGAGTGGCGCAAAGCCATCGCAGGTTTTGCCAAGCATCAGCTGACTCGTCTTGAACTGCAGGTCGCGCGCTGAAAAGTCATTGCCCGTGCAGTAGCCAAAGACGTACGAGAGCGCGTCCGCTTCGCTCACGTTGCGCGTCGTCCTCCCGATCACGATTACCAGCTCAACTTCGTAATCGAACTTTTTCGCCACCTTTTGGGGCAGGTTGATGACGCCATTGTGAAAATTGAGCGCATTATTAAACTTGTTGAAAAGGACCGGCGATGTGGGCGTCGGGATATGCATCTCAGCCACGTGCTTCTTGTAATTATAGCCGAGACAGATGATCTTTTCCGGGTTCGTTACGCATGGCCCGAAGGAAGCCTTGCTTTCGTCGATAAATGCCGCTTTTGCCGTGCCGGATGAAAGTGCCGCATCGGCCAAGGACCGGAGGGCCTGGGGGTCCGCACCCTGCAGCACCTCTTCAATGGTGGCCGGCGCGCTCTTGCCGAGGATCTTCGCAGCCATCTCCACGTCAAGGACACCTTTTGCAGTACGCATACCGAGCACATAGCGGCCATCGCGGCGCAGAGTACAGAACGTCATCTGATTCGGAAGTAGCCGGCCGGTTGTGTAGCTCGTCGTCTGCCCCGGCCGTTCTTCTGCAGGCAAAAGGGAGCTCCCTGCGGCAACGGCAATCCCCGCTGCACCGGCTATTTTGAGAAAGGTTCTGCGAGAATGTTCCATAAGTTTACCTCCGTATGTCAACTGTTAGAGAAATGGAACGCCATATGTTGACGATGTGCAGATAGATCGTTTGTTGAAGCATATCACGTCGTTCTGGATGGTGGTATGCGACAGAGACGGCAGCACAGCCAAATGCCACGAGGATGATCGCAGCCAGAACGGTCCGGAAAGCTACTTCAGGAACCTGACGAAGGATCGATTCGAAGGCATCGAGGCGGTCACCAGGGACATGGAGTGCCATCCACGGAAAGAAACAAGTATATTTACATTTTCTGTCTCTGTTTCTGCATCCACGCGTCAATGGCATTAAAGGCCATGGGACGGGCAAAGAGAAAGCCTTGGCCATAGCCGCAGTGCAGGCTCTGGACATTCGCTAATTGGTGTTCCATTTCCACCCCCTCGGCAATCACATCAAAATTCAGGCTCTTTGCCAGGGAAACAATGTGTGTGATGATCTCCTGATTTTCACCGCTGGTCGTAAGTTTGTTGATAAAACTACGGTCAATCTTGAGCGCACTGACCGGAAAGAGTTGCAGGTAGCTCAGTGATGAATGGCCGGTTCCGAAATCATCAATATAGATCCGTATCCCCATGCTTCTGAGCCGCCTCATGGTATCGACTGCAACATCAACGTTCTCCATGATCACGCTCTCGGTGATTTCCAGTATCAAGGTGTTCGGATCAATGTTGGTATCTGTGAGAAAGCCGGAGAGCATGCTGACGAGGTCTTGCTGTGAGAATTGCCTGCTTGAAATATTGATGCTCATATTGAGCGGTGGTTGCGCGGGGTACCGGACCTGAAGCAATTTCAACTCGCGACAGGCTTCGCGAATTATCCATGCTCCGATTTGATAGATGAGTCCATGCTCTTCGGCCAAGGGGATGAACTCCATTGGGTAGATGAGGCCCCGCTTCGGATGATTCCAGCGGACGAGTGCTTCAAATCCGATAAACTGTTGTGTTTTCAGGTTGAGGATGGGCTGATAGTAGAGAACAAGTTCCTTATTGTCGACAGCTCCCCGCAGATCAGACACCAATTGCAGCCGGTCCAGGATATTGGCATGCAGCTTGATATCGAAGATCTCATACGATGCGTTTCCTCGTCCTTTTGCCTCGTACATGGCGATGTCCGCGTCGCGCAGGACCTGTTCCGGCCGTTCATAATCGTCCGACCCTAACGCGATGCCGATGCTGAGCGAAGTAAATATTTTATGTTTTTTGATATCGATTGGAGCAGCTAATTTCTCCCGGATCCGCTCTGCAACGGTGACCGTGGAGGCGGCATCGCTGATGTTCTGCAGGAGAAGGGCAAATTCATCACCGCCCAGTCGCGCGATAGTATCTCCGGGCCGGATGCAATCGGCCAGTTTGCGACCGACCACGACGAGGAGTTGATCGCCAATGGTGTGACCGTGGCTGTCGTTGATGATCTTAAACCGGTCCATGTCAAGGAAAAAGACCGCGTAGTTAGAAGTGCCTTGCCGTCGATGCGACGCGGTGATAACGTGATGGAGCCGATTCATGAAAAGTGCCCGGTTCGGGAGTCCCGTCAGGGAATCGTGGAAGGCATCATACATATGCTGCTCATCCGCCTTTTTCTTCTCAGTGATGTCTGAATATGTCCTCACAAATCCGTTTGAGGGCAACGGGGTATGGGTCAGGAGGCACCATCGGTCAATGCCTTGCACCGTTTGCGAAAATTCAATTTCAAACTTATTGGGCAGATCAAGTTCCCTTATCGTCCGTTCAAGCATATCCTGTGTTTGTCCTGTGGCATGGGCCCATGCTCTGAGAATATCTCTGAAATCACGGCCCACCTCGACTGTTCCCTGCTGCAACCCAAAAAGTTCCTCCATTTGCTTGTTGAATGCAAGCACGGCATAGTCTGGGCCAACAACGACTGCACCCTGGGCTATGTTGTTCAAAACAATAGTTAGGATTTTCTCTGCCTGAGCGCTGTCGTCCTTATTGAATAATATTCTCTTGTTAATTGACCTGATCTCCATATCACCTCGCAAGTACTCATGTTATGACTGCAGCTTATTCTTATCGCAGATGGTCTGTGGTTAAAGCAACCACAATGTAAACCTCCGTGATACACCGGTGTCTGCACTGTTTAGATTTACTTCTGACGCGCATTTTAGAACAATATAGATAGTCGTAAAATAATAGATCAAGAGTGCAGTATGGCAGAAAAATAATTTATATATGATCGACCCAGGACGGATACCTCCTGCGAAGCATAGGTACATAGCACCAATTTAATTCCTGAACTGCAGGTCTCACGTGGATAGGTTGATGGTATCAGGCTTCGGGAATTTTGTCAATTCAAGAACGTGATTCGCTGCACAACGGAGTATCTGATCAGCGACCTAAAATTACCGCATAAAGCAGTCGCGGGCCGCTCGGCATGGGTTCTGGTGATGGACGATGGGGTGACCACATGATCAATGACGGGCAATTCTGCACATGGATGCTTTGACTCTACAGAAGAGCTCCCTGCATCAAGGATCTTAACGGGGTATTTTTAGGGACGGTCAGCACGATTCGTTGATGAACCCTCTTGTGCCTGCCTTGATCGCGTAAATGCCTTGTGGTTTCGGCTCTCCAGGTTTAGGATATAATACATTAGAACTTGATCCGCTTCTGAATGGAGCGGGATATTGCAAAGAGAACTTCCATAAAGAAAGGGGTATAATCCGTGTTCGATCTCAATGCGCTGGTCAAGAAATCCTTCCCCGCCGCAGAGTGGTGGCCGCAGGTCAACCGCCGGACGCTACGCGCCGATCTCCTCGCAGGACTGACTGGCGCGATCATCGTCCTGCCGCAGGGCGTTGCCTTTGCCATGATCGCGGGATTGCCGCCGGAGTACGGCCTGTATACGGCCATCGTCCCCGCCATCGTTGCCGCGTTCTTCGGATCGTCCTTCCACCTGGTTTCCGGACCGACTACGGCCATATCCATCGTGCTGTTCACGACTGTCAGTCCGCTTGCGCCGGTGGGCAGCCCTACCTACATTGAGATGGTACTGACCATCACATTCCTGACAGGCCTGTTCCAGCTATCGTTGGGCTTTGCACGGCTCGGTGCTCTCGTAAACTTCGTGTCTCATTCTGTCGTAATCGGGTTCACTACCGGTGCAGCACTGCTGATAGGCACGAGCCAGCTCAGCAACTTTCTCGGCATTCCTGCTTCAATGCGTCACGCCTTCATCCATGTCTGGGTGGACGTGCTTCGCCACCTTCCCGATATCAACCTCATCGTCATTGCTATCGCGGTAACGACACTTGTGACAGCAATCCTCTTAAAGCAGTACCTTCCGAAACTGCCTGGCATGCTCATTGCCATGGTCATCGGAAGCATTCTCTCGCTCCTGCTGAATGGAAAGGAGCACGGCGTGCGTCTCGTCGGTTCGCTGCCTGCGCATTTTCCGCCGTTCTCGCTGCCCGACCTTTCGACGTCAAACATTCGCATTTTCGCGCCTGCAGCGGTGGCATTGACCATGCTCGGCCTGGCTGAAGCGGTTTCCATTGCCCGCGCTGTAGCCACTCGGTCTCACCAGCGCATCGACAGCAACCAGGAGTTCATCGGTCAGGGCCTCGCTAACATGGTCGGCAGCTTTTTCTCGAGCTACGCCTCATCGGGTTCATTCACCCGTACCGGCGTAAACTTCGACGCTGGGGCGCGTACGCCCCTGGCCTCGGTATTTGCGGCAGTGGCGCTCTTGCTTATACTGCTCTTGATCGCTCCGCTCACTGCCTATCTGCCGATCCCGGCAATGGCGGGAGTGTTGCTGTTGGTGGCGTGGAACCTCATCGACTTCCATCACCTTGCAACAATTATTCGGACAAGCCGTCAAGAAACGGCGGTCCTGGCTGTCACCTTCCTTGCGACGCTGCTCGTGGAGTTGGAGTTTGCGATCTACGTGGGCGTTATACTCTCCCTGCTGCTCTATTTGAATCGTACATCCCATCCTGCGTTCGTGACGCTTGTTGCCGATCACCAGGATGACAGCCAGCGCTTCATCAACATCAATCGGAAGGAACTCCCCGAGTGCCCGCAGCTTAAGATCATGCGCGTAGATGGCTCCCTTTTCTTCGGCGCCGTTAACCACTTTTCCGAGGAGTTGCGCACAGTGACGCGCGCGAGCCCCGAGCAAGCCCATATCCTGATCGTTGGTGGCGGGATCAACTTCATCGACGTGGCCGGCGCGGAGACCCTGGCGAATGAGGCGCACCGATTGCACCTCGAGGGCAGAAAGCTGTACCTGTGCTCGCTCAAAGGGGAGGTGGTTGAAACGCTTCACCGGGGCGGGTATGTCGACCGCATCGGTGAGGAGAATATTCTGGGCTCCAAGAAGGCCGCGATCCGGGCGCTCGTTCCCCGGCTTGACCCGGAACGGTGCCGTATGTGCGTGCTCCGTGTGTTCAACGAGTGCAGTCAGATGCCGGGTGCGTAACGGGTCCGGATAATGGGAAATGAACATAGAGTCGGTTGTTACATACCAGCTAACATAGTGCTCTCTGCGGTCATCCATGAAGCTGATCACCATGCCGCGTTCAGCACGTGCAATTTTTGAAATAAAATGGGAACCTGTACCGTTCTAGGCATTTCACCCATTACCGTGGGAAATTAGCCCAATAGTGTTTCATTCCATAACTTTTACGATTAGTAACTCCCTGATTAGCCGCAGACTATAACTATGGCGTAAAAATTGCTTAAATTTTTTGATCAGCAAGTAATGAGTTGCCGGTTTAAAATATTTTTTGGTAGAATACCTTTAGGGGCCGTCTCATCAAGTTCAAGGTAAAGATCAGACACTATTTTTTTATAGAAGGCGCATTGTGACTGAAAAAAGAAATAATCAAGGAGAGGGTGTAAAACGGCGTCCCCTCACGATAGAACGTACGTGTTCCCTCGGAGTTATCTCTGTGAATACACTCGAGTGGTCAGACCATATCGTCAAGATCGTGGATTATAGTGTCATCGGCGTCGGTATCGAATCCGATCGTCCCATCGAACCAGGCATCATCTGGTTCAAGAAGAACCTCTATGGACAAAAGTGTGGAACTCTGGTTTGGTGTAAAAAAGACGGCGCCTGTTATCGGGGCGGTATCAAGTTCATTTCCTTAAGTCGTGAACAAGAAGAGTACCTTCGGCAGCAAGTGGACCAGATGGAGCACGTCAAACGGATCGAAGATCCCGAACGGATAATCGCAATGCTGGGCGCTGACATCAAGTAGGACAGGGACGGCTTCGCAATGCACCGCGACAGGATATTTCACCGGCTGATCATAGAACCTGAGTAACATTGTTGTGAGATTTTCACCAGGTACAGACACGCCAATTACTTCCTCTAACTCTACCCATGGTTAAAACCAGCGGTTTTTCACAGTGAATTGGCACTATCTGGACTGTGGCTTTCGCTCGCGGCGTCCAGTGCACGGGATTGCGATACACAGTGGAAGCGGGGAATGGATCATGAACAATGCTCTTCAGAGAGCCATGCATGAAACCAGGCAATTTCACCAAGGCTCGCTAGCGTAGATATTTCATAAGAAAAATGTTTTGTATACTTAGTGCAAGTTCCTTACCTCTTCGTGCAAGATGCATAGTCATGATAACCAGTAACCTCTCAGCGTATTCAGATCATGGGATAGCGGCTTTTTCATGGTTCCTGTGCAATAATCATAGTCCTCTATAAGCATGGTGCATGCGTGGATATCCAATATTTAGGCGATCACCAAGAAGTCATTCCAGCTCTTGCTACCTGGATATACGGCGAGTGGTCACATTTGTATCCTGCAATGACGCTGCAATATGCCGTAAGCCTCTTGCGGGAGAGAATTAATAAAGAAAGACTCCCCCTCACCCTGGTAGCCTTCGACGCGGGAGAACCTGTTGGCATGGTATCTCTTACGACATTTGACATTGAGACGAGAAAAGACGCGCCGCACTGGCTTACGAGCCTCTACGTGGTCAAGCATTGGAGGGGAAGGCTGATTGGTTCTTGTTTGGTAAAGACCGCCGAAAAAAAGGCCGCCGAACTGGATATATGCAAACTGTTCCTGTTCGCAACTGATATAGTTCTTCCTCAGCTGTTCTATGCAAAATTAGGCTGGATAATTAAGGAAAAAACAATGTACCACTCGCATCCCGTTATCCTTATGGAGAAGGACTTGTGCCGTAAATAGGTCCAGGATCAATGGTTTAGGTTTGTAGGCCGACAGGTCGGCCATATTCTACAAAAGTGTCGATGAATGTCAAAGCTTGTTTGCCTGAACCAGCTCTTGCGCTCCTTTCGATGGATTGGAACTAGAACAAATTTTGTTTGGAACAGGCCGAGCTGCGAGATATTGTTTCAGCTCCTTTCAAATTTCTAACAGAATCAATTCACACCTTATCTGTCGCCGGATTTTGATTCACTGCGGGGTTGTTCAACGATGCGTTTTAATACGTCAATAGCTGCAAGTCGGGCTGCAATTTCGACCGGATTTTGTTTCAGGGGCTCTAGTTCGTAATCGCCAGCCGAGTTTTCGACCACTTTATCGATCCTGGCCGGCGTCGCCCCCTTTGAGAGAGTGAGCCTGTTTTCGAGCGATTTCCGGATGACCGTGAAGATCGTCCAATCGAGCTTGACCGGGCTTTCCTGCAGTTTGCAGTACTGCATGATGTCTCCCTGCCAGATCGCCTTATTGTCGCTGTAACGAAGGATTCTGACATCAGACATTTCAATGGTCGCCTCCCAGTAATTCCCGGCAGAGCCGAATCCTTCCCGTGTTCCCTGCCCATAAGTGTTCAGTTCCACTGACCGGACCGTGCCGGTGATCGCATAGTCGATCCTCCCCGTAGGGGCGCTGTATCCGGGGAGGATGACACGCTGGTTCCGCCTCAGGAACTCGTCAATAAAGGCGTAGCGAACGATGTTGGCAAGGTCACCATACAAAGCCTCCTTCTGCTCATTCGAAAGGCCCCAGATCCATGGCTGGCGGACCTGAAGCAGTCCTTCATGATGGCCACCTTTGATCTCGGTTGAGCCTATGTCGAAGGGATCAACTTCGATCACGAATTTCCCTGCACGAAGGTTAATGGCATCTGCTGGGGGATACTCGGTAAAGGGTAAAGACCGCGTTTTGCCGGCCATGCAGCCATTCAGGAAAAAGGCGTATATGAACAGCCCAGCAAGGAGAATGCGGCTGCAGGAACGATGGCTGTGCCATGATTTCGGCGATTTGGTCATTGCAGTCTCAATTATAGCTCCGCTGCTGCACCTTCTTTTCTGTCGCATGACGCACAACAGCATTCCGGATCTCCCAAGATGCTTTTATAGCCAGAAAGAAAATATCATTCCCATCATCAACAGCGACACGAGATAGAACTCATGCATGGGCACCCACCGTACCGGCCCCGGCGTGACCGGAGCACCACACCCGAGCCGGCTTCAGAACCTTGACCCGGGCTCCGGAGAAATACCGATCATTTTGAAAAATGCAGCAGCACCAGATGACCCGGAATGCCAGGGTATACGTTGTTACCATATGCGAAGACCAGTTCTAGTTTTTTGCGATGACGGTTCGCGTCCTTCAGCGTTATCTATGATAAAACACTCATAATAGGTTCATTCTTTCATCGGAAGCAATTGATGAAAGAGGCTCGATTCGCGCTTATAGAAACCTTCGGTATGGAATGAGTCAGGCAGACGATACAATTGATAGTCCACGTGGTGGCAAAATTCGTGGAGGAGCGTGCGAAGGAATGCGCGAAACGCGACGACGCGACGATGTTTTGCCGTACGCATCCAGAGCGTAATGACCGCAGAAGCCTTGCCTTCTCCCAGTTCATACAATCCATGCAGTTCACCCCATTTGGCAGAGGGTCTCACCGCGAGCACCTTTACGCGGAGTGGAGGGATGCCGAGGCAGCATGCCATGCCCCCAACCAATGTGCGGCAGATCTTTTCGGTCTGCTCTCGATCTTCAAGCTCTAGCGCAGAAGTCAAATGATCGATAAGCGGACGCAACCTTTCTGCATCAGGCAACGGGACGGCATGGATCTCATCGCTTTTCTGGTAGATGCGTTTTTGGCTGCTCGATAGCTTGTTGAAGTAGGAAAAGACCATGTTATGCATTCCCGGACAAAACACCCCTGGGGAAAAAACGATGACGAATCGCGTTCCGCCCGTGGTGATCGCTTGCGTAACCGGTATAGTATTTTGGAGCCCATGGTACCTGTATGCATTCATCCTTAGCAAAAAACGTCAACGATCCATCTCCGCGCCGGCAAGAGGTCCGTAAGCCCTTGCAGCACTGCCTGTGACGGAACCTCTTTTAAAAAAGACAATTGTTCTTTCCATGCAGGGAGATCTACCAGGTCACTACCGGAAGGGCCGTGTTCTCCAGCATCCAACTCTTCTTTCTGCAGCGCAAGAGCTTTATTCGAAACGAACGGATTATCTCCGGTAAACTTGAATTAGAATTTTTCGAAATCTTCAGGCCGCATGTGAAGCTTAACCTTGGACCCCTAAGGAATCACCATGTTTTCATGGTATCAACGGTTTAAGGAAAAGTCAATCCATCTCAACCAAGTACTATCACAGCTCAATGCAACACGCTGTCTGATTGCTTCGTAAACAATGCCTTATATCCTCGACCTGAAGAAACAAGGTTTCACATGTGGCTTAAAATTAAAACTTAAGTGTTAACTACTGACAAGGTTGCAATTCTGGAGATGAAGTAAAATATTGGCACCGATGTTCATTCCTAAGCTCACCTGGAATCGCGCTCAAACATTGGCTGTCATGCCGAGTTTATTACGGGAGATAATACGTTATGGAGGACGGGAATAGAGGTACGGTGAGCGTACCCTTGCTGGAATTCAACTCTATGTCTCGTGATTTCGATAGCTTAATTAAGTAACTCACATAAATGCAAATTATGATATGCTTTTACTATATGTTCAAGCCCCCGTATGACTTGTCCAGGGGAACAACAATATGCTCTAAAATGATTACCCTGCAGCATGCCTGCATTGATACGTAGAGAACGCTTCTTCAAACCAGCGTTAAGAAGCGGCGAACCTTAACCGGAGAGTGAAGCCCTCTTCGCAACGGCGAGTTATGTTCAGAGAGCTAAACTGCTCAGAGAGGAAGTTCGCATGAACATCATCGCTCTTAATGGAAGCCCGAAAAAAAATGGGAACACTGCAATGCTGCTTGAAAAGGCGCTTGCTGGGGCCGCATCGCAGGGAGCGAATACCGAGCTTGTCCACTTGTACGATCTTGAGTATAAAGGTTGCCACAGCTGCTTCGCATGTAAAACGAGAGGCGGCAAAAGTTACAGGGCAGGCGCGATGAACGATGGGTTATCGCCAACTCTGAATAGGATCCGTGAAGTTGATGCTCTCATCCTCGGGTCGCCTATCTATTTCGGAACCGTCTCCGGAGAGATGAAATCACTCATGGAACGCTTGCTCTTCCCCGTATTGACCGATCCCGATCCGCCCGCCTCTCTTTTCTTCAGAAAGATCCACGCTGGATTCATTTATACGATGAATACGACCGAGGAACAGATGAATAACTATAGCATAGGCCAGCATGTCGCTTTAAACGAGAGTTACCTGAAAAGAATACTCGGATCCTCGGAATCGCTCCTCAGCTTTGACACATACCAGTTTACTGATTATTCAAAGGTGATCGCTGACCGGTTCGATCCCGAGAAAAAAGCCAAAAGACGCAAAGAGTTTTTCCCGAAGGACTGCGAACCGGCTTTTGCCATGGGGGTAAGATTCATCAAGAGCGAAAGTTAATTGTAAAAGTGTAGAGACGTGTGACCAAGTCTCAATAGAAGCCCCCTATAGTCAATGCGTTATCCTCTGGTGGATCATCCTCTTTTGCGTCTCTGTTGACTAAAAGAGGCTTCTTCCTATGATGCCCTTTTTAGCCGCGATGCCCAGGTGTGAGATGCAGCCAAAAATTCATGATCAGCCGGGGAACACATAAAAAGCCGACTTTTTGCATACATGCAGCTGATTTTCTTCGCGTTGTTGACAGGGTCGCACACAGCCAATACTTAACGAAGATTGCCGAAAACTGTCAGCTTCGAATCAGCTATAACCAGAAAACCGTTCCCTGATCGCAATGATGGTACTAACAAGTGACCGCTTGAATAATTATCTGACCATGGCTTGAACTATTGTGACAACCATCAATCCCGGTGATGGGGTCTCAGTACTTGCCCGGCGAGTCTTTTAACAGTTACACTTTATGGACATCGCAATAATTGCACCAGGGAGAATCAATGCCCATCGATATTAAATTACTGCACGACGGCATAGGTGTTCTGTATGACTGCAACGGAACGTTGACCGGCCAAGACCTCATTGATGCAAATAAGAAAATTCTGGCTTTCGGTGAAGAAATAAAACATTTGAGATATGGACTCATTGATGAGTCGGCAATAAACGACCTCAATATATCGGAATCAGAAATGACAACGATTGCAATGCAGGATGAAAAGATTGCGAGCCTCGTCCCCGATGGTGCCATCGTTGCTGTAATAGCTAAGAGCGCTTTTGCTTTTGGGCTTTCGCGTTTATGGGAATCATTTATTGAACATACCGGGTGGGAGACGATGACATTTAGGGACAGATTAATGGCGGAGAGTTGGATCAGGGCCAAGGTAAAAGCAAACTTCGGGATTGATTTAACATTTGGATAAATGCCTGAAAATGGCGTTCGTTAGTTTTTTTGCGATGCTCTCGACATTGCAAATCCCATATGATCTGGGAGCTATTCATCAATTGGCTAACTTGAGCATGGAAGAACAAAAGAGGTAATCATGGGCAAAATGGACGGGAAAGTAGCAATCGTCACCGGTGGCGGCCGGGGCATTGGGAGGGCTATTGCTGAGGGATACGTGCAAGAAGGCTGCCGCGTAGTGGTGATTGCAGCTCGCGAGCGGAAGGAGATAGATTCCTTTGCTGCAGCATGGGGAAAGGACAGAGCCCTTGCTCTTCTGGCGGATGTGACCGATTACGGCGCCTGTGAAGGTGTCATAAGCAAAACGATCTCCCACTTCGGTCGAATTGACGTGCAGGTGAACAACGCCGGCCGGGGTATGAAATACGTCTCCCCGAACTTCATGACCGAGCCGACTCGCTTCTGGGAAACGGATCCCGAGGCGTGGAAAATGGTGATAGATACGAACGTGAACGGTCCCTTCTTCATGGCCCGCGCAGTTGTTCCGCACATGCTTCGCCAGAAGAGTGGGGCGATCATCAATGTGACCATGAACTACGAGACCATGAAGCGCAGAGGATTTTCACCCTATGGTCCGTCAAAAGCAGCCTTGGAGTCCGAAACAATCATCTGGGCACAGGACCTGGAGGGCACGGGCATAACCGTAAACGAGATCCTTCCCGGCGGCGCTACCGATACTGGCATGATCCCAACCAGCTTTCCCGCCGATCTCCGCTCACGCCTGCTCAAGCCCAATGTCATCGTTCCCGTTGCCGTCTTTCTTGGTTCCGATGAGGGACGGAGAATCACGGGTAGGCGTCTCACCGCAAATGCATGGTCGCCTGAAAATGTCAATGGTGTCCCAGCCTCGAACGGTATCGGTACATAACGGACAGCGTGATCACTTTTGGGAATCAGACTTCTCCCGTTTCTTTTCTCGTTTGTATTCCGTGCCGCTCGTAAAGTCACAACCCGTATACGAAGGCAATTTGGAAAATACATCTCAGAGGCTTTACCATAGATCTCTCTACTTCCTTGACTGATTGACCATCATACGGTAAAATGAAATACCTATTTTTGCAACGTAATATTCTGCAATTAATTGTGCATTGTTAGTAAGAGAGAGCTGGTATCAACCGCGATACAACATCGTATCACTAGCGCTTGGTCACTATACCTTCCAAGCTGAATTTGTTGCCTCTGTCGGAAAGCTGAGTTTGAATTGTTGCGGATCGGACCACCAGAATTATGGAAGTAGCTCAGAATACTGTTGAAGTTTGAAGGGGAACCTTGGTGTCAGATTTCGGTTTAATATCCTCTTATCCTGCTTAGTGATATATTATATGGTTCACAGATCCAACTGTCTACCTCCTCTATAAATTAAGGAGATGGTTATGATCAACGTAATTGCTTCGATTCGTGTGCGGACAGGAAAGCTTTCCGATTATCTTACAATTCTTAAAGCCAATATACCTGCGGTCAGAAAAGAAAAGGGATGTATCCAATACGTTCCTACAGTCGATGTTGACGTAAAACTGCCTTCGCAGATTCTCGAGAAAAATGTTGTTACCATTCTTGAGACGTGGGAAAATCTGGAACTGCTCCATGCTCACCTCGGATCGCCTCATATGCTTGATTACCGGGAAAAGGTAAAGACCTTAGTTGAGAATGTATCGTTCAAGGTACTCCAGGAAGCAAATTAAATCGCTGATCATGGCGGACACCGAATGATGTTTAAGGCAGAGGTTCAGCTTATAAGACAATAAAATGGGTTAGAGCTTTTCTCTCCCATACAAGGTATGACGTTCGTATCCCGAGAAGGGCAAAGGTTCAGGCGGTTCCGAATTCACACCTTCTCCGAGCAATTTCAAGGGGGGACATCCAGGTAATGCAAGGCGATGCTACGAGGAGGCAGTATGGTGGAAAAGATTTTAGTAGGTCAAAACATCGATTCGTATTGCGGGAAGTGCAAACTGAGTCTCGAGCATACCATCATGGTGATGGAGAGAGAGGTGATCTCCAAGGTGAGATGTAAAAGCTGCGGCAGTTCGCATAAATTCAGGAGCCCTCTTGACGCTCAAAAAGTCCGGAAGCCGCGAGCGAAAAAAGGAGCTGGTGAAGCAGCGACAACGGAGATCATCTGGGAGGCCGGGCTTGCAGAAGCAAAAGGGAAAGAGCGTGACTACAGCATGTCTTCGAAATACCGCATAGGCGACATTGTAAATCACCAGACGTTCGGCAAGGGCATTGTAATGAAGCTCTATGCCAATAAATGCGATATGCTGTTTAGGGACAAGGAACGGCTGATGGCCTCAACCAATGACTAGATGCCCTCAGCTCGTTCCGTGAAAACCAGCGTGCCTTTTGCTCTGTTGTAGTAGCCCCTACATTCTGGAGTAAGTGCATTCTTTATGCCCTAATCGCAAGAATCTGGATCGACTGCAGATGCTTTACGATTTTCACAAACTACAGTGAGAAGTTGCTCATTTCAAAAGACACATCACTCGTGTGATGCATGCAGAAGGTTCCCTGCGTAACATCCCAGCCGTTCTTCCTTTGATCTTCGAGATATAGTACGGTATCACTACCCTGCTGCCCCCTTCCTGCATGTCATTCCGATTGTTCTCACGGTTGCGCTAGAACAACAGGGCCTAGAGGATTTCCTCCAAGCCCGTGCTCATTCCCATCTCAACACTCAGCGTTACTCGAGGAACGGGCTCAGAAGCAGCCCTCCGCTACGCTGGTT
>DASPQB010000226.1:0-3849 GCA_035625205.1 Nitrospirota bacterium | reverse complement strand
AGTACGCAAAGGAGAGCACATACGACTTCATCATACTCGACTGTGCCCCAACGGCGGAATCTATCCGTTTCATCAGCCTGCCCAAGGCACTCGAATGGTACATGAAGAAGATTTTCCGCCTCGAAAGGACACTGGCCCATTACATGCGACCTGTGGCCAAAAGGATTTCCGACATACCGCTCCCGGAAGACGTGTACTTTGCTTCCATTGAGAAGCTTTTCCTGCGACTGCGGGGAGTAGACCGGCTTCTCACCGATCCGCAAACCACATCGGTTCGACTTGTCACCAACCTGGAGAAAATGGTCCTGCGCGAGACGCAAAGGGCATTCATGTTCTTTACGCTCCATCAGCTTTCAATCGATGCCGTGATCATCAACCGCGTTTTCCCGAACGGGGCGCCGGGCAGCTTCATCGAACTTTGGCAAAAGTCCCAGAAGGAATATATGGATCTCGCCCATTCTTATTTTCATCCGATCCCGATGCTGCAAATCCCCTTCTACAGTTCAGAGGTGCTCGGTTATAATGCTCTTAGAGACCTTGGACAGGAGCTTTATAAGGATCGCAATCCAGCCGACATTTTCTACGGCCACCGCACATGTGAATTCAGCGGAGGAAACGGCCGCCATATTGCGAGATTACACCTGCCGTTCGTAGAAAAGGCGGACCTGGAGCTTTCCAAAGTCGGCGAGGAGCTAATTGTGCGCATCGGCAATTTTAAAAGGAGCCTTATTCTGCCTCGGGCCTTTGTCCCTCTGGAACCCAGGAAGGCCCAGCTAATCGACGACTACCTTGTGATCGATTTTGGAGGAGACCATGAATGAATCCAGCTCCGGTTGCAACCATGACGACGGACCGCGGTCCGAGGGCGAGAGCTGCCCCTTTTGCCGGTTCCTGAGGGCTGTCAGGAGTTCAAAGGACAAGCACAATGAATTTTATACACATATCTCCAACGCCCAAATAGAGGTGCTCCAGGCATTTAAGTCTCTCATCGACCGGCGCATTTCGACCCTGGAGGAAAAAAAGAGTTCCAAGCCGGAAGGCAAGAAAGCGACCAAAATCGAGGTTGAGTGAGAAGGATTCAGGAGCGCCGAGGCGTATCTTTTTTTCTCATTTTGCGCTATATTGGAAGGGTCTCAGGTCCGGTAATTTTGGCCATGCAACAAGAAATGGGCAGGGGCTGACGGCTCGTGTTGACCTTCTATTACAGCGTATAACGCGGGAGCCGCCAGCGACATGCGCGGGGTGCTCATTACCGCTTAGGTGCTCATTGTAGAAGCATAGTGAAACCCGAATGGCATACGACAAGACGATTTTATGCCTCGCCAATTCTCGCAAAAAAGCGGGTAGTTGCATAGCAGGGAAAGAAGTTTTGGAGGAAAATTTCGGTGAGTGGATTCGGCCTGTGAGCGACCGTCAGTTTGAGGAGATTCCAAGAAGAGATTTGCGGTACAAGGACGGCAGTAGTGCAGCTCTTCTTGACATCATCAACATTTCGATGATTGAGCCTCGACCAAAGTCGTATCAATCCGAAAATCATCTTTATCGCTCTGGATATTATTGGGCACGCATTGGACGGGCTACTTGGGATGAAATCGTTGCTGCCACGGACAAACTAAGCGGGCCACTTTGGGTCAATGGGTATTCCTCGTATAACGGACTTAACGACCGAATACCTGAAGCAATCGCTTCCACTCTCAAGAATTCTCTGCTGTTAATAAATCCGTCTCAATTGAGGGTCATCGTTGCCGAGGAGGATGGAACCTACGGACCCGAACGGCGTGTGAGGGCTGATTTCCGGTTCAGCGGGCATCAATACAAGCTTGCCGTAACTGACCCGTGGATGGAGCAACACTATTTGGCAGGTTCAGATGGTTCTTTCGCAATCAAAATTGCCCGCCTCTGTGTTAGTCTTGGTGAAATATTTCAGGGGTTCACTTATAAATTGGTTGCCGCGGTCATTACTCCAGAGAGAGCCAAGTAGTCATGACTTACCCAGTTTACACAATCGGTCATTCCACGCATTCTATAAAAAAGTTGATTGCCCTTCTAAAGCAACATGGTATCACAGCTGTATGCGATGTGCGGTCTCAGCCATACAGCCAAATCAACCCGCAATTTAATCGTGAGACCTTGAAGCAGGTACTTCGCTCGGAGGGCATTATTTATGTCTTTCTTGGCAAGGAGTTGGGTGCCAGAACGCATGACAAAACATGTTATCGAAATGGCCGAGTACAATACGACCTTCTTGCCCAAACAGACCTCTTCCGGTATGGTCTGGAGAGGATTAAAAATGGAACCCTATCGTACCGGGTCGCTCTACTATGTGCGGAAAAAGACCCTCTTCAATGTCACCGAGCGATTCTGGTTTCCCGCCATTTGATTAAACTGGGTATACATGTCCAGCATATCCTATCTGACGGTCAGCTGGAAGGACATGAACAGACATTACAGCGCCTTATGGATAACCTGAAGCTTCGACAACTAAATATGTTTCGCTCATTCGATGATATTATCGCTGAAGCTTACCGCATTCAAGAAAACGCTATTGCCTATGGAGTAAAAATGGAGGGTGGTAGTGACGAAAATGGTCATATGGTAACTGGCAAAGCCTAAAATGAGGTGAGCATGAAAATATTTACAATAGGTTTTACCAAAAAATCAGCTGAGATATTTTTCTCTCGACTTAAAGACGCCAACGTAAAGAAATTGATTGATATCCGTCTTAATAACAATTCGCAGCTTGCCGGTTTTACGAAGAAAGACGACCTGCGATATTTTACGATGGCGATTTGTGGAATCGATTACGCTCATATCCTCCAGCTCGCCCCTACACAAGACATGCTGGATGATTACAAGAAATCCAAAGGTGACTGGTCCGTTTATGAAAAAAAGTTCCTTAACCTTATGGCAACACGGAAGGTTGAGAATCTCGACAGGAACGAACTGGACGGCGGCTGTCTGTTATGCAGTGAGGACAGGCCCAACCATTGTCATCGCCGACTCGTGGCTGAGTACCTGCGTGACAAATGGGGTGATGTCGAGATTGTGCATCTCTAATTAACCGACGAAGCAGTGAGGGGCATCAGGCGAATAAGATACGATTAAAGGTAAAATCGATATGGGCAAATAGAATTTTAATGATGTCAACATTTGAGGTGGAAACATGCTGAAGCGAGTGGTGGTGATAAAATTCAAAAAGGATGTGCCCGAGTCTGAGATAGCCGGCATTGAAAAAGGACTGGCCGGACTTCCGGGGGCGATCCCCGAGATAGCCGGTGACTTCCGGTTCGGCAGGGATGTGCTGCGCTCGGAGAGGTCTTACGATTTCGCCCTGGTAACGGAATTTGAAAATATTGAAGCTATCCAGCGCTACAGGTCTCACCCCGCGCATCAGGAAGTATTGAAAAAACTTCTGGAACATTGCGACAGTATAATTACTGCCGATTTCGAGATTTGACACTCCATCGGATGTGCAAAAACTCCGGTTCTCTATCCTAAGGTCTTTAAGGGCAAAAATAGGAGCTGCCTTTTCTGGGTCTTCCGGCAAATGCGTACCTGGGGTGAAAGAATACACCGGCTACGTTTCTCATTCGTATGCTTCGTACCTCAGTCGATCGGCTTCTTGTTGCTTTTTCATCAATTTCGACTCCCGGTTAGACCCTTCGTGAGCTTTGCAGTTCTTCGTGCGCGAGCATGGGAGTTAGTTCGCAAAGGGACGATATGTCAGGCTCTATTGGGTTCTTATTTATCTTCGTGGTCCTCGTGTTCTTCGGTACGCCAGGCTTATCCTGGCGTACCAAAGAGCACGAAGCCTGAAAGGCAGCCAGAGAGCGCGCACTTACAGCATCA
>DASPQB010000225.1:0-4514 GCA_035625205.1 Nitrospirota bacterium | reverse complement strand
CGAGCATGGTATGCCAATGCAGAAAATGTTCGTGTCGCTCGAACGCCGCATGCACTGTGGCATGGGTAAATGCTGCCGCTGCAATGTCGGTTCCACATATACATGTCTCAAAGGACCTGTCTTTGACTACTGGACTGTAATGAACCTGAAAGAGGCAATCTGATGGAACAACGTAAACCACTGACGAGGACGTATCTCGGCGTTTCCGTGCCACGACCGAGGGTTGCATTCTTTGAACTGTCTTCCTGCGAAGGATGCCAACTCCAGATTGTAAATAATGAGGCCTCACTCCTGGATTTTCTTTCCCTTGTCGAAGTTGTCAATTTTCGGGAAGCCATGACTGAAAAGAACGATGATTACGCCATCGCATTTGTCGAGGGGAGTGTGACCCGTACTGACGAAGAGGAAAGACTTAAAAAGATACGAAGCACTGCCAAAGTGCTTGTGGCTTTCGGCTCCTGTGCCTGCTTCGGCGGTGTGAATCAGCTCAAAAATAGGTTCAACGACCCGGAGTGGGTGAAAAAACAGGTATATGGAACTCACAGAATCGAAACGAACAATGAAGCTAAACCCCTGGAAGCCTTTGTGTCTGTCGATCTCAGAATTTTTGGATGTCCCGTGAAAAAAGAAGAGGTAGAAAAAATCGTCACATGCGTCGTGCTAGGCAAATCTATAGTACACGCAAAGTACCCGGTCTGTATGGAATGTAAAGCCAATGAAAACACTTGTCTCTTCGATCTCGGCGAACCCTGCCTAGGTCCGATAACGCGCGGCGGATGCGACTCGTGGTGCCCGAACAATCGGTTCGGCTGTTGGGGCTGTCGCGGGCCTTCTGAGGACGCTAATATTGAACAAATGAAGAATATACTGAGAAAGAACGGTTTTTCGGATAATATTATTCTCGACCGTCTGGAGTGCTTCGGCGGGTTCGCGCAACAAGCGAATGCGCTCAGAAGAGATATTGTTTCATCAGCACTATAACACCAACATACGGCCTGAATCCCAGAGGTAATTTTAAAAAACCATCCTTGAATGCCCAGCAGCTTTGCTGCTTAGATGAAAAGGATATCCTGACCGAGGGGGGATGATTTTCTGATGCAATATGGGCCATGAGCCCATTGAGAAGAAGCAGGCATTATGTCTATGATCTCACGTACCATTTTGTATGGATACAGAAATATCGTAAAAAACTGTTCGACGCTCGGATGACGAAACGATTGAAAGAAATCTTTCGTGAGATAGCCGAACATTACGATTTGGAAATAGATGCGATGGAAGTCATGGACGACCATGTACATTTGTTTTTGGTTGTTCCTCCGAAGTATTCGCCTGCGAAAGTAGAGCAAATGACTAAAGGTATCTCCGCCAACATAATGTTCCAAGAGTTCCCAGAGATATAGGAAAAGCGCTGGGGCGGAGAACGATGGCACGATGGTTACTTTGTCCATTCTGTTGGCGACAAAGTAAGGGCGGAAATAATCAGAAACTATTTTCGGTATCAGCATGATGAGCAAGTAGGTTTTAGATTCTAGCAAAAATGCCTCGCAGCTTTGCTGCGGGGTTATTTACTGCTCTCTTTTCGTTTTGGTGAGATCCGCTTTTAGTGAGGTCTACTTTATGAAATCAACCCGCACAATTGACATTCACCACATAACCAGGGTCGAAGGCCATGGTAATATCAAGATAATAATTCAGGACGGGAGCCTTATAGAAGCACGCTGGGAAATCGTGGAAACTCCGCGTTTCTTCGAGGCAATGCTTGTCGGAAAATCTTGGGAAAATGCTCCCTGGATCAGCGGCAGAATTTGCGGAATTTGCTCTATAGGCCATACGCTGGCAAGTATACGTGCAGTGGAAAATGCCTTCGCTATCATACCTACGGAGCAAACGAAGAAACTCCGTATCCTTCTAAAGCACATGGAGACGCTCCAGAGTCATTTGCTTCATCTGTACTTTCTGGCGGCCCCCGATTTTTTGAACTCAGGCAGTGTTTTTCCGCTGATCGGTTCCCATCCCGATGTGGTGCAGAGGGCGGTGCGAATGAAGCAATTGGCAAATGACGTCTGCGACTGCATAGGCGGACGGCGAATGCATCCCACGAGAACGGTCGTGGGCGGGTTCACCATGATTCCCGAAAAAAAGGAACTTATGCAATTCAGGGCCCGGTTGAAAGCTGCGGGAGAAGACCTGTTACGCACCGCGGAATTATTCCAAACATTTGTAATGCCTGACTTCACTCGAGAAACTGAGTTTGTCTCGCTGAAGGGTGAAAGTAGCTATCCCTTCATCGGAGGAGATCTAACGTCCACGGATGGTGTTACCAAGAAGGAACGCGAATACCGGTTGATGACCAATGAATTCATGGTGGATCAGTCGACAGCAAAATGGAGCCGGTTATCACGTGACTCATTTGCCGTGGGAGCGCTTGCTCGGATCAACAATAATTTCAAGTTCCTTAATCCTGCGGCACAGGACGTTGCCACAAATTACGGGCTCAAGCCGGTGAACCACAACCCCTACATGAATAATATTGCTCAGTTGGTGGAATGCGTGCATGTGGTCATGGAGTCCATTACTCTTATCGATGAGCTTACAGGCTCAATACGACAGGAACCGCGTCATAAGGTTGCACCGAAGTGCGGGATGGGGGTAGGCGCGGTCGAAGTACCGCGGGGAATCCTCTATCACTGCTATGAGTTCGATGACGACGGTAGAATTATGTCCGCTGATTGTGTCATCCCAACAAGCCAGAACCACGCCAACATTCAGCAAGATCTTGCAGCTCTTGTTGCTCAATATGCATCACAAGGAGCCGACGATAAGAAAATTGAGCTTCTCGCCCAGATGCTAGTCCGGTCCTACGATCCTTGTATTTCTTGCTCTGTGCATTAAAATTCAGATTCTCTTTTTCGTCAATCATGAGAAGAAGAATCGAGGAGAACGTCGCCCTCATCGCACTAAAACACAGCACGAACATCGTCTTTTTTCTTGACAACAACAAATTGTGATGATAAATTTAAAAACTCGTATAAAGGAAAATGGGGCTGTAGCTCAGCTGGGAGAGCACAAGGCTGGCAGTCTTGGGGTCAGGGGTTCGA
This sequence comes from Nitrospirota bacterium, assembly GCA_035625205.1. Lineage (GTDB taxonomy): Bacteria > Nitrospirota > UBA9217 > UBA9217 > UBA9217 > JAJYKN01. The sequence goes on along the minus strand of DASPQB010000225.1, from coordinate 1,416 downwards.
TCCCCCTCAGCTCCACCAAGTTTTCAATGGGTTGGCCATCACTGACTGACCCTTTTTCTTTTGGCTGTGCCAGTTGGCGCGTTCAAGACCTATATTAATTGAGCGAAAACGTGAAATAGTACGGTGGACAAAACAAATCAGATGTGGCAAAATTTCAACGTTGACCCCGCAATAGTCGTGGAATTACTTTGAATGCATTAAGTAAACAGCTTATACCGTCAAATTCGGCGTCGAAGCAAATAATTCTGCAATCTCCTGTACACCTACTTATCGTAAATGGCCGATCACCCCTGTGAACATAGATTCGATGACTTCTTCCAAGACACTCTCTATCTATCGCTTAAAAAAAATCTCTTTAACTACCGCTTCAGAAAGTGGAAGATAGCGAAGCATGTCCCTAAATCGGGGCGTATCCTTGACATCGGAGCTGGGACAGCGCCCGTGAGTCCCGACCTTGGCAGGACTGTAGTGGCCGACATATCAGCTGAAGCAATGAAGAATGTGGAAGCGGAGTCGAAAGTGGTCACGTCAATAACCGGCATGTCCTTCGATGCAGCCTCCTTCGACTGCATTCTGTGCTCAGAGGTTTTAGAACACATCCCGGATGAGGAAAGAGCGGTATCGGAGTTGCGTAGAGTGTTGAAACAGAGAGGGGTCCTAGTGGTAACGGTTCCCTTTCAGAAGCGTTTCTGGGCTGAGGATGACGAATTCGTAGGACATGTTAGACGATATGATCCGGGGGAGCTTGAGAAGAGGCTACGGTCCGGCGGATTTCATACGATCAGTACCTATAAGCTGTCCGGAACGATTGAACGATGGTTGACAAGGCAGAGCCTTCGCTCCTATCAGAAAGGCGAAACAGTAACGAGGGTTCCCCTGAGGCTGCTCCGAATGGTGAATACAGCACTTTTTTATTTCCTGATTGTGACCCAAACGGTTATCAGTTGGAAACGAACGACGCGAATACTCATTGTCGCAAGTTAGCATAGATAGCATGTGTTAATTTTGGATGGCAAACAGTTCTTTGATGATTTAAACACTGCCGGACTGACCGAGTCAAAAAAAGAAATGGCCGCTGGATGCCCAAGGGCCTTGAATCATCCTTACTTTTTTTCAATTCAATAAAGAAGATGTGTCAGTTGGCGTGTGAGTAGAGGGGTTCAAAGGTGTTCGTTTATGTTAATAGTTGCCCTCTGCGTCATCCTTTTCGGGAACTATGTCCTTAAAAAGGCAAAATAGGCAAAAAAGCCTTATTTATCTGCCTCTTCTAGCAGTCTTGGGGTCATGGGTTCGATCCCCCTCAGCTCCACCAAGAATTATCAAGGGGTTAGCTAACATTGGCTAACTCCTTTTCTTTTTGAAGGCCACACTTCAACGACTCCTACTTTGAAGCACAGGCGGCAGAACGGGCTGGTA